>CAZAOI010000307.1:0-3872 GCA_964486705.1 uncultured Oleiharenicola sp. | reverse complement strand
CGGACCGGCTGCTGGGGCGTCTCGCCGGTGAGGGTCGGCGTCTCCCGAATCCTCACGTGCTCATCCGGCCTTTCGTTCGTCGCGAAGCCGTTTACTCAAGCCGGATCGAGGGCACCCAGGCAACGCTGGGCGAGCTATTGGCGGCAGAGGCGGGGGCAGCCCCCGAGCGCAGCCCGGAAGACTTGCGCGAAGTGGGCAACTACGTCGCCGCGCTGGAACATGGCCTGAAACGGTTGCAGACGCTCCCGCTTTCGCTCCGCTTGGTCCGCGAGCTTCACGAGAAATTGATGGCCGGAGTCCGTGGAGACCATGCGACGCCGGGAGAATTTCGCCGCACGCAGAACTGGATCGGCCGGCCGGGCTGCACCCTCGTCGATGCCTCATATGTGCCGCCCCCGCCTGACGTTCTCTTGGAACACCTTGGCCGTTGGGAGGATTTCTTGCACGAGGAGACGATTCCCCCGCTCGTGCATGCCGCCTTGATGCACTACCAGTTCGAGGCCATCCACCCCTTCATCGATGGCAACGGACGGGTCGGGCGCTTGCTCATCACTCTTTCCCTCTGTGCGCGCGGAGTGCTGCCCGAGCCGCTGCTCTATTTGTCGGCGTTTTTCGAGGCAACGAGGAACGATTATTACGAAGGCCTGCGTGGAATTACCGAACGAGGCGACTGGACGACTTGGATCGAATACTTCCTCAACGGCGTGGCCCGGCAGTCGGAAGATGCGCTGAGCCGCGCGGAACGGATCAATCAGCAGCTTGCCGCCTGGCGGGACGACTTCGCGGGAGGCGGCTCGAAGGTTCCGCTGCAACTCATCGACCTCATCGGCGCCAATCCCTTCCTCACCCCGCGTGAGACGGAGCGCCAGTTGGGCGTGGCCTACAACACCGTGATGCGGGCGATTGTTGCATTGGAAGCCGGCGGCGTTCTGGCCAAAGTGGGCGATGGCAAGCGCGACCGCGTTTTCTGCGCACGCGCGATTCTCGCAATCCTGGATGAGCCGGCCCGTCTGGTGCCGGATGCTCCCGCGGTTCAACGGCGGTCGACCCGCAGGTAATGGACCCTTTGCCACGGCAACAACACTTGGCCGATCTCCGCCTGAAACTGACGGCGCTCACGACGGAGCTTGCGAAGACGGAAGATGAGCTTGTGGCCCTGGAGTCCGATGGAGGACTTGCGCTCGAGGAAACATCGAGGGCGGCGCAGATACCCCGTACGCCTGCGGAGAAGATCGCCCTGTTTCTCGATCTGTTCGGCACGCGGCGATCAGTTTACCCCAAGCGGTGGGAGAACAGCAAAACAGGCAAAAGCGGCTATTCTCCGGCGTGCGACAATGACAGTTTTGCGAATCGGCTGAATAAGATCTGCCAGAAGCCGAAGGTGAAATGTTCGGAGTGTCCTCATCAAAACTTCCCGGCGCTCGACGAGCGTGCCGTGGAAGCCCATCTGCGTGGGACAAACACTCTCGGCGTGTATGCGATTGGAATAGATGACACGTGCCGTTTTCTTGCCGCCGATTTCGATGGTGAAGGTTGGTGGGAAGACGTGCTCGCCTACCGCGAGGCCGCCGAGCGGGCTGGCGTGACGATTGCCATCGAGCGTTCGCGCTCGGGCAAAGGCGCGCATGCCTGGATCTTCTTCGCCGAGCCCGTGCCGGCCGCGGCGGCACGAAGGTTGGGAACGATCCTCGTTGCCAGAGCTTCGGCTCTGCGACCGGCGCTCGGCTTGGGCACATACGACCGGCTGTTTCCAAATCAGGACACGTTGCCCGTAGGTGGATTCGGAAATTTGATTGCGCTGCCGTTGGCCAAATTGCCGCGGCAGCAGGGGAACACTCTCTTCGTCGATTCACGGATGGCGGCGTTCGAAGATCAGTGGTCCTATTTGGCCTGTCTCCCACGATTGGATCGTGCGGGCCTGGAACGAATTCTGGCCAGAATTGCACCACTTGCAGCCCTTTCTTTGTCCGCTCGGTGCGGTCCCGGCCTCGACCACGACCTCGCTCTGCAAACTGACGCGGCCGTATTGGACCTGTCACACCCTCGAATTCGCTGCGGAATGATCGCAGGCGAAGTGACGGTGCGACTTGATTCCCAGATCCACGTGCCTCGCTCGCTGCCGACCCCGGTCCTGGCGGCACTACGGCGACTCGCAACGTTTCCCAATCCTGTCTTTCACGAGAAACTGCGACTGCGGTTCGCAACGTTTGATACGCCGCGATTCCTTTTTGCTGGCGAATGGCATGCCGACCGACTCGTGCTGCCGCGGGGTGTGCTGGAGCGAAGCCTTGCAATATTGGAAATGGCCGGCGCGACGGTGGTCGTGCAGGACGCGCGGGATACCGGGAAGCGTGTGTCATGGAGATTCCAAGGTGAGTTACGGGAAGGCCAGGAGGAGGCGGTGCGCAAAATAATCGCGGAGGATCAAGGGGTGCTGTGCGCCCCGCCGGGCGCGGGGAAGACCGTCATGGGTTGCGCTCTGATTGCGCGTGCGCGCACGTCCGCGCTGGTGCTGGTTCACCGAGCGGTGCTCGTGGAGCAGTGGCGTGAGACAGCCATGCGGTTCCTCGGCTTAAAACGAAAGGAGATCGGAATCTGGCGTGGACAGACTCATCGGCTCACCCGGCGATTCGATATTGCGATGCTGCCATCGCTGGCTCGCGTGGAAGATCTGGCGGCAGCGCTGACCGGCTACGGGGTGGTCATCGTCGACGAATGCCATCATGTGCCCGCCTCTTCGTTCGAAGCGGTGCTAAAAGCCTGCCCCAGCCGGCGCGTTTACGGACTCACGGCCACGCCCAAGCGAAAAGACCGATTGGAGAAACTGCTCTTCGCCCAATGCGGTCCGATCCGGCACACCCTGGTTGATGCGCCCTCCGGTGAGTTGCGGACGGTGATGGTTCGCCGCACCACCGTGGCACTGCCACCTGATGTTGGGCCCCGGCCGCCTATCCATGTCGTGTGGGAAGCGTTAGTGCAGGATGAAAAACGGATCGGTGTAATTGTCGCCGACTTGTTGTCGTGCGCGGCGGCAGGGCGATCCCCGCTCGTGCTGGCGGATCGCAAGGTCTATCTTGACCGTTTGCAACAGGCGTTCACGGCGAAGGCAACAGGTGTGATGTGGCACCGACTGGACGGTCAAGTGGGGAAAAAGGCCCGGAGCGAAGTGCTGCGGCAGATCGGCGAACACTATGAGGAGGGGAAGCCATTCGTGCTTTTCGCAACGGCTTCGCTGATCGGCGAAGGATTCGACCTTCCGCGTTTGGATACTTTGATGTTGGCGATGCCCCTCTCGTGGAAGGGCCGACTGGTGCAATATGCCGGCAGACTTCACCGGACACACGCCGCAAAGGGAGCTCCGATAATTTACGACTATGTAGACGAAAATCACGCCCTCACGAATGCCATGTTTCGCCGCCGCCTGGCCGGTTACAAGGAGCTGGGCTATGCCGTCGAGATGCCACAGAGCGGCACTCCAACTTGGTTCGGACACGAATTTAACGAAGCCAAGAGCACCGAATAGAGGTCACTTCTCCCGCCACGCATTCAAATGAGTGAATTCCCAGACAAGTGTCTGGTGAATTTGGCCATGCGAGTCAGGGCCTACTGCATCGCTACTCCACCACCACTTGGCCATTACTTCACCACTTCGCCGCCCAAAGCTGCCCTTCGACGCAGGCCGTTGGCCTTTGCTCGGGGCCATTCGTCGCGCAGTCTTAACGGTCTCGGGGGTTCAACTGGTCTTGTCTTTGAATTGCCGGTCGCAGGCTATGAGCAAGCGAAGCGCGTCGCGGATTGGCATCCGAACTTCAGCCCTTCGACAGGCTCAGGGCATTCGACGCGCTTCGTCCGGCATGTCCACATCAGCGATA
>CAZAOI010000306.1:0-3881 GCA_964486705.1 uncultured Oleiharenicola sp. | reverse complement strand
CGCCAGCGGCCCCACCCTCGGCGCCACCGGCGGCCACGTCGATCTTAACGGCATGTCGCCCTCCATCCGCTTCGAGGGCGCGATCGGCGGCGTGGCCGATGGGGTGGACGCGATTCGCAAGAAGGTCCGCGAAAACATCAAATACGGCGCCGATGTCATCAAGTTTTGCGCCACCGCTGGCGTCCTTTCCGAGGAAGAATCGGTCGGCGCCCCGCAGTACACCCTCGAGGAAATGAAGACCGTCGTGGATGAAGCCGCGCTGTGGGGCCGCAAGGTCGCGGCCCATGCGCATGGTGCCGAGGGCATCAAACTTGCCATCCGCGCCGGGGTCGCCTCGGTCGAACACTCCAGTTTTATTGACGACGAGGGCATCAAGCTCGCCCTCGCCCACGGCACCTGGCTCGTCTTCGACATCTACAACGACGACTACATCATGGCCGAATTTGGCCGGCTCGGTTATCCTCAGAAAATTCTCGACAAGGAAGAACTCGTCGGTCGCACCCAGCGCGAAAATTTCTCCAAGGCGGTGAAGGCCGGCGCCAAGCTCGCCTACGGCACGGACGCCGGAGTTTACCCGCATGGCTGGAACGGCAAGCAGATGGTCCACATGGTCCGCTGGGGCATGACGCCGATGCAAGCCGTCCAGTCCGCCACCATCAATGCCGCCGACCTGCTCGGCTGGCAGAACAAGGTCGGCCAGCTCGCACCCGGTTTCTACGCCGACCTCATCGCCGTCAAGGGCGACCCCCTCGCCGACCAGGCGCAGTTCGAACAGGTCGAGTTCGTCATGAAAGGCGGCGAGATCTACAAGAACAAGCTCACCGCCGACGCGGTGAAGGTGTTCGAGTAAGTTTCGGAAGACCTGTTGCAGGGCGGGATCGCTAAGCCCGCCTCGGGTGGTCGCCGATTTCCCCATCGGCGACCAGCGTCGGTCTGGAAACCGACGCCCACCAAAACGCACGGCGGGATCAGCGATCCCGCCCGATACTTCACCCGTGCTCGAACACGAGCATCAGCAAACCGAGCACGGTGAAGATCGTCCCGAGCATCGCTGCCTCGTAACGCTCGAATTTCTGCACCTGGAACTTCTCCAGCCCCACAAGCGTCAGCCAGGTGAACACCAGCATGCCCGCCAGCGTCCCGAGCGCCAGGATCGCACTGAGGACAAAAAATCCCGTCCAGCCGAACTGCACGCCCGAAAGATAAACGGGCAGAAAGCCCTCACACGGTGACAGCGTAAGCATCATGAAAAGCCCGCTGATCGCCGCCCAGTCGCCGGCCTTGGCGGACACGAGCGTGCTGCCCTTCAACTCGTCGTCCCAATGACTGTGCTCGTGGGCATGACCGCACTCGGCGCTCTCCTGATGGTGTCCGCCTGCCGGGTGGTGATGCATCACGCCGCGTCCACTCGCCTGCCGCCAGAAATAAAAGAGCCCAATCGCCAGCAATACGCCGCCCGCGACCCACGGGAAAATCTGCCCGGCCCGCTCTTCGAGCTTGAAGCCGAACCACGCGATGCCGAGACCGAGCAGGCTGGTCAGCGCCACATGCCCCAAACCCGCAAAGGTGGAAACAAGGAGGGTCTTGCCCCGGCTCCAGCCGCGAGCCCGCGACACCAGCACGAACGGCAGCCAATGCGTCGGAATCGCCGCGTGAAAAAACGCCACGGTGAAGCCGGTGGCGGCGATGGTGGTCAGAACAGCGGAATTCATGAGGGGGAAGAAAAGCGCGGCCAACCGCGCGGTCGAAGGGGGGAAGATAGCAGAGCCGTCAAGGGGTGCCAATAATCTTTCTCCTTCGCCGCCGCGTTCGCCCCTCCTTCTTTCTCTTCCTCGACTTTATCGGTCGGGTCCGTGTATGAAACACTGAACGATTTGACTATGCCGCCCGATCTCAACGCCGTCCGCCGCTACCTCCTGGCCCTGCAGGACTCCATTTGCGCCGCCCTCGAGCAGGAAGACGGCGGTAAATTTCAAGAGGACGCCTGGACCCGCGCGGAGGGCGGCGGCGGGCGCTCGCGCGTGTTGAGCGACGGCGCGGTTTTCGAGAAGGCCGGCGTCGGGTTTTCCCACGTGTCGGGTGCGACCCTGCCGGCGTCGGCGACGGCGTCGCGCCCCGAACTGGCCGGACAGCCGTTCCACGCCCTGGGCGTGTCGCTCGTCATCCATCCGCGCAATCCCTACGTGCCGACGAGCCACGCAAATGTCCGGTTTTTTATCGCCGGCGAAGGCGCCACGGCCGTCTGGTGGTTCGGCGGCGGCTTTGACCTGACGCCCTACTACGGCTTTGAGGACGATGCCGTTCACTGGCACCGCACCGCGCGCGATGCCTGCACCCCGTTCGGGGAGACGCTCTACCCGCGGTTCAAGCAATGGTGCGACGAATACTTCTTCCTCAAGCACCGCAACGAACCGCGTGGGGTCGGCGGACTTTTTTTCGACGACTTCAACGCCCCGGGCTTCGAGCAAAGCTTTGCCCTGATGCGCAGCGTCGGCGACGCCTTTCTGCCCGCGTATCTCCCCATCGTGCAGCGCCGCCGGGCCCGGGCCTACGGAGAACGGGAGCGGGATTTCCAGCTCTATCGGCGCGGCCGCTACGTGGAATTTAACCTCGTCTGGGACCGCGGCACGCACTTTGGCCTGCAAAGCGGCGGCCGCACCGAATCCATCCTCATGTCGCTGCCCCCGCTCGTGGCCTGGCGTTATGGCTGGACCCCGCTGCCCGGTTCGCCCGAGGCTCGGCTCTACGAAATTTTCCTCCACCCCCACGACTGGGCCAATCACGCATGAATTCCCGCCAACGATTCCTCCAAGCCGTCGCCTGCCAGCCGCTCGACCGGCCTCCCGTCTGGATCATGCGCCAAGCCGGCCGCTATCTGCCGGAATACCGCGCGCTGAAAGCCAAGAGCTCTTTCCTGGAAATGGTGAAGACGCCCGAACTCGCCGCCGAGGTCACCTTGCAACCGCTGCGCCGCTTTGCCTTCGATGCGGCGATCATCTTCTCGGACATCCTCGTCATTCCCGAAGCCATGGGCCAGGGCTACAAATTTCGCGACGAAGGCGGCATTGCGATGGACTTTCGCCTGGAAAACAAAGCCCAGCTCGACCGGCTCGACGCAACCGCCGTCGCCGAGCGGTTGGATTATGTCGCCCAAGCCCTCATCCGCGTGAAAACCGAGCTCAAAGGGGAAAAAGCCCTGCTGGGCTTCGGCGGCTCCCCGTGGACCCTCGCCACCTACATGCTGGAGGGCGGCAGCGCGGACGACTTTGAGCGCAGCAAGAGCGTTTTCTACTCCGACCGGGCCTTTTTTGAAGCGCTGATGGAGACACTCACCACGGCCCTGATCGCCTATTTCAAGATGCAGATCAGCGCCGGGGCGGACGCCATTCAGATTTTCGACTCGTGGGGCGGCATTGTCGCCGGGCAGGACTATCAGGCCGCCTCGCTCCATTGGATCCGGACCATCATCGCCGCGCTGCCGAAGGATTTCCCGATCATCATCTACGCGAAAGGCACCCCCTCGCAGCTCACCGACCAGGCGTTCACCGGCGCCAGCGTGCTCGGCGTGGACTGGACGATTGATCTCGGGGTCGCACGCAAACTCGTGCCGGGCAATGTCGCCCTCCAGGGCAACCTCGATCCGGTGCTGATGAACACGTCGCCGGAAATCGTGCGGCGGGAAACCGCGCGCTTGCTGGAAACCATGCGCGGCACCACGGGTCATATCTTCAATCTCGGCCACGGCATCATGCCCCAAGCCAAGATTGAATGCGTGGAAGCGCTGGTCGACACGGTCACCGGCTGGAAATAATGCGGCGCACGAACGGACAAGAAATGCGCAGCCGGCGCCCCCGTTCCGCCCTACTATGACCTCTGTGAAT
>CAZAOI010000305.1:0-3909 GCA_964486705.1 uncultured Oleiharenicola sp. | reverse complement strand
GATCGTGAGAGGTCGGCGGGGGACGGCAGCGCTCGGCGAACTCACCATGGGGTCGGCGGCAGATTATTTCTTCGGCGGCGGCTCGGCCTTGGCGTCGTCCACCTTGATGGTCGGCACCTCGGTGCTGGCATCTTTCAAGCCGGCATCCAGATCCTGTCCTGGCGGCGGCGGGGTCAGATCAAAGTGGGGAGCGGCCGCGGCCGGGGCCGATTTGGCTGTCCCATTGGCGGCAGGCTTGAGCGTCGGCGGCCGGGCGGTCGTGGTGCCTTTATTGCCGATGGCCTTGAAGCCAGGAATGATGAGCTGCTGGCCGGCGCGCACCTTGGACGGATCGGTGATGCTGTTGGCGGCGGCGAGTTCCCCGGTGCTCACCTGATATTTGCGGGCAATGATGCCGAGGCTTTCTCCCGGTTGCACGGTGTGCTTGACCGCATCACCGTTGGCATGACCGGCGGGGGCGGGAATTTTTTCCGGTCCGGGCGCGCCGGCCTTGCTCGCCGCGGCCAGATCGTTGGGCACCGCGGAAACGGCGCCGGGCTTGCCGGGAACAATCAATTTCTTGCCGGGTTGGAGCGCGGCACCGGTGCTGAGATTGTTGGCTTTGGCCAGTTCGGCGACGGTCAGATGATTTTTCTTGGCGATACTCCAGAGGCTGTCGCCCCGGCCCACGGTGTAAGTGGTCACCGGAGCCACATCCTCGGTCGCCCGCGCGGGCGAAACCGCGGCGGCGGCCGGCGAACCCGGACGGGTTGGCGCAGCGTGGCCGGACGGCGAGGCCGGCGAATAGGTCAACATCGGCGTGCCGAGGTCGACCGCCTGCGGCGCGGCCGCCGTCGAGTCGTACGAGATCGCTGGCGCCGAGGCGCCACTCGGCACGGTGGCGTCAGGCGTCGGCACGGTGCGCGGGCCGGACTGGCAGCCGGGGCTGGCAAAAATAAAGATAAACGCGAGCAGATGCACAGCGACAACAGCTCCGAAGATCTGGAGAATTTTCATGGCGGGAATATGAGTGGCAGGGTTGGAGATTTGCTATCTAAAAATTGAAGTTATTCACAACTTTTCCACAATCCTTTCGAACTGGCGTCCGCGGTCATCGTAGCCGCGAAACATGTCGAAACTGGCAAAGCCGGGGCTGAACAGAACAATGTCGCCCGCCGCGGCCAGGGCGAAGGCTCCGCGGACCGCCTCCTCCAGGCTGCCGCAGGGGGTGAGCGGCACGCGGGATTCGCGGCAAAAGCCGGCCAGCGCCGGCTGGGTTTCGCCGAGCAGAAACGCGTGGCGGACGCGGGCGGCGATCCGCCCCACGAAGCCGGCCAGGTCGCCGCCCTTGGACTTTCCGCCGCCGATCCAGATCACGGGGCCAGGGAAAGAGGCCAGCGCCGCCTCCGTTGCATGAAAATTAGTCGCCTTGGAGTCATTCCAGAAGGCAATGCCCCCCGGCTCCCCCACTTTCGCCAGCCGGTGTTGGCCGAGTTTGAAACTGCCGGCGGCGGCATAAAGCTTGTCCTCGGGGAGTCCGGTCTGCCGCCACCACACCGCGGCGAGGAGAAAATTCTCCAATTGCGGATACGTGCCGAAGACGGTGCCCGCCAGCCGGGGATCGGCGGGCTGGTTTTCGGTGGCAATGCCGGCGGACTCGGGCAAGGACCGGCCCGTCTGCACCGCGTAACGTTGAACGGACGAGCCGGCAAAGACGGCGCCAGAGGCCGTGGGTTCGACCAACGTTCGTTTGGCCGCGAAATACGCCGCCATCCCGGGATGGCGTTCGAGGTGATCTTCGGCAAAATTGGTCCAGAACGTGGCGGTCGGCCGCAAGAACTGCAGCGTTTCCGCCTGGAAAGAGCTGATCTCGCAGACGGCGAATTCGACGCGGCCCGTCTGCTCGACGACAAACTGGCTGAACGGATAACCGATGTTTCCGGTCGGGTGGGCGGAACGGCCGGTGAGGCGCAGGGCGTGGGCCAGAAACTCGGTGAGCGTGGTTTTCCCGTTGGTGCCGGTGACCGCGAGGAGCGGACCGCGCCAAAACAGGGACGCGAAATCAAGTTCCCCCACGCAGACGCAACCGGCCTCCCGCGCCGTTGCCAGCCAGTGGTGTTCGCGGGTGAAACCCGGGCTGAAGACCACGAGGCCGTGGCGCCGGGCGTGTTCCGGGTTAAACTGATTGTCGGCGTCGACCGCGCGCTCATCGTAGATCCGGCCCACGCCCCCAATGGCCGCGAGCAGCCTCCGCACCCCGTGCCCGCTCACGCCCGAGCCGAAAACGGCCACGGGGCGCTGCAGCAGCACCGCAATTTCATCGGGGGGTGAAGGAAGCATGGGAAATGAGGGAGCGCGGCCGGCCGCGCCGAAGCCCGTTCGATGGGTGGGGACAAAGAACCGGTCAGCGGGTTCCGGCCGAAAGCTTGGCGGCGCGCGGCAGACGAAGATCGGCGGCGACCCGGCCTTGGCGCAGCCGGCGCAGCTCGGCCAGCGAGCGCACGACGGGCTGGCGCAGCAGGACGAGACCGGTCTGGGTCAGGTCGCGAAAATTCGGAGTGGAGTCGAAACTGAAATCGATGGGCATGGAATTAGCGGAGTTTGAGGGTGGCGAGACCAGCGAGGGCGAAACCAAGCGAAAGGATCCAGAAGCGCAGCACGACCTTGGTCTCGGGCCAGCCGCGTTTCTGGAAGTGGTGGTGAATGGGGGCCATGAGGAACAGGCGCCGGCCGGTGCCGGTGCGACGCCGCGTAATTTTAAACCAGCCGACCTGGAGAATCACCGACCCGGCCTCGAGCACGAAGACGCCGCCGACGATCACGAGGGTGAACGGCTGGTGGATCATGAACGCCATGACGCCGATGAGTCCGCCAAGGGCGAGCGAACCGGTGTCGCCCATGAACACTTCGGCGGGGTGCGAGTTGAACCACAGAAAAGCCATGCAGGCCCCGATGAGGGCGCCGCAGACGACCGTGAGCTCACCCGTGCCGGGCACATAACTGAGGAGCAGGTATTGCGAGTAGATGCTGTTGCCCGCGATGTAGGCCATGATCCCAAACACCAGCACGACCGTGATCGTGCAGCCGATCGCCAGACCATCGAGCCCGTCGGTCAGGTTGATGGCGTTGCTGAAGCCGACGATCCACAGGTAAATCAGCACGAGCAGCAGCCACCAGGGCATGTAGGAAATCACGGCCGACTTGAAGAATGGCACCCAGAGTTCGCGGATCTTGGCGGAGCTCTGCGGATGCCAGAGCAACAGCCCGAGCGCCACGACGGTCGCGAGCGACTGCCAGGCGATCTTCTCCCATGAACTGATGCCGTTCTTGTTTTTGTGGACCACCTTCAGGTAATCATCCCGCCAGCCCGGCACGGTGAGGGCCGTGTAGACAAACAACGCCACAAACACCCAGACGTTCGGCTCGGCCCAAAGCACCACGCTCAGAAAGACCGCGATGAAAATGATCAGCCCGCCCATCGTCGGCGTGTGCTTCTTGTCGAAGTACGTCGCCCCGAGGGCGCCGGTGCGCTCGTCGATGTAGCCGTGGCCGTATTTCAGTTCGCGGAAACGCCGAATCAGCCAGGGCCCGATGATAAAGCCGATGAGCAGCGCGGTGGACGCCGCCCCCACGGTGCGGACCGTGATGGAATGCAGCAGGCGGAGCGGCCCGAAGAAGTGGGAATAGTCGGAAAGATAACTAAGCATGGACGGAGCGGGAATGGGCGGCCGGCGGACTCACGTGTGACTGACGCGCTGCGGGCGGGCGACGACTCGGACCGGAAAAAATGGACGCCGGGAAACAGGGCATCCATCCCGTCAGGGCGGCGGCCAAAGGCTGTTCCGCCGCGCGGTTAACAAACGCCTCCGTCTTCAGGCAGCACGCGGTGAAGAACCCCACGGCCGGCGGGCGCTCCCGCGCGGAGACGCG
>CAZAOI010000304.1:0-3914 GCA_964486705.1 uncultured Oleiharenicola sp. | reverse complement strand
CGGGCCGGGCACCTCTTCGCCTCCGGACTCGGCTGATCAACGTTCAGGAAATCAAGACGCCTCCATTGCTGGACAGCTTGCAGAGATCTCCCTATATCCAATCCATGACCCCGATTTTTTCTTTTATCTCGGCCAATTTTGTCGGCCGCCAGATTGGATATCGCATGGAGAAAGGCTGGATGCAGGGCGACGACGCCACCAACGCCTGGTTCGCGCCGCTGGCGACTTACGAGGAACGTTTCGACGCCATGCTCGGCGAGGTCAAGGAGCTTGGGTTTACCGCCCTCGACCTGTGGTGCGCGCATCTGCACTGGCGCTGGGCGACGCTCGAGCACATCGAGATCGCGAAACGCCAGCTGGCGAAGCACGGGTTGGCGGTGCGCAGCTACCCGGCGTGGGTCATGGGCGGGCCGGCCGAACTGCATGGCGCCTGCCGGTTGTGCGCCGCGCTCGATATTCCGGTGATTGCGGGCCAGTGTGATCTGCTGGTGAAGGAGCGGGCGGTGGCGGTGGCGATTTTGCGGGAGCACGGAGTGGCCTACGCGTGGGAGAATCATCCCGAGAAGAATGCGGCCGAGGTTCTCGCGAAGATCGGCGCGGGTGACGAGGACGTCGTTGGCGTGGCCCTCGATACCGGTTGGTGCGGGACGCAGGAGTGGGACATCCTCGCCGCCTGGCGCGACCTCGGGCCTCGCGTGCTCGTGGTCCACGTCAAGGACGTGAAGGCGCGGCCGGCGGTGGCCACCGGGCTTCAGTTCATCGACATGGGCCATGAGACCTGCCGGCTGGGCGAGGGCAAGTTGCCGATGCGGGAGTTCGTGGCGGCGGTGAAAGCCTCGGGTTTTCGCGGCCCGGTCAGCGTCGAACACGAGCCGGAGTTGTACGATCCTCGCGAGGATTGTCGCGCCAGCCGGGAAATTCTCGCGCGCTGGTGGGCGGAGATCGAGGTCAGGGAAGTCGCGCCGCCGCTGCGAGTGGTGGTGGTGGGCTGCGGCAATATCGCCAATGCCTATGGCGAGGCGATGCGGGCCCGGCCGGAGATCCGGATTCTCGGCGCGAGTGACATTGATTTTTCCCGGGCCGAGGCGTGGACGCAAAAACACGGGGGCCGCGCCTACGCCTCGCTCGATGAGGTGTTGGCCGACCCGCAGGTGGAGGCCGTCGTGAACCTCACGATCCAGCAGGCGCACGTCGAGGTCGTCACGCGCTGCCTGGAGGCGGGCAAACACGTTCATTCGGAAAAACCCCTCGCGCCGTCCTATGCCGAGGCCGCCGGGCTGGTCGCCTTAGCCGAGGCGCGCGGCCTGCGGCTCAGTTGCGCGCCGGTGACCTGGCTGGGCGAAGCCCAGCAAACGGTGTGGAAGATGATCCGGGACGGCCGGATCGGCACGCCGCGCGTGGCCTATGCGACGGTGGATTGGGGCCGGATCGAGACTTGGCATCCCAACCCGGCTCCGTTCTACGCCGTGGGACCGGTGGCGGATGTGGGCGTCTATCCCCTCGCGATGCTCACCGCTTGGTTTGGGCCCGTCGCGCGGGTGATCGCGGGCGGCGGCGTGCTGTTGCCCGACCGGACGACCAAGGATGGAGTCCCGTTCCGCCTCACGACCGAGGATTGGACCGTCGCGGTCCTGGAATTTGGCGGCGGGTTGCGGGCCCGCCTCTCGGCCAATTTCTACGTCGGAGAACCGGCCGAGAATCGCCCCGGATTGGAGATTCACGGCGACGACGGTTCGGTGGCCACGCAATGGCACGCCGCCACGGCGCCGATCCGGTTTGGGCGGTGTGGCGAAAAATACCGGCGCGTTCCGCCGGTTCGTCCCCCGGCCGGACAGGGCGAGTGGTATTGCGACTGGAGTGCCGGCGTGTTCGAACTTTGGCGCGGGCTGCGGACGGGTGCGCCGCATCCCACCGGCGGCGCACAGGCTGCGCACGTCGTCGAGGTGATCCAAGCGGTGCACCAATCCATCCGCGAAGGGCGCACGGTGGAAGTCGTCAGCCGGTTTCCCGCCCCGGCACCGCTGAGCTGGGCGAGATAGGTCCGGGGGGTGGAACGCGTTAGATCAACGCGGCTGACTGAGCGTCTTGGGTCAAGCCGCTCCACCTACAGCTGCGCGGCGATGTGGCGGATGGCGCGCTGGTAGGCGGTGAGGCCGGGATCCTCGGTCGTCGCGCAGAGAGTCTCCAGGGTCAGGCGCAGCGCCTCGCCGTGTTTGCCCTGGGCGTGCAGCGTCAGCGCGAGGAAGACGGCGAACTCGGGATTGTCGGGGAACTGGAGCTGCCCGCTCCGCAACACTTCGGCGGAGCGTTCGAGCTGGCCGAGCGCGCGCAGCGTGGAGCCGAGGCCGAGCAGCGCCCCCGCGAGATCGTTGGGCGCAAGGCCGAGCGCGACGGCCTTCTCGTAGTGGGGCAGGGCCTCCGCCTCGTGGTCGAGCACATCGCAGGTCCACGCGAGCTGGTAGTGGATTTCCGCGACGTTGGGGTGGCGCTCGTCGAGTGATTTCAGGCGCGGCAATATTTCCCGCGACTGGCCGTGGGCCCGCGCGCCGACGATGGCGTCAAGTTCGGCTTTCCAGACGCGGACTTCGTTATCGATGCTCATGGATGAATTTGAACCACAAAGACGCGGAGGCACAAAGGATGAAGTGAGCGGATTGACGCGAGCACGGACTGCGCTAATGTGCCGGCATGTCTACGAAGGAATTGACCCAGGAAGCCATGGCTCTGCCGCTGGCAGAGCGCGTCGCTTTGGCCCAGACTCTTTGGCAGAGCATCGAAGGTCCGGCCGCAGGCAAGGTGGCCAATGAAGTGGAATGGGCGGTCGAGGAGGCTGTCCGTCGGGATGCTGAGCTCTCATCGGGCAGAGTCGTCGGTCGCACGCACGAACAGGTGATGCAGGCGGCACGCAAGGCGATTGAATGAACCTGATCTACCATCCGGCGGCTGAGGCCGAGGTGGTGGCTGCAGCCAGGTTTTATCAGCAGGCGGTCAACGGCCTTGGGACCCAGTTTCTCGACGAATGCGACCGCAGTATCGCGGTGATTCTTGAAGCACCTGAACGGTGGCGTATCATCAGGGAAGACCAACGCCGTTACCTGAGGGCGCGCTTCCCCTAGGGTCTTTACTACCGGATCGTGGGCGATGAAGTACGTATTCTGGTCGTAAAACGCCACAGCCAGCATCCGGATTACGGAATCGACCGGGCGTGATAGAGAGCAAAGTGGGAATTGGTTCACGCAAGGGCGCAGAGTCGCATAGTTCCGGACCGGAAATTCGCGACTTGGCGGCTCTGCGTAAAACTCAGGCCTTCGGCTGATTCGGCACTGCCGCCGCCACTTTCTTCTCCGGGAGGGCGCGGGTGGCGACCTCCTGCTTGAAGCGGGCGATCACATCCTCCACCTTGAGCACCCCCTCGTCGCCCTTGGCACGGGAGCGGACGGAGACGCTCTGGGCCTCGGCTTCCTTCTGGCCGATCACCAGAGTGTAGGGAATCTTCTCGAGTTCGGCGCGGCGGATCTTGGCGCCGAGCTTGTCGGAGTGAGAGTCGAGCGTGACGCGCAGGTCGGCCGCAAGGAGCTGCGTGTGCAGCGCCTGGGCGTAATCAATGACCTTGTCGCTGATCGGCACGATGCGGATCTGCTCGGGGGCGAGCCAGAGCGGGAAGTCGCCGCCGAAATGTTCGATGAGCACGCCGCAGAAACGCTCCATCGAGCCGAACGGGGCGCGATGGATCATGACGGGCCGGTGCGAGGCATTGTCGGCGCCGATGTAGGTGAGGTCGAAGCGGACGGGCAGGTTATAGTCCACCTGCACAGTGCCGAGCTGCCATTCGCGACCGATGACATCCTTGATGACGAAGTCGATCTTCGGGCCGTAGAAGGCGGCCTCGCCGGGTTCCTCGGTGAAGGGCACGC
>CAZAOI010000303.1:0-3922 GCA_964486705.1 uncultured Oleiharenicola sp. | reverse complement strand
GACCCCGGGCAGCCATGGCGGCGAGGAACGCGTCCAGCACCACATCGGGATCGGGTGATCCCGGCAACGGAGCGAGCGGAGCGGTGGACGGCATGGACACCGGGTCACAACGACGGGTGGGAGGCGGCGAGACAAGCCCGGACGGAATCGAAGGGGAAAGGGGAGCGCGAAAATCGCCCGCGCGAGGAGTTTAGGCTCGCCGCAGAGGCGAAAAATCAAAACCTCACGCCTGTCCTAGGCAGGTTTTCTCAGTTCAACCCCGTTATCGCACCCTATGAAGCCCTCACGTCTGTTCGCGGCCAGCTGTGTCGCCCTAATCACCACCGCCATGAGTTTCGCCATTCGCGGCGGAGCGATGGGCGCGTGGGCCACCGAATTCCACCTCACGAATGAGCAGGTCGGCATGATCTCCAGCACCGCGTTCTGGGGCTTTACGCTCGCGATGGTGTTTGGCGGCCCCTTGTGCGACACGCTCGGCCTCGGCCGGATCGTGGGTCTCGCCCTCTTCGGCCATCTTGCCGGAATTTTGCTGACGATCTTTGCGTGGGACTTCTGGAGTCTCTTCACGGGGACCCTCCTTTTCGGCATTGCCAACGGTGCGGTGGAGGCGGCCTGCAATCCGCTGATCGCCACGATCTATCCGAATGACAAGACGACCATGCTCAACCGGTTTCACGTCTGGTTTCCGGGTGGCATCGTCATCGGCGGCCTTTTGGCCTTCGCCCTCGACAAGCTGGGCCTGGGCTGGAAGGTGCAATTCGCGTCGATGCTCATCCCGCTCGCGGTCTATGGCGTGATGTTCTTCAAGCAGCAATTCCCCAGCACCGAACGGGTGCAACAGGGCGTTTCCACCGGAGCGATGTTCGCCGAATGTGTGCGCCCGGGATTCCTGCTGATGGTCGGGTGCATGCTCCTGACGGCCGCCACCGAGCTCGGGCCTTCCCAGTGGATTCCAACCATCCTCACCAACGCTGGCGTCTCCGGTCTGCTTGTGCTCGTCTGGATCACCGGTTTGATGGCCGTCGGCCGGCAGTTCGCCGGGCCTTTCGTCCACAAGCTCTCCCCAAGCGGCATGCTGGTCATGAGCGCGATTCTCAGCGCGCTCGGCCTGTATGCGATGAGCCACGCCAGCGGCAACATGCTCTTTGCGGCGGCCACGATCTTCGCCTTCGGCGTCTGCTTCTTTTGGCCGACGATGCTGGGCTTCGTGAGCGAAAACTTCCCGAAAACCGGCGCACTGGGTCTCGCCATCATGGGTGGCGCCGGCATGCTCAGCGCCAGCTACATGGTGCCGTTGATCGGCCGGTTCTACGACAAGGGCATCGCCTCCCGCCTGCCGGCCGGAATCGAGGCGACGGCGGCGTCCATGGACATCCAGGCGGCGGCCGGACTCGAAACGTTGGGCAAAGTTGCGGTGGTGCCCGCCGTCTTGGCCGTGATCTTCGTCGCCCTGCTGATCAGCCGCCGCAAGCCGGCCCACTGAGGCGGGCGCGCGAAGCGCGTTTTGAAAAACACTCACCGGCAGGGCCCTCGCGCCCTGCCGTTTTTGTTTTGGGTTCAACCTGCATTCCGGAGCCGGAATGGCCACGAAAAACACAAAGAACACAAAACAGAAAGTTGAATCACAAACGAAAGCCATGAAGCCTTCACCCGGCAGGTGATATTCTCCCAAAGGCGACCAGCCTGGTTTTTCCTCTGCGTTCTTCGCGTCTTTTGGATTTCAATTGTGTTTTCCAGGTTCAAGGCGCCGAAACTTGATTCCACGTGGATGGAAGGACGGTGCCTGCGCGCAGGGCAGGCGGAACGCGCGCGAACGGCCTCGACGCTGAATCGCCGGCAGGCAGGCACCTGCAGCTCGGCGAAAAAATTGCGGCCTGCGACGATGGGTTGGTTTGGGCAACTACCCCTGAGCTTGTCCGGGGGGGGGGCTACCCTAGAAACCGCCGTTAAAACGCGGAGGTCGCGGAGAACACAGAGCAAACAACATTCCCATGCGCTCAAGTGGGGCAGAGTCACCCACCGGGTGAATGTCTTTCTGTGACCACTCTAATACCACTCTCTGATTTTGCGTTTTTTGTGCTTTTCCAGCCAAGGCGCAGGCCGGGCGACTGGTCCCGGGTTTGCAGCAGCAAACAACCGGATGTGGCCAATTCTTCTGCGGGATTTAAGACTATGTCACTTGCACGACCCGCTGCTGACTGCGTTTGCCGCCGAGATTCAAATGGAGGGTCTCGCCTTGGCGGCGGTCCATCAATTCCCGGCCGAGCGGTGATTGCGGGGTAATAACCATGATCGTCTGTCCGTCGCAGCAAACTTCCGTCCCGCCGGAACGGGGACCGATGAAGTAGCGCGTGGCCTGGCCGCTGGCCTCAAGCGTGACCAAGGCCCCGAGGCTGATGCCTTCGCCGGGACCGAAGTCGCGCAAAATCAGTGACTCAAACGCGGTCACGGCCAGCTGCGATTCGGCGGCCTGCTTCAACTGGCCCATGGCCAGGTACGACGCCTCGAGTCCGCGGGTGTCGTATTTGTCTTCGGCCTTGTTCTCCTCATGGGTGGCTTCGTGATGCGTGGCCTGGGCGGTGGCCGTAAAAAGGGCCAGCTCGGCTTTGAGCTGCGTGATCGTGGCGGCAAGGATGTCGTTTTTATTCATGGTTGGGCGGCTGGGTCGGGTCGGGCCAATGCGCGCTCGGCGGCCGGGCTTGGTCGGACGGTCCGGGACGGGGCCTCACTTTTGCGCCTCGTCGCCATAGATGGCCACGACTTCGGCCTGCCCGGCCAGCTTGTGCGCGCGGTACATGCCGGGCGAATTGAACGCCATGGCGATGTGGCCCTGGACGTCGATTCCGATGACGCCGCCTTCGCCGCCCAGGCGGCCGACCTTGGCGATGCTGGCAGCGGCCGCATCCTGGATCGCCACACCGCGGTATTCGATCTGGGCGGAAATATCGTGGGCCACATTCAGGCGGATGAAATATTCCCCGTCGCCGGTCGCGCTGAGCGCGCACGTGGCGTTGTTCGCGTAGGTGCCGGCCCCGATGATCGGGGCGTCGCCGACACGGCCATATTTCTTGTTGGTCATGCCCCCGGTGGAAGTGCCGGCGGCGAGGTTGCCCTGCTGGTCAAGGGCGGCGCAGCCGACGGTGCCCCAGCGGCTCTGCCGGGAAAAATAGTCGGTCGGGAGCGCGGCGCCCTTCCGCGCGGATTTCTCCTTGGCTTGAGCTTTCTCGAGTTGCTGGCGCCGAAACTCGGTTTGGAAATATTCGTTCGGCACCAGCTGGTAGCCCAGGCTCCGGGCGAAAACCTCGGCCCCGTCGCCGATCATCATCACGTGCGACGAGTGGAGCATGACGTCGCGCGCGAGGTTGATCGGATTCTTGATGTGGTGGACACCCGCCACCGCGCCGGCCGCCAGCGTCTGGCCGTTCATGATGGAGGCATCGAGCTCACACTGCCCGGCGGCGTTAAAGACGGCGCCCTTGCCGGCGTTGAAGAGCGGCGAATCTTCCATGACGTTGATGGTCGCGGTGACGGCTTCGAGAGCCGTGCCGCCGCGGTCGAGCACCGCATAGCCGAGGTTGAGTGCTTCCGAGAGTTTCCCCCGGAATTGGGCCTCCCGCTCCGGACTCATGTCCTTGCGTTCGATCACGCCGGCGCCGCCGTGAATCACGAGGCCGTATCTTGGCGCGGGGCCGGGGGAGGCGGCGAAGCCATAGGCGGCCAGAACGAAGAGAGCAAGGAGCAGGGGAATGGAACGTGGGATCATCGAAGGATAGGGAAAAACACAAAGCGAGGCGCGGGACAAGCGGCCAATGGGTGGAAATGGAGCGGACGGCCAGCGTAGGCGCCTAGGGTGTGTATTCAAACGGTAGGGCGGAGCGGCTCGCTCCGCCGCGGCGCACCGGGCCGGTGCGCCCTACCCGAG
>CAZAOI010000302.1:0-4012 GCA_964486705.1 uncultured Oleiharenicola sp. | reverse complement strand
GCGGCGGACGCGGCGCGGTGGTTGCTGCTGGCCGCGGCGGGGATTGGCGCGGGGGACGTCGTAGTCGCATCGGTGACGGGCATCAAGTTTGGCACCACGCTGCTGTGGGCGGTCGCGTTCACGGCGGCGCTAAAGTTTGTGCTCACGGAGGCGCTGGCCCGCTGGCAGCTGGCCACGGGCGAGACCGTCGTGCGCGCCTGGATCACGCGGCTGCCGCGGTGGGTCGGGATCTATTTTGCGGGTTACCTGCTGTTGTGGACGTTTCTCGTCGGTGCGTCGCTGAGCAGTGCGTGCGGGCTGGCGGGGGCGAGTTTGTTTCCCGCGCTGTCCGTGCCGGTGTGGGGCGCGATTCATGCGGCCGGGGCGGCGCTGCTCGTGGGTTTCAACCGCTACGCGCAGTTCCAACGGCTGATGAAGGGGCTCATCGCGGTGATGGCCCTGTGCGTGCTCGTGTGTGCGGTGCTGGCGCAGCCGGCGCCTGCGGCCGTGCTCGAGGGGTTGCTGGTGCCGCAACTCCCGGCGGGCGGCGGCGGGGTGGCGGTGCTCGCACTGCTGGGCGGCATCGGCGGGAGCCTGACGGTGATCTGCTACGGTTACTGGATGCGGGCGGCTGGGTGGAACGGTGCGGAGCGGCTGACGGCAGTGCGCAGCGACGTGCGGCTCGCGTATGTTTTCACGGGGCTGTTCGGCATCGCCCTGGTGGTCATCGCGTCGGGGGTGAACGCCCATGAAGCGGGTGGCGCCCGGATCGCACTGGAGGTGGCGGCGCGGCTCGAGGCGGTCGCGGGTCCCGCAGGACGTTGGATTTTCCTGTTCGGTTTCTGGTGCACGGTGTTCACGGCGATGCTCGGCGTGTGGCAGGGTGTGCCGCAGGTCTATGTGGATCTGGTGGCGGCCTGGCGCGGCGAGCCCGCCAGCGCGAGCGTCGTGGAAGGGCGTCCCAGCCGCGTTTATCTCGCGGCGCTGGTGTTTCTCGCCGGGCCGCCGCTCGTGATGCTGTGGCTCAAGCAACCGGTCGCGGTGGTCGTGGCATTTTCAATCGCGGGGGCATTCTTCATGCCGTTCCTCGCGGCGACGCTGCTCTACCTGAACAACCGCCGCGACTGGATGGGTGCGCTCGTCAACCGCCGCTGGGGCAACGCTGCGCTCATCGTGTGCCTGCTCGTCTTCGGTGCCGTCTGTCTCCGGGAAATCGTGGCGGCGTTGGGGACGTGAAAGCCGGTCCTCCGCTCGCCGCGAATGGGAACGTGACTCTCCTCGGCCACTCCGGCACGGCGCCAAGAAGTGGCATTGGCTTATGCTCCCGGATTCGATCGAGCATTCAGGCGGTGGATGAGGCGGTAATCCTTCATCCCGGATCATCCGGATAGACGCGGAAATGTGTAACGTATTACGTTACACATTTGCCCAGCGGTCCGGCGGTTTCCGAAGGCGGGCAGGGTGCCTTCCGATCAACGGATCCTCGGACGCCAGCGGTGCCGACGCCAGCTTCGCTGGCAGCGACTGGGTCGGTGTCATGATTGGCCGAAATCACGTCCGACAACGTGCAGGAAACCAGGAGCGCGAGACCAATAAGGATGGAACCAACGAATTTTAGGTTCATTTTTGCTTTGTCGGCAACGTCTCATGCTGAGGCATCCCGATAGAAGTGACAGCTACCGGACTTCACTGGGTCGCCGCTCGGCCGAACGGCTCATCCGGTGGATTCGCCCTCCCTGCAGACCGGTCACTTCTATGGGGAAGCCACAATAGATTCCCTGGAAATGCCTCTCTTTTGAGACCTTCATCACGAATGGCATCGTTTTGGCTTTGCGTAAGTCTGAAGCAAAAAGAAGGAGATTATTTGGCGAAGTGGGAGACGAAGGCGTGTACGGGCATGGTCTCGAGGCGTTCACGGTTGGCAAAGAGGTCCATCAGTTTCGTAGCTTTTTCTGCGCCGTAGTGGGTCGTGAAGGCGGCGTGGGCTTTTTGTTGCAGGACGGGGATGCCTTCCCGGCGGCGGCGGCGGTGGCCGATGGGATATTCGACCGCGACTTTCTCGGACTTGGTGCCGTTCTTGAAGAAGACCTGCACGGCATTGGCGATGGAGCGTTTTTCCGGGTCGAGGTAGTCTTTCGAATACTGGTTGTCTTCGGTGACGGTCATCTTGGCGCGGAGCGCGTCGATGCGCGGGTCGCCGGCGACGTCGTCCTCGTAGTGATCGGCATTCAGGCGGCCGAAGATGAGGCCGATCGCGGTCATGTATTGGAGGCAATGGTCGCGGTCGGCGGGATTGTTGAGCGGGCCGGACTTGTCGATGATGCGGATGGCCGATTCGTGCGTGGTCAGATCAATCTGCGCAATCTCGTCGAGGCGGTCCCGCACGAGCGGGTGGAGATGGACGGCGCACTCGACGGCGGTCTGCGCGTGAAATTCGGCGGGGAAGGAAATCTTGAAGAGGATTTGCTCCATGACGTAGCTGCCGAGCGGGCGCGCGAGCTTGAGCGGGTTGCCCTTGAAGGAGACATCCTGGAAGCCCCAGGTCTTGGCGGTGAGGGCGGAGGGATAACCCATTTCGCCGGTCATCGCGATGAGCGCCAGGCGGACGGCGCGGCTCGTTGCGTCGCCGGCGGCCCAGGACTTGCGGGAACCGGTGTTGGGCGCGTGGCGGTAGGTGCGGAGCGCGGAGCCGTCGAGCCAGGCGTGTGAGATCGCGTTGATGACCTGCGCCCGCGTGCCGCCGAGCATGACGGTCGTCACCGCTGTCGAGGCCACGCGGACGAGGAGGACGTGGTCGAGGCCGACACGGTTGAAGGAATTCTCAAGGGCGAGCACGCCCTGGATTTCGTGAGCCTTCACCATGGCGGTGAGGACGTCCTTCATGGTGAGCGGCGTAAGATGGGCCGGGAGCAGCGTGTGGTAGGCGGCCGGGGCGATGTGCGCGGCCTGGTGGCGCGAGAGCCAGTCGGCGGTGCCGAGGATCGCTCCAAGGTTGTCGGAGGGGTGGCCCCACTCCGCGGCGAGCCAGGTGTCGTTGAAGTCGAGCCAGCGGACGATCGCCCCGATGTTGAAAGCGGCGGCCACGGGATCGAGTTCGTAGGGAGTGCCGGGGACGCGCGCGCCGTGCTGGATCGAGGCGCCGGCGACGACCGGACCGAGGAGCTTCGTGCAGGCCGGGTAGGCGAGGGCCATGATGCCGCACGCGAGCGTGTCGGCGAGGCACCAGCGGGCGGTGTCGTAAGCCTCATCACTGGCGATCGACGCGCTGAGCGTGTAGTCGGCGAGGTCGACGAGCAGCTGGTCGGGAGCGGGGCGGACGTTGGAGATGGGGGAGGACATGGGGGAAAAGCTTTCTCGTTCTCTTAATCGTTCGTCAGAAGGAGGTCGGGCGGGAGAAGAGAGAAAGATAAAGATTACGAGAAAGATTAGGCGCGGAGCGCGAGGGGCACGAAGGGCCTGTTTTCCGGGCCGGTGTAATTGGCGCCGGGGCGGATGATTTTGCCGTCGATGCGCTGCTCGATGATGTGCGCCGCCCAGCCCGCGATTCGGGCCATCACAAAGAGTGGCGTGAACATCAGCATCGGCACGCCTAGGCGGTGATAGGCGACGGCGCTGAACCAATCGAGGTTGGGAAACATCTTCTTCTCAGCCCACATCAGCGTCTCGATCCGCTCGGCGACGTTGAACAGCGTCAGGTCGTCTTGTTCGGTGCTGAGGGCGTGGGCGATATCCTTGATGATCGGGTTGCGCGGGTCGCCGATCGTGTAGACCGGATGACCAAAACCGATGACGATTTCCTTGCGCGCCATGCGGGCGCGGATGTCGACTTCGGCTTCGTCGGGCGTGGGGTAGCGGAGTTGGATCGCCAGAGCGACCTCGTTGGCGCCGCCGTGCTTCGGGCCGCGGAGGGCGCCGATGCCGCCGGTGGTGCACGAGTAGATGTCGGATCCGGTACCGGCGATGACGCGGCAGGCGAAAGTGGAGGCGTTGAACTCGTGCTCGGCGTAGAGGATGAGCGAGCGGTCGAGCGCGC
>CAZAOI010000301.1:0-4029 GCA_964486705.1 uncultured Oleiharenicola sp. | reverse complement strand
CGCATGCCACGCCTGATCATCAAACCCGGCCGCGGCCCAGCCCCAGGGATGGGCCGAACCCTCCACCCGATCGCCGGGACCGACGACAAGAAACGTTTTTAGCCGCGCCCGGTCGGGGACGATCGGGCGATAGGCGTCATCGCGGGTCACCTTCCACGAGGCATTCGTGTCGACGCTACTTTCCGTCGCGGAATTGCCCTGCAGGAGAAACCCCGTCCGCTGGCTCATGATGGCATAGGGGGCGTGCTCCCCGTAGCTCCAGACCTGCGCGGCGATCACATTCGTTCCGGCCTGCAGCCAGGGCGCGAGGTCAATCGTCTCATAGCGCCAGACCAGCGGATCGCCGCGCTGCGGGCCGAAGCCGACGGACTGGCCGTTGACGAAAAGCCGGTAGCGCGCGTCGGCGGTGACATGAACCAGGAAATGCTCTGGCCGACCGGCCAGCTCGATCTGCTTGCGAAACAGATAGACCCCGTACTCGTTCTTGGGCGCCGCCGGGTGGGTGATCCAGTGGGCAGGCCAGCGTTCGGTGAGCAACCGCGGATTAGCGGACGGCGCGTCATTCGTCGCGGCCGCCAGGGCCACGTTGGCAATTATTAGAGCGACCAGGACAGGGATAAGTCTCATGGGTTTGCAGTGGGTACCAGCAAACCGAGTCAGAAGAATAAATGCTCGCGCTGCAATCCATGGTTGGCGTGCGCGCAGAGACATTCGCTTGTTCCCATCGACGGCCATCCCTCTGCCCATGCGCTGCCCCGGAATTTAGATCTGGCTCAACGGGGAACTGGTCCACGACCGCTGAATCCGCCGCCTCAACCGGATCGATGACGACATACACGTGAATCCGCCCTCGCCTCCCCTTCTCGACTCGTCACTCCAAGCGAAGTCGGCCGCTGCTTCCGGTTTCAGCTCTGCCCTGCTGATCGCGATTTCGGTCGAGTTCCCCTCGGGTTTGACAGCTAGCGGCTTTGCCCAAAGCTTCATCTTTTCGCACTTATGATACCCCAAAACCTGCGTTTCCTATTCCTCCTGCTTCTTCCGCTGACGCTAGCCGCCGCACCGGCGCACAAGCTCACATCGCCCGACGGGCGCATCGCGGTCACCGTGGACGTGACCCACAAGATCTATTACTCCGTGACCTTCCAGACCGTGCCGCTGCTCCGGCCCAGTCCCCTCTCCTTGGAGCTGGGTGATGGCACCGTGCTCGGGGCCCAGCCGGTGCTGGTGTCGACCCAGCCCCGCGAACAGCGCGGCGAGTTCACCCAGCCTTGGGGCCAGCGCACCCACATCAAGGATGACTGCAACGAGCTCGAGCTCACCTTCAAGGGTGGCTATGCCGTGGTCTTCCGCGCCTACAATGACGGCGTCGCCTACCGCTTCCGCACCTCCCGCCCCGGCGACCTGGTCGTCCGCGCCGAGGAGCTGCAATGGAATCTCGCGGCCGGTGGCCAGGTGTGGGGCACGGACTACAACACTATGGCCGGATCCTTTGAGGCCCTCTACGCTAAGAAGTCCTGGGCTGAATGGAAGGAAGGCACCTACGCCTATTCGCCCATCTTGATCGAACATCCGGCCGGTCCCCGGATGCTGCTCTGTGATGCCGACCTGAGCGACTACCCCGGCCTGTATCTGCAAAAACGCGGCGAGACCAACCGCTTTGAAGTCCGCGGGCTCTTCGCGAAGGTGCCCAAGACCACCCAGCCCGGCGGTTGGTGCCATTTCAGCAGCGTGGTCACTGCGACCGAGGACTACATTGCAAAAACGAAGGGCACGCGGGATTTTCCGTGGCGCGTCACCGTCATCGCCGCCTCCGACCGCGAACTGCTCGACAGCGAACTGGTGACCAAGCTCGCGCGTCCCGCGCAGATCGCCGACACCCGCTGGCTGCAGCCGGGCCAAGCGGTCTGGGAATGGTGGAACGACTGGAATCTTGCCGGCGTGAACTTCAAGACCGGCATGAACAACGAAACCTACCGTCACTACGTCGACTTTGCCGCGGAAAACAAGGTGCCCTACCTCGTCGTCGATGAAGGCTGGTCGGACGCCTACGACATGGCGCTGCCCAACCCGGACCTCGCTATCAAGGCCATCGTCGCCTACGCCCGCAGCAAGGGCGTGAAGATCATCCTCTGGTGCACGTGGCGAACCCTGACGGAGCAATGGGACTACGCGTTTGCGCGGTTCACGGAACTCGGAATCGCCGGCATCAAGGTCGACTTTTTCGACCGCGACGACCAGGGGGCCGTCGCCAGCATGGAGGCGATCGCCAAGGAGGCGGCCGCCCGGCATCTCGTGGTGGACTATCACGGCGCCCGCCCGCTCCCCGGCTTCGCCCGCACCTGGCCCAACGCCTTCAACTTCGAGGGCGTTCGGGGCAACGAGTACAACAAGTTCAGCAAGGAACCCCCGCATCCCGCCTACAACGCCACCCTGCCCTTCACCCGCGGGTTGATGGCGACGATGGATTACACCCCCGGCGCCATGCGGAACGTCCTCGCCGCGGACTATATCCAGAGCAATTCCACGCCCGCTTCAATCGGGACGCGCTGCCACCAGCTGGCCATGTTTGTGGTCTACAGCGCGCCGCTCCAGATGCTCTGTGATTCCCCCAGCGCCTACCGCGAGGCCCCGGACTATCTGCAGTTCCTCAGCGCCATTCCTGTCACGTGGGATGAGAGCCGAGCCTTGGAATCGCGGGTTGGTGAACACGCTGTGATCGCCCGGCGCAGCGGGACGACGTGGTACATCGGCGTGTTGGGCGGAGCCGGGGCGCGCAAACTCAGTCTCGATTTGAGCTTCCTCAGCGCCGGCACTTATCACGCCACCCTCGTCAGCGACGGGGTGAACGCGGACAAGCTGCCGACCGAATACCGGATCCAGTCCCTGAGCGTCGATGCCGGCAAGCCCCTTGAAGTGAGCCTCGCGGCTGGTGGCGGTGCCGTGCTGAGAATTGAAGGTGCCTCTGCTCAACGCTAATCTCACCCACCCTGCTCCCATGAAAAAACTAGCGGCCCTCCTGTTGTCTGCACTCCTTTGGATCCCCGCCGCATTCGCGGTGGTAAAAACCCCTGCCGCCCGCATCCCTGTGGTCTTCGACACCGACATCGGCACCGACGTCGACGACACCTGGGCGCTGGCGCAGATCCTTCGCTCGCCCGAACTCGATCTCAAGCTGGTGCTCACCGAAACAGGTGACGCCATCTACCGCGCCAGCGTGACAGCAAAGTTTCTCGAGATTGCCGGGCGCACTGAAATTCCCGTCGGCCTGGGCAAGGACTTCGGCCCGATGTCGGAGGAGTATCGCAACCAGGCGCCGTGGCTCAAGGGCTACGATCTCAGCAAGTACCCCGGGAAAGTTCACCAGGACGGCATCCAGGCCCTGATCGACCTCGTGATGAATTCAAAAGAAGTGGTCACCATCATTGCCGTGGGTTGCACGCCCACGCTCGCCGCCGCGCTCGAGCGCGAACCCCGGATCGCCGCCCGCTGCCGCTTCGTCGGCATGCATGGCAGCTTCAAAGTCGGCTACGGTGGCGGTCCGCCCTCCGCCGAGGCCAACGTTAAGGGCTACCCGGCCGAGCTGCGGAAAGTACTCTCGGCCCCGTGGCAGGATATTTTGCTCACGCCGCTCGACACCTGCGACCAGGTCGCCCTGCGCGGCGAGCCCTATCGCGCGATCTGGAGCGCAACCGGCGACCCGGTCCTGCGCGCGGTGATCGAGAACTACTGCATCTTCGCCCCCCGCGTGAACTGGATGCACTGTGATTTCTTCGCCACCCGCTCCACCACGCTCTTCGACTGCGTAGCGGTCTACCTCGCCCACGCCGAAGATCTCCTGGAAATTGAAACGGTGCGCTTCCGCATCACCGACGATGGTTTCACCGTGCCCGAGGCCAACGGCCCGCTGCAAGCCCGGGTCGCGCTGCGCTGGAAAAGCCTCCCGGATTTCGAGACCTTCCTCGCCCGCCGCCTGCTGGCCCGGCCCTGATGCGGCCCACGACTATACCCATGCCCGCCGCTGCACCCAGG
>CAZAOI010000300.1:0-4058 GCA_964486705.1 uncultured Oleiharenicola sp. | reverse complement strand
TCTCGCCCAGCAAACTGACGCGTAGGGCGCACCGCCGAGGCTTCGCACTCGTCGCCGGCCGGTGCGGCAGGTACGCGATCACCCGCTCGCGGCGGAGCGGGCCGCTCCGCCCGACCTCAGGCCGCGCCAGCGTCACTCTGTCTTGCGAGCCTCAAGCGATCACAGGACGGGGGGTAAGCCCGTTCTTGCCTGAGGCGCGAGCGCGCAACCAGACCTTGACCCCAAGGGGTTTTTTCGGATTCTCCCTCTCGGTAGACTTCATCCGAACAGTCCTCCAACCACACCTATGACTACGATCAAACACCTGCGTTCCTACGCGCTCATCGCCGCCTTCGCCGCGATCCGCTTGTCCGCCCAGACGACCGAGCCCGCTCCCAAGCCCGTTGCCGACAACGAAATTTTGGAGCTGGAAAAACTCTCGATCAACGGCGTGCCGCCCGACCAGCAGATCCTGCCCTCCTCCAAACCGTTCAATTCGGTCTATGGCACCGACCGCAGCATCCTCGACACGCCGCGCAACGTCACGATTTTCTCCCGGGAACTGCTCACGGCCATCAGCATCTCGGACGTGCGCGACTTCACCAAGCTGACCTCGAGCTCCTACACGCGCACCAATTTCGGCGCGCCCAGCACCCCCGACATCCGCTCGCAGATCGCCGACGTCTTCGTCAACGGCATGCGCGTCGGCCTTTCCAGCAACGGCAACGGCCTGCCCATCAACTTCAACTCGGTTGATTCCGTCAACATCGTGAAAGGCCCGGCGACCGCCGTTTATGGCGTCTCGCAGTACGTCGGCGGTTATGCCGACCTCATCACGAAAAAGCCCTACTTCGACGGCGCCAAGGGCAGCCTGGCCGTCACCGTCGGCTCGTTTGATATCTTCCGCTGGACCCTCGACTTCGGCGCGCCGATCTCCAAGGACACCGCCTTCCGCCTCAGCTATTCGGGCGAGCATTCCAAGGGTTACTATCAGGACGCGAAAAAAGAAACCCAGGCGCTTTATTACGCCATCACCCACCGCGGGCGCAACGACTACGAGCTCTTCGTCAACGCCGAGCTGTTCTACGCCGACTACACGGAAAATTTCGGCATCAACCGCGTCACCCAGGCCCTGATCGACAAGGGTCTTTACCAGACCGGCGTGAACAACAACCCCGCGCCGGGCTTTTACCCGGGGGCCAACGGCTTCTCGCAATACCTCGACGCCAACGGCAACCGCCTCGGCTTCGGCACCAATGCCGACGGCAGCGACGCCCTCGGCGTCGTCGGCGGCACCGCCGCGGCGCAATCCGATGCGCAAAATTCCAAGTGGGTCGTCTCCGGCTTCCCCTACGGCAACCGCATCGCCCTCGGGCCGGTGGTCAAGATCGACCGCCGCAACCGCCTGCTCCGGCCCGGCGACGACTCCGATGGCTGGAGCGTGAACTTGCAGGCCATCCAGACCTTCCACCCGAGCACGACCCTGGAGGTCGGCAACAGCACCTTGTTCCGCTATGTCGACCGCAACACGCTCTCCTCCTACTCGTATTCGGAAATCATCGACCCGAGCTATAGCCTCGAGAATCGCACGGAGTTTCGCTTCACCAAGGACCAGCACAACATCAACACCGGGGTCGCCCTGCGCTACCAGTATGTCGAGGCCTACAATGATTTCTTCAACGAGCCGGCCAACGTGTGGGACCTGACCAAGGACCACAACTTTATCAACTACTTCAACTCGGTCAGCGCCTTCAGCCCGTTCACCCAAGTCCCCGTTCCCGGCCACCCCGGCCGCTACTTCACCCCGGACAATGGCGACTCCGGCATTTCCAAGGTCACCACGATCTCGCCTTTCTACCAGCACGACTGGCGGATCACCGACCAATGGTCCCTGATCGCCGGCGCCCGCGTGGACATCATGCACGCCGACTTCCACATGAACTGGGACCTCTTTGGCGCCCCGCAAAAGATCGCCGACACGATCACGGTGGGCCTGCCCAACTATAACGTCAGCCTCAACTACAAGTTCACCCCCACCGTGACGGCGTACGTCACCTACAACTGGAGCCAAAATCCCGTCGCGGCCACGGGCAACGGCGGCGGTGTGACCACCAGCGGCGGCCCTAAGTACACCAACGCCAACCTGCGCAACGAATCGACGATGAAAGAAGTGGGCCTGAAGCGGAGCTTTGATGGCACCAAGGGCTTCATCAGCCTCGCCCTCTTCGAACAGGAACGCGCCTCGCTCCAGCTGGACCGGTCGGTCGTCGCCTACAACACCCGGGGCGTGGAACTCGAGGTCAACTACCAGCCCAACAAACAAATCTACCTCACCGCCGGCTACTCGTACCTCGACGCCACCGTGAATTCGCCCGAGTTCGACGTCGGCAACACCTCGCTCACGCCGTTCTACGACCGGTTCTTCATTCTCGGGTCCGGCCAACACCGCCGCCAGGGCGTGCCGAAGAATCTCTTCAGCACCCTCGCCACGTATAAATGGGACAACGGCTTCGGCCTGACCGCCGGCCTCGTCTACACCAGCAACATCAACAACAATGTGGCCGGCACCATCGTCATCCCCGCGCAATACACCCTCGACCTCACCGCCTTCTACGCGACCAAGCGCTACGAGTTCCGCCTCGCGGTGCTAAACGTCACCGACGAGAAAAACTGGGGCGCGCCCAACGCCGTCTACGGCAACGAATCGATCGTCGCCGAACTTCCCGTCCGCGGCGAACTGACGCTCAAGTACAAGTTCTGATCCCTTCGACCAAACCGCCGGGCGAAAACGCCCGGCGGTTTTTTTGTTTTCACACCCCCGGGTTTCCCGCATCTTCGGATTCAATCCGCTCATCCTCGTTCTTCTTCCGACCCGCTTTGCGCATGAAAAACCTCCGCCCCTGCCTCTCACTCCTCTTTGCCCTCGCGACCACCACCGCCGCTTTCGCCGCGGACCACGCTCTCGTATTCCAGACTGATTTTGGGACCAAGGACGGGGCCGTCTCCATCATGAAAGGCGTGGCCGTCGGCGTCGACCCGCACCTGCCCATCTTCGACCTCAGCCATGAAAACACACCCTACAATATCTGGGAGGCCGCCTACCGGCTGAAACAAACGGCTTATGTCTGGCCGGCGGGCACCGTGTTTATCTCGGTCGTCGACCCCGGCGTCGGCACCGCGCGCTCCTCGATTGTCCTGCAGACCAAGTCTGGGCACTTTTTCGTCGGCCCGGACAACGGCACGTGGACCTTCGTCGCCGAGGATCTGGGCATCGCCGCCGTGCGCCGGATCGACGAGACCGTCAACCGGCGCCCCGGCTCGGAGAAAAGCTACACCTTCCACGGCCGGGACGTCTATGCTCTCACTGGCGCGCGGCTGGCCTCCGGCAAGATCACCTTCGAGCAGGTCGGCCCGCTGCTCGAACCGAAGGTCGTCAGCCTGCCCTACGAGCACGCCGGCCGGACCGACAACGTGCTGCGCGGCACCATCCCCACGATTGATTTTCAATACGGCAACGTCTGGACCAACATCCCCGACTCACTTTTCGATGAGCTAAAACCCCGGTTCGGTGACAAGTTTTCGGTCACCATCTTTCACGATGGCAAGGAGGCCTACCACGGCGTCATGCCCTACGTGCGCACTTTCGGCGAAGTGCCAAAGGGCGAAGCGTTGCTCTATCTCAATGAGCTGCTCGACGTGGCCTTTGCGCTGAACATGGGCAGTTTCACCGCCAAGCACGGCCTCAGTTCCGGCGGCGGCTGGTCGGTGCGCGTCGAGCGCGCCGCCCCCTAAACCGTAACAATTCAGCCGGAATTTCCCGCGGATGACGCGGATATGCGCGGATCAAGACGTTAGAGATAAAACTCGAACCGATCCCATTCACACCATCCGGTTCGTAATTTGATCGGTTAGTTCCAGGCTGGTCTTGGCTCTGAAATATCCGTGTCGATCCGCGTAATCCGCGGTTTCCGACGGCATTGATCCGGCGAAGCCGTCTCGATGCCGTTGGGTGGGCGTCGATGTTCCCATCGACGCCTGTCGCCGGTGTGTCCTGTTGTTCGCGGCTGCGAACCCAGGGC
>CAZAOI010000299.1:0-4065 GCA_964486705.1 uncultured Oleiharenicola sp. | reverse complement strand
CGAACCCGGAGCGGCGCCCGGAATCGTCGATGTGGAAATCGACGACCACCTTTCGGCGCCCGGAATCGTCGATGTGCCCTGTTGTTCGCCGCTGCGAACCCGGGGCCGGTCGTGCAGCCTCCGCTGCGGCTGGGAAGCCGACGACCACCAAATCCGGATCCAGAATCGTCGATAGGCCCTGTTGTTCGCCGCTGCGAACCCGGGGCCAGTCGCGCAGCCTGCGCTGCGGCTGGGACATCGACGACCACCTGGTCGGAGGATTGCGTAGCCACCGGCGCACCGCGCCGGTGGGGTGGGCGTCGGTCTCCGTACCGATGCCGATCGTCGATCGACCTCTGGGTTTGCCGCATGATCGAGACCAATTCGACCTTACCTGCATGAGTCCAGATTAGCTTCGGATCTGACCCGAGCCGCGGACGACGTACTTGTACGACGTCAGCTCCTCCAATCCCATCGGGCCGCGGGCGTGCAGCTTGTCGGTACTGATGCCGATCTCTGCGCCGAAGCCGAATTCGTGGCCGTCATTGAAACGGGTCGACGCGTTCCAGAGGACAACCGCGCTGTCCACACCGGCGAGGAATTTTTCCGCTGCAGCCGCATCTTCCGTGACGATGGTGTCGGTGTGATGGGAGCCATGCGCCTCGATGTGCTGGATCGCCTCGTCGGAATCAGCGACGACTTTCACCGCGAGGATCAGGTCGAGAAACTCCGTGCGGAAATCGGCCGGGACGGCCGAAGTGACGAGTGACGAGTGGCGGGTGACAAGTTCGCCCAAGGCCAGTCGGGAGGCATCGTCCACCCGAAGTCGCACGCCGAGCTCGAGCAGGGCGCGGCCGGCCCGGGCGAGAAATTGGTCGGCGATGTCGCGGGAGACGAGCAGGGTCTCGAGGGCGTTGCACACGCCGGGGCGCGAGCACTTGCTGTTGAGAAGAATGGCTTCGGCCATTGCCAGATCGGCGGCGCGATCGACAAAGAGCGCGCAGATGCCGTCGTAATGTTTGATGACCGGCACGCGCGCGTGCCGCACTACGGTTTCAATCAGCCCTTTGCCGCCGCGTGGAATCAGCAGATCGATCAGGCCGACGGCTTCGCCGAGCAGGCGCACGGTCTCGCGGTCGGTCACCGGCACGAGCTGGACCGCGGCGGCAGGCAGGCCGGCGACCGCGAGCCCGCGCGCGAGTGCCGCCGCGAGCGCCCTGTTTGTCCGCAGGGCCTCGGAGCCTCCGCGGAGGATGACCGCATTGCCGCTCTTCAGGCAGAGGCCGGCGGCGTCGCAGGTGACGTTGGGCCGCGACTCGTAGATGAATCCGATGACGCCGAGCGGCACGCGCACCTTGGCGAATTTGAGGCCGTTGGGTTGCGTCCATTCGCGCAACACTTGGCCGACCGGGTGAGGGAGCGCCGCGACTTGGCGCAAGCCCGCGGCGCAGGCGGCGAGACGGGGCGGGTTGAGGGTGAGCCGGTCGACGAGCGCGGCCGTCTGGCCGGCGGCGATCGCGGCCGCGACATCGAGGGCGTTCGCCGCAAGAATTTCATCTTGCGCGGCCAGCAGTTCCGCCGCCATGGCCTGCAAGGCGATATCGATCTGCGCGGATGGGGTGGTGGCGAGCGTGCGCGCGGCGGTGCGCGCCTGTTGTCCCAGTTGGGTGATGAGTTGGGCGAGGTCGGACATCCTGGTGGTTCGGGAAATGTGGGAGCGGCTTTATGCCGCGACAAAGAGATTTTCGCAAGCAGTCGGGGCGTAAAGCCCCTCCCACAAAGCAGGGTTACTTGGCAGGAAAATAGGTGCCGGTGCGGTGGCCGGCGACGATCGCGGCGAGCAGGCCGGCCTTTCGGCCGCTGGCGATGCAGACCGAAATCCCGGCTTTTACGGCCAGTTGCGCGGCTTGGAGTTTGGTCACCATGCCGCCGGTGGACAGTCGGCCCTTGTCGTCGCGGACGAGCGGGGCGACTTGGCTGAAGTCGCTCACGAGCGGCACGACTTTGCCGGCGGCATCCTGCAGGCCGTCGACACTGGTGAGGATGACGAGCAGGTCGGCTTTGACGAGAATGGCGACCTCGGCGGAGAGACGGTCGTTGTCGCCGAAATTGAGTTCCTCGACGGCGACGGAGTCGTTCTCGTTGATGATCGGCACGACGTTCCGGCGGGAAAGAAGATGGGCGAGGGTGTTGCGGGCGTTGTCGTGGCGGGTGCGGCTGTCGAGGTCGTTATGGGTCAGCAGCAATTGGGCAACCGCCAGTTTTTGCCGGGCAAACGCGCTGGCGTAGGCGTGCATCAGCTGGGACTGGCCGACAGCGGCGCAGGCCTGTTTGGCGGCGAGTTCCTTGGGCCGGGCGGAAAGATCCAGCAGCGCCAGCCCCGCGGCGACGGCGCCGCTGGAGACGATCACGCACTCGTGGCCCGCGCGCACCAGCGCGCCCACCTCGCGGGCGAGGCGCGCAATCTGGCGCCGGCTCAGGCCGATGCCCTGTTCCGTGGCGAGAATGCCGGAACCGAACTTGAGGACGATGCGTTGGGAACGTTTGGCCATGAAATTGTCAGCGTAGCCGGGGATGGCCGGGCAACAAGCTGGAATCATTTGTATGTTTGATTTACTGGCGGAGCGGCTTAACGCCGTGACCCGGTCGGAGTTATCGGGGCGTTCTGCCCCTCTTGCAATTGTCGGCCGGAAGCTATGACACGTTTTCGCCGGCCCGCGGAAAGCTATGACACGTCCTCCCCTTGTCTCGACTGTCCGGCCGACCGATTGCTTAAGGTAACCCCTTCCGCCGGGTCTCGCCATGAATATTTACTTCATCCCCCGCTTGTCGCCGGCCCGCGGCCTTTTCGCCCGAAAGGGATGCCCGGCGATGGAAAGCAACGGCGAGCCGCGATTGGCCGCCGGTGCGTTGACGCGGGCGGTTTGAACTGGAAGGATCATGTTCGCCGTCCTCATGCCGACCGTTTCCGCAGCGCCGCGACTATTTGATCTGGCTTTGCCCGATCTCGCGCTTGCGCATGGCGGCGTGGTCCGCTCCCACCGGTCCCGGGGTTGGTGGTGGAGTCGCGAGAGCGATGTTCCCGACGCTCCGCAGCCGGAAGTGCCGACGGTTTTGCTGGTGCACGCGCTGACGGGCAGTGCGGAGGCGGGCGGTCCCGACGGCTGGTGGGAACCGCTGATCGGTCCGGGGCGCGCGCTTGATCCGGCGCATTACCGCATCCTTTGTTTTAACAATCTCGGCTCCTGCTACGGCAGCAGCGGTCCCGGCATGGAGGGTTTTCCCGCCGAGCCCGGCCTGGAGCTGACGAGCATCGATCTCTCCCGGGCGCTCCTGCTCGCGTTGGACAAACTGGGCATCGAACGGGTGCATCTCACGACCGGCGGTTCGCTCGGCGGCATGATTACCCTGACGCTGGCGGCGCTGGCGCCGGAACGATTTGAGCGGGTGCTGCCCTTGGCGACGAGCGTGACGGCCAGCGCTTGGGTCGTCGGCTGGAATCATGTCGCGCGGCAGATTCTGCGGCTTGATCCGGGGTATCCCGACAAGGTCGGCCGCGGCCTCGAACTCGCGCGCCAGATGGCGATGCTCACCTATCGGTCGGAGCCCGGGCTGGATGCCCGGCAGGCGCGGCCCGTTCCGGCTAAACCGGTCGCGGCGGGTTATCCGGTGCAGGGCTACTTGGAGCATCAGGGCGAAAAGCTGCGCAATCGCTTCGACGCACAGTCGTACGAACTTCAACTCGCAGCGATGGACCACCACGACCTGCTGCAGCCGCTGCCGGGCGATTCCCGCCCGGCGATTGAACGGATCCGCGCCACGGCGCTGGTGGTCGACGTGGACACGGACCAGCTTTTCACGCCCGCCCAGGCGGCGGCCTTGGCGCACCACTTGCGCAACGCCGGCGCACGCGTTGAGCGGACGACGGTGCACAGCATTCACGGCCACGATGCGTTTTTGATGGAGTGGGAGACCCTGGGCCCTATCTTGACACGGGCCTTGCATCTGCAAGCTCCCGCATGATGAGCAACAGCTGGCAGGTCTACAAATTTGGCGGCTCCTCCCTTGGCACGTCCGGGCGTCTCC
>CAZAOI010000298.1:0-4067 GCA_964486705.1 uncultured Oleiharenicola sp. | reverse complement strand
TTATCCGCGTTAATCTGCGTCATCCGCGGAGAATTTCCGGGCCTTCAGCACAGCAGGGCGCCGAAATCCATGAAGTCGGCGACGAAGCCGCCGGGCACGCCTTTGCAGATCACGCTCACGGCGTCATGCGAATGCAGTGACTCGAGGTGGGTGCAGGCGATGCGGAAATCCTTGATGCGTTTCTCGCCGTCGAACTCTTTGTAGAGCAGCCGGGCGGCGTCCTCGACGAACTTGAGGTAGGCACCGTTCAATTCGGCAAAGGCCTGCTCGTCCTCGCGTTTCACCATCACCTGCGTTTCCGTCTGCAGGGCGCGCAGGCAGAGCGCGTGGATGTCCTCGACCCAGATCTTTTTTCCCTCGGCCTCCTCGATGGTCACGCGCGCCTTGCTGCGCTGCGAATGAGGCACCCCGAAGGTGCCGCGTTTCTCCCGAGCGTGCTCGTTGAGTTCGGCCGAGCAGGGGCAGGCGGAGGAGTAGACGAAGTCGAAATGGATGAAGCGGCGATAGCGGCCGTCGCGTGTCATGACGCCCTCGAAGGCGACGTTGTAGAATTGGTAGCCGGAAAGGCCGCTGCGGAGGCTCTCGCGCACCATCGGGTAGGAGAACGAAATCTTCAGCCGGGCATCCTTGGTGTCCACGTTGCGCAGGTAGCTCTTGAGGATCTTGCCCATCCATTCCCCGGTGATGGCACCCCCCTTGTGTTCGTAGAACGAGCGCATGATCCGGCTCATGTTGATGCCCTTGAGTTCGGCCTCGAGCGACACGGTGCCGGTGACGCTGGTTTCCAAGGTGAGCGTTTTGCCGCCCTTGGTGCGGTATTTCAGTGGCAGTTTGAAATTATGGATGCCGACCTGCTGGATCGGCACGTTGGCGCCCTGGATCGCGTCGTGGGCGGCTTCCATCATGTCCGGCATGGCCGCCCGGTAGGCGGCGCTGGTGCGGAACTTTTTATCGTAGCGGCGCTTGATCGACGGCTCCTGGCCGCCGCTCGAGCGATGGAGATACATTTGTTTCATGAGGTCGTTTTTTAGAGGGGGATTGCGGCGACTGGGTTCCGATAACAACCGCCAGATTTTAGCTGACCCCGGGCCCGAAGAATTCGGCGTAGTTGCGGGGGGTTTCGTAGAGCCGCACGCAATGCAGCTGTCCGGCGGTGAGGTGCGGCGCGATCTCATGCCAGAACGCGATCACCAGGTTTTCCGTGGACGGGATGATGTTCTTCAAGAAGGGGACTTCGTCATTCAGGTTGCGGTGATCGCACTGGTCGACGACGGCCTTGAGCAAAATGCGCTTCAGTTCGCCGAGATCGATGATGTAGCCCGTCACGGGGTCGGGCTGGCCCTTGAGCGTGACCTCCAGCACGTAATTGTGGCCGTGCCAGTGCGGGTTGGTGCACAGGCCGTATTGCTTCTGGTTCCAGGCGAGGCTCTTGGTCGGGTTGTAGAGCCGGTGGGCCGAGTTGAAATGCACCTGCCGGGTGATGAAGACCGTGCCCTGCAGAGCGAGCACCCCCCCGGCCGGCTCGGGCTTGCGGGTGGGTTTGCGGCGGACGGAGGAGGACTTCGGCATGGAGGGGCAAGCGAATCCAGAATCCGGACGGCGTCAAACCTTCCGGCGGGGGGCGGCCCGGCGCATCCGGCTTCCCGGTTTTTTGCGAACTTAGCCGTTGCCGGCAGCCGCCGGAAAGCCGTTCATGGCGGCCAATGGCCATGCGCTTCAGCATTCTCGGCAGCGGCAGTTCGGGGAATGCCGCTCTGCTCCAGACGGACAACACCCGGGTGCTGGTCGATGCCGGGTTTTCCGCGCGGCGGCTGGCGGAGATGCTCGAAGCGATCGGCGAAAAACTGGAGAACATCGACGCGATTTTCCTCACCCACGAGCACGGCGACCATGCGGCCGGCCTGACGGGCTTGGCCCGCTATCCCGCCATCAAGGTTTTCGCCAACCGCGGCACCGCGCAGTTGCTGCAAACCGGCCTCAAGCATCTGATCGCCTGGCAGCATTTTGAAACCGGCAGCACCTTTCGTTTCCGGGATCTCGAGATCAGCAGCTTCGCCGTGCCGCACGATGCGCAGGATCCCGTGGGTTTTCTGATTTCCCATGGCGAGGACGACCTGCTCTCGCCGCGCCGCAGCCTGGCCTGGCTGACCGACCTCGGCCACGCCCCGCAGCACGTCCGCGAGCGCATCCGCGAAGCCGATGTGCTCGTCGTCGAGGCCAATCACTGTTCGCAGATGCTGCAGGCTGACACCAAGCGCCCGTGGAGCACGAAGCAGCGCATCAGCGGCCGGCACGGGCATCTCTCCAACGAAGGCGCGCGCGAGCTGCTCGCCTCCGTCGCCAGCCCGCGTTGGCGGCACGTGTTCCTGACGCATCTCAGCCGCGACTGCAATTCGCTCGCGGCCGTCGAGGCGGCGTGCGGTGCGCCGCTGGCCGCGTTGCAGTGCGGGTTTTCGGTCGTCGCGCCGGGTGCGGGCACGCCGTTCTATGAGTTCGCCTGACCGGCGGACTCCGTCTGGCCGCCCTAATGTCCGGATGGCTTCCGCAGATCTTTTTGTTTCGCCATGCTGAACATGAGGATCGCCCCGAGGATCGCCCAGGGAATCATGAAGTAGAAAAAATACGTGTAGCCCGTTCGCTCCAGCAGGCGGCCGAGGATCTGCATCGCCACGCCGGCGCCGAGATACTGGAACGAATTGATGCACCCCGAGGCGAAGGCCGCGCCCTTGCGCCCGCCGATGTCCATCGCCGCCGCCGGCCCGAGCAGCGAGTGGGTTGAGTTGACCGTGAAGGCGATCGTCACGAAGGCGATGGCGATCGGCACCGGCCCGGACAACTGCGACGCCACGAGGATCACGATCATCTCCAGGCAATAGATGCCGGCCGCCACGGGCGCGCGCCGGCCGGCGAACAGCTTGTCGGAGACGATCCCGGAGATGAAGGACCCGGCCGAGGCCACGAACGGAATCAGGAACCCGACGACGAGGAACAGCGCCGAATCGAGGTTGATCCGGTGCACCTCCTGCAGGTAGCGCGGAAACCACTGGTCGATGGTCTGCCGCACCGCGCCGGTGCACGCGTAGGCGCTCGCCATGATCCAGACGAATTTGTTCGCCACGATCGTCTTGAAGACCTCGCGCATCCCGCCGTGCACGTTCGTATCGTCGTGGTCCGCCTCGCCTTTGTAGACATGGTGGAAGCCGCACTCTTCCGGCGTGTCCTTGGCGAAGATCCACAGGGCCACCGCCACGATCGCGGCGATGCCGGCCGGCACGAAAAACAGCATCCGCCAGTGCTGCGGGGGGATCTGCCACATGCCGAGAAAGACGAAACCGCCGAGCAGGGCGGGCCCCAGCTGGTTGATCGCCACGCGACCGAGGTTGATCATGAAACCGAACACGCCCGCAAACGTGCCGCGCTCCGTCTGGCTGAACCACGAGGCGTTGAGCTTGATGAAACCGGGGGCGCCGAACGACTGGGAATAGCCGTCGATGCCGCGGAGCAGGATGAACAGCCACAGCATGCCCCAGAACGACGCCGCGCCAAACGCGACGTTGGCGAGGATCGTGCCCGCCGCGCCGATCAGCAGCGCCGTCTTGCCGCCGAGCCGGTCGGTGATGAGGCCGTTGACCACCTGGCCGATCGCGTAGGCGTAAAATTGGGCGGCCAGGATGTCGCCCATGTTTTCCTTCGTGAAGCCAAACTCGTCCGAAATCGCCTTGTTCGCGATGGAGAGGTTGTAGCGGCACATGTAGAAACTCGTGTACATGAACCCCACGACGCTCCAATTGAGCCCGCGCCGCGCCCCGTAGCCGGGCGGAAGCACCAACCGCTTTGACGCGGCTTTACCCTGGGCGGCTGCGGATGAATCCATGGGGTTGGATTTGTAGCGGAGTCGCGTCCGCCTGCACGTAAATTCCGAGCACGCCGGGATGGGCTGCTGCTTTTGCTTTGCGGCGGCGGACTCCCGCCGCTTGACTGCGTCCCTGATGCCTCAGCCTTCCTTCCGCCGCACCAAGATCATCGCCACCCTCGGACCCGCCACGGAGAGCGAGGAGATGCTGGTC
>CAZAOI010000297.1:0-4073 GCA_964486705.1 uncultured Oleiharenicola sp. | reverse complement strand
GACGGGGGTCACGCCGCCCTTGGCCGGGTAGAGCGCCATGTGGCGCTGCTCGACGCGGAAGAAATTTTCCACGGTGGTGGCCTGCGCGGTGTCGACCGTGTTGGTGGCGGAGAAATTGGTGCGGCCCCACTTCATGTCGTGACGCAGGCTGACCCTGCTGCCGGAGGCGCTGATGACGAGATCCCACTCGTGCCAGCCGTCGAGGGCGGTGCTGCGGGTGCGGTCAAGCCTCCAGCGGCCGTCGAAGGGTGACGCGGCGAGGGCGGCGAGAGGGAGGAGGAGGAAACTCAGCGAAAGGAGAAAGCGCATGGCGAAGGATAGAAAATGTTTAGAGCATGTCATTCTGAACGAAGTGAAGAATCCATGACAGCGATCATGGCATCACGGACGCACGCATGGATTCTTCGCTACGCTCAGAATGACAGGTAATGATCATGAAGATTCTTTCACGGATTGAGATTCACCGGGTCGTTGGGTTGCTTGAAGCGGGCGTGGGGCTCAGGGCGTGTCGCGGAAGCGGAGTTTCTCCGCGTCGCGTTCGAGGTACGGAATGCCCTCGGTCATCCACGCAGGCGCTGGCGCGCCCTTGAGGAAGTGGTCGAAGAACTGGTGCATGCGCCGGGCGAAGTCCTTCTGATCGGCGCGGCGGCGCAGGCTGTGCAATTCGTCGTTGTAGTTGAACAGGTACACCTCCTTGCCGGCCCGGCGCAGGGCGAGAAAAAATTCGACCGCCTGCGGCCACGGCACGATGTCATCGTGGTCGTTGTGCAGGATGAGCAGGGGGGTGGTGACCTGCGGGGCGAAGAACACCGGGGAGTTTTCCACGTAGAGCTGCGGGGCGGCCTGGAGCGTCACGCCGATCCGGCTCTGGTTCTTCTCGTATTTGAACATGCGGGAGCGGCCCGAGCTGTCGCCGATCGCGGCGGAAGCGCTGGTCATGTTGCCGACAATCGCCCCGGCCTGGGCCGCGCGAAAGCGGCCGGTCTGCGTGAGAATATAGGAGGTTTCGTAGCCGCCCCACGAATGACCCTCAAGGCCGAGCGCGTTTTCGTCCACGTAACCTTGCGCGACCACCGCGTCGACGGCGGCCATGACGCAGCGGTAGGCGCTTTGCCCGGGATGCCCGGTAGTGTAGACGATGTCGGGCATCACGACAATGTAACCGTTGCTGGCGTAGAACGCGGGATCGATGACGACCGTCGGCGCCGGCGGCATGAAGCGGTTCACGATCTGCGACAACCGCTCGTAGATGTAGACGATGGTCGGATATTTCTTTTTCGGGTCGAAGTCGGCCGGCTTGCAGACCATTGCGGAAAGCTCCTGGCCGTCCGGGCCGCGGTAGTGGAGCAACTCGGCCGAGCCCCAGAGGAAGGGCGCGAGTTGGGCGCCGCCGTCAGTGACCTTCTTCGGCGCGGCGAAACGGGAGTCGGTGATGAGGACGTCGGGAAACTCGTCGAAGCGCGAGGCAACGAGCATCAGCGTGTCGGTCTCCAAGGCGCGTCCGGTGTAGCGATAGTCCTTATTGCCCCAGAGCAGGCGTTCGGGTGTACCACCGAGGCTGGCGAGACGGAAGTAGCCGGTGTCGCGGGTTTGCACGCTTTCGCCGCGGAGGGTGAGGGGCTGGTCCAGCGCGAGGCCACGTTTCTCCTCGCCGGGTTCGTTGGGCTCGAGCGGTTGCAGGCGGAGCTCGATCCCGTGGGCGCGCCCGTAGCCGCCGGTCAGGTTGCGGGCCGGGCGGCCGTCGGGGAACACCTGCCAGAGGTCGTAGTGGTCATAGACCAGCAGCGACTGGCCGTCGCGCGTCCAGCCGGCCGTACCGTAGGCGCCGGGCATCTCGGGCATATCGTGGCGTTCGTCGTGGAAGGCGAAAGGCAGCTCCTTGGTCAGGCCGCGGACCGAACCGTCCCTGCTGTCGGCGGCGAACCATTGCCGGTCGGCGTACCAGGCGATCCAGCGGTTGTCGTGGGACCAGCGCACGCCGGCTTTCTCGCCGAGTTCGCGGGCGATGAGTTTCCGCGCGCCTGTGGCGGCGTTGACCAGGTAGAGATCGTGGTAGCTGCCATCGTAATCGACGCGCTGGCGGTAAGGCCGGTCGTCCAAGCCGAAGGCGGCGGAGCCATCGTCGTTTAACGCCAGCGTTGCCAGCGCCGCGTCGGAGAGCTGGACAAAATGGCCGTTCGCGAGGTCGAGGAGTCCGACGTAGGCCCGCTGTCGTTCCTTTTCGGCCCGGACCTTTTGCAGCGGCTGGATGACGTCGTCATTCCAGCGCCACAGGTCGGCGTGGACCTTTTCCTCGTCGAGTTGCGTGGCCAGCCGCGGATCGGGCGCCGGGCGGGCGGGGGCCGTGGAGAGCGAGAGTTTGCGGCCGTCGAAGGTGAAGGTGGGCGCAGCTTCGCCACTGATCGCCCAGCCCGCCGGTATACCCGGCGCCCCGGCCGCGAGGATCCGGGTGGCCGGGGCCGCGCCGCGTTTCCAGCGGTAGACCCCCAGGCGCGGCGTTGCGGCGCCGGCCTCGTCGCGATCGGTCAGGAAGGCGGCCTGAGTCTGGGTGCGGTCCCAGGCGAATTTCCGGTAGCGGCCGGGGCCGGTGGCGAGGGCGAGGGGCGCCGCGGGATCGCCGGGAGTCACGGCGAAGATGCCGTTTTCCGCCCCGTGGGATGACGCGACGGTGAAGACGAGAGTCTGGCCATCGCGGGCGAAAGTGTAGTCGGTGACGCCGGGAAACGTGCGCTCCGTCGCGGAGGCCAAGTGGCGCAGGACGAGGTCGCCGGTGGTCTTCAGGTAGGCGAGCCAGGCGCCGCCGCGGGCGGGCACCTGGAGATTCTTCACGCCGGCGATGCGCGTCGTGTCCCCGCTGGTGAGATTGACGATGACGAGTCCCTCGGGTGGCAGCTCGGCGGCGGGTTTCCCGGCGCGTTTCGCCTGCAGGGTGTCGGTGCGGGCGGGGAAGGTGTTGGCGACTGCGAAACGGCTGTCACTGGTGATGACCACATGGACGGTGCGGCGGGCCGGCGGGCGTTCCGGATCGGCGTCGGAACCGGGCATCGGCACGGGCGGGAGGGCGCCGGCAGCCGCGCGCAATTCGCGGCCGGTGGCGAGTTCACGCACGATCACGTCGCCGTCGCCTTCCTGCGGCATGAAGGCGTAGGCGAGAAACCGCCCATCGCGGGAAAGCAGCTGCCCGGTCAGGGCCCGCCAACCGTCGAAGTCCTGATGGCCAAACGGGCGCTTGGCCGTTTCGACCGCCAGGCCGGGCCCCGGCGCAGCGGACACCGCGAGCGCCAGGAGAAGCAGGAGGGGGAAGAGGCCGGGGCGCATGGGGGAGTTGCAGGACCAATCAATCGAAGCGGGTCATTCTGAACCTTAATTCCGCAGATGAGTTGGCCACAAAAAACGCAAAAATCACAAAAAAAGAATGTTGGAGCACGGAGTAACGCTCGGCGCACTCACCTCGCAGGTGAGATCATTTCTCTGTCCACAAATCAGGTTTCTTCTCTGCGTTCTTCGCGCGCTCCGCGTTTCAATTGAGTTTTTTAGGCTGAACGCAGTGAAGAATCCATGCTTTGCCCGGGATAACGTGTTTGTTGCCGTGGATCCTTCGCTGCGCTCAGGATGACAATTCGATTTTGCAAACATCGCTAGGGGTTCCGGTTCACCGGATCGGTGGGTTGCTGAAAATTGGTTCGATAGGTTTTCGCCCCGGCCGCGAGGGCCAGGAAGGTGTCGAGTGGCACCACCTCGACCGGCTCGGTCAGGCGGCCGATGATCGCGGCCACCTTCTCGATCGTGTTGCTCTCGCGGACGTGCATGAGCAGAAAATAGGGGCGCGCCGGATTGAGCTGCATGAGTTCCTCCAAGTCGGCGGCGGCCTCGTCCACCGGACGCTCGATCGACAGGTAATAGTCGTAGCTGAGAAAGGGTTTGCCGTCGCGCAGGTCGAAGGTGCGGGCGGTGCCGTAGCCGTTGATAAAACCGATGGCGTCGGGAAACTGCTCATAGTAGCGATCGACGAGTTCCTTCGGCAGGTCGGTGTTGCCGACGTGCCGGTTGCCCTCGGAGTAGTCCATGATCTC
>CAZAOI010000296.1:0-4151 GCA_964486705.1 uncultured Oleiharenicola sp. | reverse complement strand
ATCCGCAATTGAAAGGCGGCTGGAGCCCCGAGATGGCGCTCACCCATAACTACACCCATCACCTCACCGTCATCCGCCGCACCATCGTCGAGCAAGCCGGCCGGCTCCGCCCCGAGTTCAATGGCGCGCAGGACATCGACCTCTTTCTCCGCTGCTGGGAACTGCTGAAACCGGCGGACGTGATTCACGTACCCTTCATCGGCTATCACTGGCGCGCGCACGCCGCGAGCACGGCCACGCGAGGCGACCAGAAGGGCTATCTCTTCGCCGCCGCCCGAAATGGCATCGCCGAAGCGGTCCAGCGCCGCCACCTCCGCGCTGAGCCCATGCTGCCGGAGTTCGCCAAACACTACGCGCTCTGCTTGCACCAGCTCAAGTGGGACGCCGCCCTCCTCCGCGAAAATCCGGTCACCATCGTCATCCCGACGAAGAACCGGGTGGATCTGCTCCGCGCCTGCCTCGACTCCCTCGCCCGCACGACGCCGCGCGAGAGCGTCAAGGTGGTCGTGGTGGACGACAATTCTGCCGACGCCGATGCCCTGGCCTACTTGCAGGAACTCCCCGCGCGCACCGATCTGCGCGTCGAAGTGGTGCGGGCGGGGTGGTCGTCGATTTCCACCTCGACGACTGGCGTCGGTATGGAAACCGACGCCCACCTTGCCGGCAATGGCGCGCCGTTCAACTACTCCCGCCTCGTCAATCTCGGCACGAGCCGAGCCGACACGCCGCTCGTGCTCCATCTGAACAACGACGTCGAGGCGCTCACGCCGGGCTGGCTGGAAGACCTGGTGGGATGGCTGAGCGTGCCCGGCGTCGGCGTGGTTGGGGCCAAACTGCTCTACCCTGACGGCACGATCAACCACTCCGGCGTCAGCCTCAGTCGCGACGACGGCTTGGCGCACGTGCTCTTTGAGCGCGAACCCGCCGAGGACCTCGGTTATCTTTTCCTGCCCCATGCCGCCCGCAACGTGGCCGCAGTCACCGGCGCCTGCTTGCTGACCCGCACCGCCCTCTATCGCCAGCTCCGCGGCTTCGACGAGGAGCAACTGCCCGTCGCCTACAACGACGTGGATTACTGCCTGCGCGCGCAGGCGGCGGGTTTTCGCACGGTCTATTCGCCCCAGGCCGTCCTCCGCCACGTCGGCAGCGCCACCCGCGGCAACACCTATGCCGAAGGCGAGCATGTCGCCTACCTCGCCCGCCACGGCAGCTACCGCGATCCCTACCACAGCGAGGCGCTCTCGTTTCCCCCGCCCAACCTGCCCCTCAACCCGTACCATCAGCGTTACGCGCAGACCGCCCGGCCGTTTCGCGCCCTCGTGCTGACGCACAATCTCAACTTCGAGGGCGCGCCCATCTTCATCTTCGAACTCGCGCGCTACCTCGCCGAGCAACCCGGCGTCACGATCACCGTTGCCTCGCCGCAGGACGGCCCGCTGCGCCGGCGTTACGAGGAGCTCGGACTCAAGGTCGAGATCTGGCCTGCCGCGGCCTTCACGGAGGCCAAGACCCCGGGGGCGTTCGCCGCCGCCCTCGACACATTCGCCCGCTCCCGTTCGTGGGCCAACACCGACCTTTTCATCTGCAATACGATGCTGACCTTCTGGGGCATCCATCTGGCCGCGCACCTGGGCAAGTCTTCCGCCCTCTACATCCATGAAAGCAAGGCCGTGAGCCGTTTTTTCCAGTCGCTGCTGCCGGCCGCCCTGCACCCGACCATCGAGGAGGCCTTTCGCCTCGCCACCCGCGTGGTTTTCACCGCCCGCGCCACCGGCGATCTTTTCGCCGAACTCAACGTCAACGACAATTTCCGCCAGTTGCACAGCTGGGTGGACTTTTCCCGGATCGAGAAGTTCTCCACCGCGCACGACCGCGCCGCCCTGCGCCGCAAGCACGGGCTCGACCCGGACGCCGTGCTGATCGTCAACATCGGCTCGGTCTGCGAACGCAAGGGCCAGCACATCTACATTCGCGGCATCGATCTCCTCAAAAAAGAACTGCCTGCGCTCTTTCCCGGCCGCACGATCCAGTGGGCCATGGTCGGGGCCCGCCCCGGGCTCTACATGGAGACACTCACCGAGGACATCCAGCTCATGGGGCTCACCGAGCTGAAAATCTTCGACGAAACCGGCGACATCTACGACTTCTACCGGCTGGCCGATATTCTCGTCTGCACGAGTTTCGAGGAGTCCTTCCCCCGCGTCCTGCTCGAGGCGATGGTGTTTGGCGCCCGCATCGTCAGCACCGACGTCAACGGCATTCCCGAAATGCTAACGAACACGGATGAAGCCTACCTCGTTCCCGCCGGCGATCCGTTCAAGCTCGCCGCGGCGCTCAAGCGGGCCCTCGCCGACCATCTCGCCGGCGATCAAAAGATGCTCTCGATGGCCTACGCCCGCGCCACCCGCAACTACCACCAAGCCCGCGCCTTTCCCCCGCACCTGCAAATGATGCGCGAGGCCTGGCTAGGGTAAGACAAGCCCCCTGTTTCCCGGATGCCCGAAACTCCCTTCAGCTTCAGCCAGCTCGAAGCGCCCGCGGCCGGGACGACACTCCCGCAGGGCCGGCACCGGCTGCGCGGTTGGGTCTGGCCCAAACCCGGCGGCCACTTTGTCGATGTCCGGGCCCGGATCGGTCCCCGCATCTTCGCAGGCGTCCACGGCCTGCCACGCGCCGACCTCGCCGCCCATTTTCAAACGGGAAAAAAATTCGTCCTCGCCGAGTTCTCCGTCGCGGTCGAACTCCAACCCGGCTCCCGGGAAATCGCCTTGGAGGTTCTGGAAATCGACGGGCGCTGGTCGGTTTTTCAAATGGTCACCTGCCAGGTCGTCCCCGCCCAGCCGCCCGTGGATTTTGCGGTGCCTGGCGGTCCGCTGCGCTGGATTGATTATTGCCACGGCTTGCAACGGTTGCTGCGCGAGGCGGGCAAGCACCCCGAGCAAACGCTGCCCGATCTGGCCGCCACTTTGGCCGGTGAGATCGCCTACCCGCGCGACCTGCGTTATGCTCCCGCTCCGCTGCTCGGCTTCGTGGATGAGCCGGCCGCCGTCGCCTGCTGCCGGTTTGGCCGCATCCCGGCTTTCGGTCACCTCTTTCACCCCGCGCTGCGCACGCGCCGCATCCTCGGAACGGTGGACCTGCAATCCTGGCAACCCCTCGCGATCCACCAACCTTCGCCGGGCCCGGCCGCGTTTTATCCCCAGTATCCCCACGCCCGCGAATGCGGCTTCGTCGGTTTTGTCGACGTGCCCGCGCAGCTGCCCAATCCGGTCAGCCTGCGCCTCTACGCGGAACTCGAGGATGACAGCCTGCACCTTTGCCAGGTCGTGCGGACACGATTGCACCCGGTTGAGGAGGAGAAATCCCCCTACCTCGTCCAGCAGCCGGGTTCGTTTGCCGCCGTCCTCAGGGCCTGGGATGAGACACTCGCGACCCACGGGATCAGCGTGGACCGCAGCGATGAACTCGAACGCCGGCTCGCTGCGCTGCGCGAGGACTATCTCCTGCACGCTCCGCGTCAGGCCGCGCCGCTGAGTGCGCCGTTGCGCGAAGCGCCGCTGAGTTCCACCGCCGCGTTGCCGGGGCGGGTCATCCTCGCCACCCACGGCCTCAGTCTGCAAGGCGCGCCGCGCTTCCTTCTCGAGTACGCGCGATTCTTGGCGGCGGCGGGGGTCAAGCTGCAGGTCGTCACCGCCGAGGACGGTCCATTGCAGGCAGAGTTCGCCGCGCTCGGCGCCCAGGTCACGGTGATCGATGCCGCCGCCATCCTGCACGCCGATTCCGCCGCGGCGTTCCAGACGGCGCTGAGTGCTTTGGACAAACACGTCGCCTGGTCCGCCACCGACTTGGTCATCGCCAACAGTTTCACCACCTTCTGGGCCGTGCATGCCGCGAAGGCCGCCGACCGTCCGGTGCTGTTGTACGTGCACGAGAGCACCACGCCGGCCACGTTCTACGGCCAGCGCTTTCCGGCGCAGATCCCGGTTCTCGCCGAAGCCGCCATCGCCCTGGCCGATGTTGTTTCCTTCACCACGGAATCAACCCGGCGCTACCATCTGGGCTACGGCCGGCCGGAGCGTCACCGCCTGACCCCCGGTTGGGTGGACGTCGCGGCGCTGGACGCGTGGCTCGCCCGGCAAAACCGCGCGACC
>CAZAOI010000295.1:0-4244 GCA_964486705.1 uncultured Oleiharenicola sp. | reverse complement strand
GTGAAGTAAACCCGATCCCCTTGCCAAATGACATTTATCAGCGGATTATCAACCCCTACATGCGCTTGTAACAACGCCGGGTCGGTATCGGGATCAACGGCATAATCCAGCGGGCGCAGATAGGCAAAGACGTCATCGGGGCGCGGGGTGGCGTTAGGCTGCCAGTACGCGGGCAATTCGGTTAGGACGGGTGGAGCAATGACCCGGATGTTGAATGAGACCGAATCCGCTCCGCCATGAGAATCACTGACAACCACCAGCACAGAATGCAGGCCAAAATCGTTTTGATGCGGCTGCCAGGCCAGATTCCCGTCCGCGCTGATGGTCATGCCCGCCGGATGAGCCGACAGGGAAAAAACGAGCACATCATTCTCAACATCGCTGGCGGCAAGAGCGCAAGCATACGACGTTTCGGCGGTCACCACAGCCGGGCATGGCGCAGATGTAATGACCGGCGCATCGTTGACCGGCGTCACCGTCGCCCACACTGTATCGGACGCGCTCAAATTCTGTGGATCGGTGACGGTCAACACGATGGGGGCGACGCCGTTCCAATCCGGCGCGGGCTGCAACACCAGACGATGGGTGCCCGGCTGAATAAAAACGCTAACCGGCGCGGTTGTGACATAGCTCCAGATCAATTCATTGTCTGCGTATTCCCAATCTTGAACGTACGCATCCAACATCAAACCGGAATCGCTCGTATCTTCGGCAAAAGTCAAAGTTGGCAAGTCCGACAAAACCGGCGGCGTGTCAAAGCAGACATAGCCGTTTTGTCGGGCCAAGTCCAGGTCGCCATCGTTGAACTCGGTAAAGGTAAAGCGTAAGGAATCGCAGCCTTTGGCGTTTCCGCCAACCGTGAAACGCATCGTAAACAACGTGGTGTCGGTGAACAGGCTGTCGGCGCGGACGGCCACGACCTCAAGTCGGTTGCCGTTCAAAACCGTATATTGTCTGAACCAACGCAGATCATCACTCAGCAAGGTATCCAGCGTCAGCCCCGCTGGAAAGTGAATGAATAACCGATAGCTTTCTAACGGTGCGCTAAGATTTTGTACGCGGACCGGCGCGTTGAATTGCTGAGTAGGCCGGGTGCGCAGATCGGTTGGGATCGTGATTGTGCCCGCTGCATGAACGTAAACAAACGAACCGCAAATCGTTAACGCCAGAAAAACAAGAATCCGAATGTTGGCTTTCATATTGCATCCCCTGTAAAAAGATCATGGCTCATGATACTTTCATAACATACGACATCTTTGAGAAGTTGTCAATTCAAACACCGTCAGTCCGCAAAACCGGTTGGCAAATTTTTAATAGCGCTCCGACCCCAATCTTATATATTTGCGTGTAGAGTAACTTCAAATTTCATTCAAAGCCGGAGTAGCAAACTTCAGTTTGCAAGTGCAAACGTGGCCTTTAGCTACGTAAATTACACGCAAGCTAAAGTTTGCTACTCCAATATACGTTATCCGTGGAGACCCCATGCCCGAACATGCCGTCAGCATATCCATTCCCATAAATCCGGCTATTCTATCCTTGCTGAAAGAAACGCGGGAGGAGTTTACGGCCGACGTTCTTTTTTTCATGGCGTTGATGCTCTATCGCCGGAAGAAACTCTCCTTAGGCAAAGCCGCCGAGTTGGCCGGCTATAACAAACTTGGTTTCATCGAAAAAATGAAGACCGATGACGAATATATTTTTGACTATACGACCGCGGAACTCAATGAAATTATTCAGGATGCGCGGATATTGCCATGATTGTCGTTTCCAATACAACCCCGCTGATTTCGTTGGCTTCCATCGCTCAGACAGAACTTCTCCGCACCCTTTTTCAGCAAATCATTATTCCCGACGCGGTTTATGCCGAAATCAAAGCCGGTCACGGTTTTGGGTATACGGAAGTCGACGCCGATTTTATTAGCGTCAGACCTATTGTCAATCTTGCCCGGCGCAGCGCCTTGCTCAATCAAATGGATTTGGGCGAAGCCGAGACGATTGTTCTGGCGACCGAACTCGGCGCCGATTACGTCATCATTGACGACAGCGTCGGTTATGCCGTCGCTAAAAGCTCCGGCCTGCCGGTTATTCGCACCCTCTCCCTTCTGCTTCGCGCCAAAAATAAAGGTCTGATTCCGCTGGTTAAGCCCTTTCTGGAAGAGATGATTCGCAAAGGCCGATGGTATTCGCCCAAACTTTGTCGGCAATTTCTCCAAAGTATCGGGGAATGATGACGATCAAAAAACGACAAAAGCCGCTCTCATTTTCTGCCTGAGAGCGGCGGGTTCCGCGCCTCTGCCCGGCGCGGAACCATCGCCTGCCTTAGACCCTAAGGGTTTTGTTTTTCAACCCTTAGGGTCTGATCGTTTAGGACAACACCCTAAGGGTTAAAGAAAAACCCTTAGGGTGAATGCGGTTACTTCACCACTTGCATCCGGCGTGTTTCCGTGTAGCCCGACGCTTCCAGACGATAGAAATACAGGCCGCTGGAAATCGCCGCATTTTGCGTGTCCCAGGTCAGTTCATGATGACCGGCGGCTTGTGCGCCTTCGGCCAGCGTGGTCACCAACTGACCGGCGGCGTTGTAGATGGACAATTTCACCGGGCCGCTTTGCGCCAGGGTGTAGGCGATGGTCGTGCGCGGCTGCACCGGGTTGGGATAATTGGGCAGCAATTCCGTCCGGCGGGCGTTTACGTCCGGGTCGTCTTCGATGCCCACCGTACCGGCACAGATTTGGCCGCCACTCGAAGCGCTCGGCAGACTGCCGTCGTTGATCACCGCCACCGGGAACAGCACCGGCTGCTTGTCGTTCTCGTTCTCGCTTTCCAGGATCAGCTTGAACAGCGGGCCGGAGGCGTTGATGGCCGTCACGCCCGCGCACAAGACGCGGAACTGATTGTCCACGATGTTTTCCACCAGCATGGGATTGGGCAATTGGCGGGTCAGCGTGCCCTCATAGTCCACGCCTTTGATCGTCCAGCCGGGCGGGACTTGCACATACACCCGCCAGCCCGTCACGCCGGTTTGGGCCGGATTGTCCAAATAGATGGGGTAAATCAATTCCTGCTTGTTGGAGACGCAGGTATCGCCGCTGCGGATGGTGAAGCCGCTTTGGGCGCCAGCCGGGGCGGCCATGGCCGTGACCGGGGGACGCCAGGATTGATCCACATCGGCGGGGATGATTGCGCCGAAAGTTTGGGACGTATCGGCCGTCACGTTAAGCGCAAAGCTGTCCGGCACACTCGGCCAATTGGCATTCGTCAGGGTGTAGGCGCTGTCTACAAAGACCCAACTCTGGCCAAGCACGTAGGCCAGTGGATCGGTGTAGCCGACCAAATAGCGGGCGATATACCGGGCATCCTTCAATTGAACCGTCCCGGAGGTGTCCACATCCGCGGCGATGTTTTGCTGCGGACTCAGCGCGGGGCCGTTGTCCAGAAAGGATTGCATCAACCGCGTCACATCGGCCGGGGTGACCGTATTGGCGATATCGCCACTTTTGGAGGCACGGACTTTGTAATCGCCGATCCGCGCGTCGGGCACGGTGGCCAGACCGGCCGGATTGGTGACGGCGCTATAATTCACCGGCCCGACCATGCTGATATTGGCGGCATTGACCGGCCGGGTTTGATCTACGCCGGCCGGGCCAAAGCCAAAGGCGCGGAAGTTGGTGACAAAGGTCGGATATTCGATGCAGAAATAACCGTTCTGCGTGGTGGCCGTCATGTCGCCGTCGTTGAGGATCGTTTGGGTAAAGCGCAGCGAGTCGCAGTCCGGCGGATTGCCGATCACGTTAAAGTTGATGGTAAACAGCGTGGCGTTGGTGGCGACGCCGGTGAGGTGATAACCGAACACGTGCAGTTCATTACCGGTCTGCTCATGCTGCAGCGTCCAACCGGATGCGGGCGTGACGTCCGGATTGGCTAAGCGCGTGGGCGGCCAGGTGATCCGCAGGTTGATGGTGGTCAGCGTGGCGGTCGGGTTGCTTAAATTGACCGGCACGGCGAGCGTTTGACCGGACAACGTGGTCAGGTCGGTCGGCATCCAGAGAGTGGCCGTCTGTGCGAGGCCGTTGGGATTTTCATACGCGCCTATGTCCGGGTTTGAGTTCGCCGGATTAGGACGTGGACTGCCTTCGATGTCGGTTGCGGGCGCGCCGGCCAACGTGCCCGTGCCCAGACAGGGCGAGGTATTTTGCAAATGAAGATCGCCGTAATCGTCGTCAGCCGTTGCCCACAGGCCATCC
>CAZAOI010000294.1:0-4272 GCA_964486705.1 uncultured Oleiharenicola sp. | reverse complement strand
TCCGGGCCATCACGTGGCAGGTCGGGCGGACGGGCGTGCTGACCCCGGTGGCGGAACTGGTGCCGGTCCGGCTGGGCGGAGCAAGGGTGGCGCGCGCCTCGCTCTTCAATCGCGACGAGATTCTCCGCCTCGGCCTGCGCGAGGGGGACTCCGTGTTTCTGGAGAAAGCCGGCGAAATCATCCCGGCAATCACCGGCGTCGATCTCGTCCGGCGTCCGGCCGACTCGAGAGCCTATCGATTTCCGACAGCGTGTCCGGCCTGCCAGACCAAATTGCTTCAACTGGCGGGGGAGGCGGCGATGCGTTGTCCCAATGGAAATTGTCCCGCCCAAGTGCGGCGGCGGGTGCAGTACTTTGCGTCCGCGGCGTGCGTCGGCATCCCCGGGCTTGGCCCGGTGATGGTGGAACGGCTCGTCGCGAAAGGCTGGGTGAAAAACGTCGCCGACCTTTACCGGTTGCGGCGGGAAGATCTGCTCACCTTGGGCGGCCACTCCCAGAAATCCACCGACCGCCTGCTCGCGTCGATCGAGCAAAGCAAACACGCCGAGTTGTGGCGGTTTGTCCGCGGGCTGGGAATTCCGCGGGTGGGGGAGGTGGCCGCGCGCGATCTTGCGCGGCGCTTTTCCGGACTGCCAGCACTGGCTGCAGTGCAGAAGAGCGATCTGTTTCCTGACGGCAAGATCCCCGTAGCCGGATTGAGCGAAGCCGCGGCATCGGCGGTGTTGGAGTATTTTGCCCAACCGGCGCACCGGGCTTTGCTCGAGGATTTGCGGACGCTTGGAGTGGAACCTGTGGCGGGCAGTTCGAGGATTCTCTCGTCGGAGCTAGGTTGTGAGGTGGGCGTCGATGTCCCGATCGCCGCCTGTCGCCGATGTGGAAATCGGCGACCACCCCGGAAAGCTTCCAAAGGAAAGAGGGCCGACCTCGTCAGGCGTTCGCCAGGGTGTTCTGCGTATTCAGGTGCTCCACGCCGGTGTATTTCAACGACTGTTCGTCGGCGTGGTAGCTGGAGCGGACCAGCGGACCGGACTCGACGGTGCCGAGACCGGCTTCGAGGGCGAACTTCTTCCAGTGCGCAAACTCCTCCGGTGGCACCCAGCGGTCGATCTTCCAGTGCTGCGGGCTGGGCTGCAGATATTGGCCGAGGGTCAGAATGTCGGTCTTGTCGCTCGCGATGTCGCGCAGGCACTGCTCGATCTCCGGCTGCGTCTCGCCGAGGCCGAGCATGATGCCGGTCTTGGTGATGAAGCCGCGGCTCTTCGCGTGGCGGAGCACGCTGCGGCTGCGGTCGTAGCGGGCCTGGACGCGCACCGGTTTCTGCAGGCGCTCGACGGTCTCGACGTTGTGGTTGAAAATATCGGGCTTCGCATCGAGCACGAGGTCCACCTGGTCCAGGTTGCCCTTGAAATCCGGCACGAGCACCTCGATGGCGCAGTGGGGATTTTGGGATTTCGTGGCGCGAATCGTCGCGGCCCAGACGCTGGCGCCGCCGTCCTTCAGATCGTCACGCGCGACGGAAGTGATGACGCAGTGGCGGAGACCCATCTTGGCGACGGCGTCGGCCACGCGGGCCGGTTCCCCGAGATCGAACTCGGTTGGTCGTCCGGTCTGGATCGCGCAAAAATTGCAGGAGCGCGTGCAGATGTTGCCGAGGATCATGACTGTCGCCGTGCCGCGCGACCAGCATTCGCCGATGTTCGGGCACTGGGCGCTCTGGCAGACGGTGTGCAGCTTGCTTTCGTCCACGAGCCGTCGCGTGGCCTGGTAGGCGGGTCCGGACGGGAGCTTGGCACGGAGCCAGTCAGGTTTGCGGTTGGTGGGCGTCATGGGACGGGACAGAAAGTGGGAAGTTTTAACCGCTAATCCACGCTAATCTTCGCTTATTCAGAGCGTAGATGGAGGCGTGATGCGATGCATTAGCGGAGATTAGCGCAGACTAGCGGTTTGCAAACTGGTTTGTCATTCTGAACGGAGTGAAAAATCCACGGCGTCGATCATGATATCGTCTGCGAATGCATGGATTCTTCGCTTCGCTCAGAATGACAGGGTGTGCACGCTGGTCGGTTGGCGAGCGCGCGTTGCCACGGATTAGTGGTTTCCAGAAAGGAACTCCGGCAGCAACCGCCAGAATTCGCCGGCGAGCACCCGTTTCACCTCGGCCAGATCGAGTTCGTGGCCGAGTTCGGCCTTCAGCGAGGTGACGGTCCCGTCGGTGATGCCGCAGGGCACAATGCCGGAGAAGGGCGTGAGGTCGGTGTTCACGTTCAGCGCGAAACCGTGATAGGTTGTCCATTTTTTCACTGCGACGCCGATGGCGGCGATTTTACGCGGGCCGAGCCAGATGCCGGTCTTGCCCTCGCGGCGATCGGCGGCGAGGCCGAAAGTGCCAACCGCGTTGATCAACACCTGCTCCATGAAGCGCAGGTAGGCGTGCAGATCCTTGCGCGGAGCAAGATGCACGATCGGGTAGCCGACGATCTGTCCCGGGCCGTGGTAGGTGATGTCGCCGCCGCGGTTGGTCTGCACAACCTCGATGCCGCGGTGCTGGAGTTCAGCCGCGCTCCAGATCAGGTTTGCCTCCGCCCCCCGGCGGACGCCCAAGGTGAAGACGGGTTCGTGCTCGGTGAACACCAGGGTGTCGCCCACCTCGCCGGCATTGCGCCGCACGACCAGTTCGTCCTGTTGCTTCCACGCCAACGCATAGTTGGTCCGTCCCCAATCGAGGGTCGTCGCAGGCGGATGGGAAGTGGCGGCGGTGGCCATGTGGGCAACTGTGGGCACACCGGGGCGGGGTGCAAGTGCGGGCCGGTTGGGCTCGATGGCCCGACGTCCTGGTCGAAACCGACCGGCCCTAGGATGTCGACCCGGTACGGGGGCCGGCGATCGGGCGGACGCGGGGCAGCATGACCGCGCTGCCAATCAGTCCGCAGAGGCCGGCCACAAACCACCAATTGGCCCCCATCCGGCTGTAAAACCAGATGCCCGCGCTCCCCACCGTGCCGGCGAGGGCCCACACCGTGCCGAAGACACCAAAGTAGCGCCCGCGGTATTTCTCCGGCGTCAATTCGCTGATGTAGTTCGAGCCGACCGGGAGGGAAAGCATCTCGCCCACCGTGAAGAGCAACATCGCCGCAAAAAAGGCGGCCGTCGTGCCGGCGAGGCCAAACGCCGCACAGCCCAGCCCGGTCAGCGCGTAGCCCACCACGAGCAGGCGGTCCGGACGGAAACGCCGCGCCCATTGGGTGAGGGGCAGTTCGACGAGCATGATCACGAATCCATTGCAGCCCATGATGGCGCCATAGGCCGCGGCGCCGAGCCCGCGATTGATCGCATGGATCGCCAGCACATTGAAGATCTGCACGAAGGCCACCGACATCAGCAGCATGCCGGCAAGAAACTGGAGGAAGCGGCGATTGCCGGCGATGTCGGCGAGCGCTTCCCGCCAGCTTTGCAGGACGACGCCGACGGCGGTGATCCGACCCTCCACCGTGCGCAAGCCGTGAGGTAGCCACAAAAACGCCATCCCCGCGTACACCAGCGTCGTGACGACGTCGGCAACAAAAATCAACAAGGGGGCGCGAGTAAAGAGGAGGCCGGCCAAGGCGGGGCCGGCCGCAAATCCCGCATTAGTCGCCAACCGCATCAGGGCAAAGGCGACGACCCGTTGCTCGGGCCGGACCAGGTCGGTCAGCAGCGCGTTGGCAGCCGGACTGTAGAGATGGTTGCAAAATCCGTGGACCAGCGCGACGACGACGAATTGCGGCACCGTGCGGCAGAAGTACAATGCGATCAGGGACAGGGCGCCGGTCACGAGGGACAACACGATCGTGTTGCGACGACCGATCGCGTCGGCCAGGTAGCCGCTGACCACCGGACCAAACAGCCCGCCCAAGCTCATCGCGCCCAGCACCAGCGCGACCTGGCCCAGGTCGATGCCGCGGCCGGAGAGGTACAAGGTGAGAAACGGCATCACGAAACTCCCAAAACGATTCACGAATTGGCCGCTCACCAATACATGCACCGGTCGGGGCAGTGACCGGATTTCGTTCAGGGACTTCAGGACAAAGGCGCGCATCGATCGCGCCACAGTTGCGGGAGGGCTTTGGCGTGGCGAGCCCTCGTTTGCCGCCCAACGCATCTCCCGACGATTGCCGGCCCAAGGACGACCCGGGTCGCCGTGTGAACCTGCAGGCCCCGGAAACTCCCCAAAAAACGGGCGCTTGATGTGGCAAGGCGGGCGATTCATTGTGCCCGCGAAAGCCTCGCACCCCG
>CAZAOI010000293.1:0-4275 GCA_964486705.1 uncultured Oleiharenicola sp. | reverse complement strand
AGCCCGTCTGGTAGGTCTTGGCCGGCAGGGCCATGCAGCTGATGCTGCTGGCGCCGGTTGCGAAGAAGCTGATGCCCGCCGCCCACCAGACGACCTTGCCATCGCCCAGAAAAAAACTGCCGCCGGCGCGGCGGCGCCGCGCACACCACCACCCGATACCGAGGTTCAGGGCAAAGTAAACCGTCAGGGCCGCGTAGTCGGGCCAGGTCAGGGTGCGTGGTACCAGGGTGGCGATCATGGGATGGGATTGGGCGCCGTCACAACGGCTCGGGGTGGAGGATGAAACGGGTGGCGTCCCGATAGGTGATCTCCAGCCCACCCGCCTGCCGGGTCACCTCGCAGGCCCGCGCATCGGTCTCGATACTGACCGTCAACCCCGGCAGGGTCCACCGGCTGAGAGTGAGCTGGTCGGGCGCGACGGCACCGGCGGAGAGGCGGAAGGTGGCATCCCCGGAGGTGCGGATGCTCAACCGATTTTTTTCCGCCCGCGCGTCGACCGGGCCGGACTGCCGTAGGGCAATCCAGCCGACCTCGTCGCCAGGCAGCTGCCAGTGGATCGTCGCGGGATGAAATTGGAGGGTGGGGGAATAGGCTCCGCGGGTCAGTCCCGTGGTCTCGGCGCCAATCATGAGCGTCGGACTGAGCCACGCCGTGGCCACGCGCTGACCATCGCCAATCGGCCGGGTGAGCTGGCGTTCGCCTTGGAATCGTTCGAGGTGGGGTCGGACGTCGGCGGGGATCTGCGCACCGAGCACCACATAGGTCGGGGTGCAGAGGAAATCACCCCCGTGCTCCATGGGCGCGGAGACCGGCGGCAACGGCGTCAATTCCTCAGGCAGGACTAGGGAGAGCCAGACGCCAACCAGTGAGGCGTACCGGCGGAGGTCCATCCCATAGGCCCGGTCGTAGGGGCCGGCCAGGTTGCGCAGTCCGGCATGATAGAACCCGGCAAAATCACGCCAGAGAGCGGCTTCCATGGTGGCACCGAGTTCCTGCAGCCGCGGCGTGACGCCATGGCGGCGGAGCAAGGCGAGGCCGTAGAGATCCACCCCGTAATAGGTGGGGGAATTGTACTCGTCGAACGAACCGTTGGGTTGAAAAGCGGCGTAGATTGATTCGACCCAGGCCTCGCCGTCACGCACCCACTCGGGACGATTGAGCAGCCGGCCCGCATACGACCACAGGAACCCGTGCATGATGGCGATATTGGTATAGGCCGGCACCAGTCGCTGGTGTTTCATTTCACCTTCCACCGCACGGCAGATCGCCTGGCCCATGGCCGTGCGATCCTCCGGCGGCAGGCGGTCGCCATATTCGATCAGAGTCACGGCCAGCACGGTGCCGATGAACTGTCGCCAGTTGGGATCATAGTCGTGCCACATCTTGGCTTCTTTCGGGGGCGTGGGGTCGCGGAAGGAACGGCGAAAAGTGCCGTCCCAAACCGCGTCCGGTGCGTCATACTGCTGGGCGAGTACCGCGCGGAAAGCCTGCAGGCTCCGGGTCCGGTCTCCCGGTTGGTCGCGGGTCATCAAGCCGAGGGCATACCACGAGGTGGCGCGCACGCCGAGCACCAGCTCGGTTTCGGCCGGGGTCGGATTGACCAGCAAGGCGACCCGCTCCTGCCGCGTGGTTTCTGCCACCCGGAGGGACGCGAGCAACATCTCCTGGGCGCGCGGCTCAAGGGCGGTGCCGGCCCGGCTGGCGACCGGCAGCAAGCCCAGAAACAAAACCACGGCCAGCCCGGTCCAGAAGGGAAGGAAGGACCAGCGGCGGCGGAGCGAGGCACCGGCAAGATCGCCCGGCCGCGTTCCGCCGGAGAGGAAGGCGGAATTTTCCCGCGCGGTCGCAGGAGCGGTTGGTGTCGCGGCAACGGAGATCATCGCTGGGACTGGGCGGGTGAGCCAACCGGTTCCGCCGCAGGCGGTGGCGCCGGGTAAAGTTCCACGCCATCAACCACCCACATGACCGAGCCGCTGCCGGTTTGCGTGATGCGAATCCATTTTGCGAGCGTGGGCGGGAAAGAAACCTCCAGAACCGGACCTTGCCCGCGGCCGCTCGCCACCGGTTCGCCCCAATCACGGCCGCTGGTCGACAGCTCGATCTGGTAGCCGCGCGGGAAGTTCTTGGGAGACTTGAAACAATCGAGGCGCAGGGCGGAAAGCCGGACCGGCTCGGGCAACTCGATCTGCAGCCACATCCCCGCCTTCTGCGCGGCCTTGGTGGAAAAACTCAACTGCGTCTCGCCCACCCCGGCCTCCCCCACGCGGGCTTCCGTTTGCGGCGCGTTGGAGGACAGTTTCCACGCCGCCCGATTGGCCAGTGCCGGCGGAATTTGCTGCGCCAGTTCCGCCAGCGTCCACGACGCGGTGCGCCCCGCATTCGCGGCCCGGACACGCGCGACGTCTTCCGGTGAGACGAGCGAGGCCTTGTTGCCGAAGCTCGTGCGCACAAACGACGCCACCGTGGCGATCCACTCATCGGTATTGCCGCCCATCGCCATCATGGGCGCGTCGTAGACCTGGCCATGAACCGAACCCGTCAGGCCGAGCAACAGCACGTTGATCAGCGCGTCGCGGTGCGCGAGCACAGTCGGCGATCCGGCCAGGGGCGGGGCGAGCATGTGGCTCAAGCCATCGACCGGTGTGCCCCGGCCGTCGACGCCATGGCAGGCGAAGCAAAGTTCCATAAAGGACTGCTGCCCGCGTTCAAGGATCACCCGCTGCTCGCCCCCAAACTGCGCGCTCACTTGGGCACTGAGCGGATTGAGCAGCTGGGCGCTGATTTCCTTCACCCCGACAAACGGACTCGCGATGGCCGTCTTCTGGAGGAGCGCCTGGGTCCCCGGCCACTTCAGGTGATCCGCTGTCATCAGGACCTGGATGATGACACTGGCGTCGGGGTCCGCGAGCAGAGCGGTGACTTCTTCCCTCAACGAGGAGTCGCCCCGCTTGAACCCCATTTCGCTGGCGCGGATCGCGGTGCTGCGCACGTGGGCGTCGGCATCCCTGAGTTTTTCCCGGACGAGGTCGGCGCTCAGCGCCTCCAGTCCCTCTAGGGTCCAGATCGCATGAATTCGCGCGAGCGGGTCCCGATGGGTGCGCGCCATGGTTTCGAGCGCCGGCACCACCGATTTGTCCTGCTGAAGGACGAGCAGCTTCTGGGCGGTGTCGCGCCACCAGCCATTCGGATGAGTGAGATGGGCGACCCACTGCTCGGGCGTTTCCTCGAGCATGCGCGGGGTCGGGCCGAGGGACGCGCCGTCATGCACGAGGCGCCAGATGCGGCCGCGGCCAAATCGCTTGTCCAACCCATACTGCTGAATGACCCCGCGCAGGTAGGTGTCTTTCTTCGTCCAGTTGCTCTCCTGAATGATCCCGCGGTACATGTCGGTGATGTAGAGCGTGCCATCGGGAGCGGTGATGAGATTGACGGGCCGAAAATACGGATCCTCCGACGAAATGAATTCCGCCTGCTCGTACGCGTTGCTCAGCCGGGTGACGCCGTCGCGCACTTCGATCTTCGTCCGGCGGATGAGCCGTCCGACCGGTTCGCAAAAAAACAGGTCGCCCCGCAGGTCGCCCGGCAGCCGGTCGCCGCGGTAGACATCCGCCCCACAGGTGGCGGTGAAATGATTCAGCGTGCGCTCAATCGGACGGGAGCGAATCGGGCCGCCTTGGACGTCGGGGATTGGCACCAGGGGCCAGACCTCGGCGAAGCCGGGGGCGAATTCACCCCGCACCTTGAAGGCCCCGTAGACAATCGGCTGCTGGAAGTTCACCGGCCCGAGTTCCCCGCCGGCATTGACGTACCAAGGCTTGCCGTAGTCGTCCTGCGTCAGACCCCACTGCCCGTTGTCGGGTGCCGTCGGCTCCTGGCGCACGCCCCGGGGCGTCCAGCGCAACCGCTGGGAATTATAGGTCGTGTACAGCCAGTTGTCGGCGCACCAGATCAGGCCGCTGGTCTGGTGCTCGAGGTTGGCGACGCGCGCCGCGCCATGAAAAAACAACTTCTTCACATCCGCGACCCCGTCGCCGTCCGTGTCGGAGTATTCAAAAATATCCGCCGTATCCGTTTCCTGCACGAGCAGGCTGTCCCGCAGAGGTAAAATGATGCGCGGGAGCACGAGCAGAGGAATAAACACCGAGTGCCGGTCAAACACGCCATCCCCCTTCGACGACCAATGCATTGAGATCCGGCCATTGGCGACTTTTTGGTCGGTGCCGTCGATGTCCTGCATGTAGGAGCGCATCTCGGCGACGAACATCCGGCCGTTGC
>CAZAOI010000292.1:0-4277 GCA_964486705.1 uncultured Oleiharenicola sp. | reverse complement strand
GAGAGAAACTGCATTTCCACGCGCTCGCTGCCGAGGCCCTGGCAGTGGTCGCAGCGGCCCTCGCCGCTGTTGAAGGAGAAACTGGAGGCGGTGAAGCCGGCGGCGAGGGCCGCGGGCGTGGCGGCGTAGAGTTCGCGGATGAGCTCCCACGCTTCGCAGTAGAGCGCCGGGTTGGAGCGGGGCGTGCGACTGAGCGGCGATTGGTCAACAAGCACGACCTCGGAGAACGCCAGGTCCGAGTGCACCCGCGCGATGGCCGCCGGATCATCGGCCAGCTGATTCCGGTGGACGAGCAGGCCTTGGTGAATGACGTGGTTGAGCAGCGTGGATTTGCCCGAGCCGGAAACGCCCGAGAGACACACCAGCCGCTGCAGCGGCAGCCGGAAGGACAGATCGCGGACGTTGTGCTTCGTGGCGTTGATGAAGTGCAGCCAGTGGGCGTCGCGCAGGGAGCGGCGGGCGGCGGGAAGTTCCACCTGCAGGCGGCCGGCGAGGTAGGCGCCGGTGAGGCTCCGCGGGTCGCGGAGCATTTCGTCGGCGGTGCCTTGGAACACGATCTCGCCACCGCGAGCGCCGGGCTCGGGACCGACCTCGATCAGGTGGTCCGCGGCGCGCATCATCGCTTCGTCGTGCTCGACGACGACAACCGTGTTGCCGGCGTCGGTGAGCGTGCGAATGATGCCGAGAAGCCGGTTGATGTCGCGCGGGTGCAGGCCGATCGAAGGCTCGTCGAGCACGAAGAGCGTATCGACGAGCGAGGTGCCAAGGCAGGAGGTCAGGTTGACCCGCTGGACTTCGCCGCCCGAGAGGGTGCGCGAGGTGCGGTCGAGGGTCAGGTAGCCGAGGCCCACTTGTTCGAGGTAGCGCAGGCGCGCGACGATGGAATCACCGGCGAGGTCGCGTTGATGGAGGGAAGCCGGGTTCTCCCGCAGCGGCGCCACCCCGGCCCGCTCCGACTGGACGCGGGCGAGCAGTTCGCTGACGGGCAATTGATAAAGCTGGGGGAGGGTGGAGCCGCGCCACTTCCAGCAGAGCGCCTCGGGCTGCAGTCGGGCCCCGTGGCATTCGGGGCACGGGTTGTAGGTCCGGTAGCGCGAGAGGAAGACCCGCACATGCATTTTGTAGGTCTTCGTCTCGAGGTAGCGGAAAAATCCCTTCAGGCCGTACCAATACTTTGGCCATTCCTTGCCCTGGTCCTTGCCGTAGCCCGGTTCGCCGTCGATGATGAAAGCCTGCTGGTCCGCGGTCAGGGCGGCGAAGGCCACCCCGGTGGGGATTTTTTTCTTCCGGGCAAAAACCAGCAGATCCGTCTTCGATTCACCGTAGACTTCGCCTTCCCACGGTTTGATGGCGCCATCATCAATCGAGACCGAGTGATCGGGCAGGGCGAGGCGATAGTCGATCTCAATGACCCGGCCGAAGCCGCGGCACTTGGGGCAGGCGCCGAGCGGGGAGTTGAAGGAAAAAAGCGCCGGCGAAGCCGCCCGAAAGGTCCGGCCCGTCCGCGGCGAGTGCAGGCCGCGGGAGTAGTGGCCGGCGGGGGCGAAAGTCTCCGCGCTGGACCGGTGGAGGCTATTCGCCGCCTCGGATTTGTCCGGACCGCCGTCCGGTAAAAAGAGAAACACCTCGCCCTTCCCGAAATGCAGGGCGGTCTCGACCGCCTCGAGGAAGCGGGCCTGGTTTTCGGCGGCAATGCGCAACCGGTCCTGGATGACGAAGAGATGCGGGGAAGTTGAGAGTTGAGCGTGGAGCGCGGACGGGGCCAGAGCGATCAGCTCGTCGATCTTGGCGAGGGTGGGGGAAGGCGCGCGCAAGCTCGCTCCTCCCGGCCCGGTCGGAGACGGGGTTCCCTCGTGGGGTCGAAGGACGCGGGTGTAGCCCTGGGTTTGGATGCTCGCGAGGATTTCCGGCCAGGTGAGGTTGCCGGGTTTTTCCACGCGGAAGCACAAGAGCAAAGTGGCGGCCGGGTGGGCGGCGTGGGTTTTCGCCCAGATCGTCCGGGGCGAATCATCCTCGACGCGCTCGCCGGTGGCGGGATCATAACACTCGGCCACATGGCTGAACCAGACTTTGGCGAAGTCGGTCAGTTCGGTCATGGTGCCGACGGTGGAGCGCGAGGTCTTGACGGTGTTGGTCTGCTCGATGGCGATGGAGGGCCGGATGTTTTCGACGGCATCGACCTTGGGTTTGTCGAGCAGGTCGAGGAACTGCCGGGTGTAGGCGGAGAAAGTCTCCACGTACCGGCGCTGGCCCTCGGCGTGGAGGGTATCGAACACCAGCGACGACTTGCCGGCGCCGCTCAGGCCGGTGACGACGATAAATTTCCCGAGCGGGACATCGAGGTCAAAGCCCTTGAGGTTGTTCTGGCGGACGCCGCGCAGGCGGATGGCTTCGGGGGCGGGGTGAACCACAGATGAAGACGAATGGCCACGCCGGGTGAAAACTCAAATGGCAATTCACCTCCGGTCGGCCGGGGGCGCGCGGTCATCGACCCGGCCGGTCCACTTCCGCCGGATTTCAGATATCAATCACATCATCCCGCTTCACCGGCGGCCGCGGCCCGGGGGCGGCCGGCGCGCGCGGCGGGGCGAGCAACCGGTTCAACAACAGGTTGGTCACGCTGACAATCAACGCGCCCAGCATCGCCGACCCGAAACCGGCCACCTGAAATCCGTCCACGAGGCGGCCTACAAAATAGAAAAGGAAGGCGTTGATGATCCAGATGCCGACCCCGAGCGAAAGAATGATGAAGGGCAGCGTGAACAGCAGCAGCACCGGCTTCAGGACCGCATTGCAGAAGCTCAGCAGCAGGACCACGACAGCCAGCGTCGCGCCCGTGTCGTAGCTGATCCCGGGCACGATTTTCGTGCTCAGGACCACGCCCAGCGCCAAGACGAGCCACCGCACCAGCAGATTGACGAACGCGTTGTTCATTGAATGATGGAGTCACTTTTGTCGCGGACTCCCGCGGGGCAATGAAAATTCTCATCATCCAGGACTACTTGCGCAGCGGCGGCACCGAACGCCATTCCGTCTTCATGGCCACCGCCTTCCCGCGGGCCGGCCATGAGGTCACCCTGCTGACGTTCCGCCCGCGCGGCATTCTCGAGCTCAATCCCGAGCAGCAGCCGTTTGCCTTTCGCTCGCTGCAGCCCTTCGACACCCGCCTCGACTGGTTCGCCCCCGGTCTGCTGCGCGCCGCCGAGGAGGCCGCGCCCGATTTGGTGCTCTGCATGGGCCGCATGGCCAATTGCTATGCGGGTTTCATTCAACGCCGCCTGCCGCGGGCCGCCGTCGTCTGCACGATGCGCACGGGCAAAGCTCTCCCCGCCCTGTTCGTCCGCTCGCTCCACTGCTGCCGCCACATCGTGGCCAACAGCCATGTCGCCAAGCGCGTGCTGACCGACGACTACGACATCCCTTCCCACCAGATCACCGTCATCCACAACCCCGCGTTGCGCCCGGTGGACGAAGCCACCCCGCGCAACCTGGCGTTGCGCCGCCGGCACCAGGCCGGCCCGGGCACGGTTGTGCTGCTCAACGTGGCGATGTTCCGCCCCGAGAAAAACCAGCGCGAGCTCATCGAGATTTGCGCCAAGCTGCCCGGTTACCTCGACTGGCAGCTCTGGCTCGCCGGCGAGGGCCCGGCCCGGAAAAAATGCGAGCGCCTCGCCCACGACCTCGGCCTCGGCGCCCGGGTGAAATTTCTCGGCTACCAGTCCGACCCCACGCCCCTCTACCACGCCGCCGACCTCGCGGTGCTCGCCTCCCAAAGCGAATCGCTCTCCAATTTTCTCATCGAGGCCCAGCTGCACAACCTGCCGGCCGTGGCCTACGACATCGTCGGCGTCGGCGAATGTTTCGTACCCGACCGCTCCGGCTTCCTGATCAAAAATCGAGATCAGGCGGGTTTCCTTGCCGGCCTCGACCGCCTGATCCGCGAACCCGCCCAGCGGCAGCGCTTCAGCGACCAGGCCCGGCGGCATGCGCAGGCGGAATTCGTGCCCGAACGCCAGGTGCAGGCGCACCTCAAGCTCTTCCGCGAACTGACCAAAGCCCAATCCGCGAGCCGGCAGGACCCCAGACCAGGTTAGGGTGTGTCTTGCAAACGGGAGGGCGGAGCCCTTCGACTGGCTCAGGGCCTTGAGGTTGTCGAAACGGCGGCCCGCTCCGCCGCGGCGTGAGATCGCGGGCGCGGCGCACCGGGGCGGCGACGAGTGCGAAGCCTCGGCGGTACGCCCTACCTCGGACCCGGCGCAACGCGCCGGTGGGGGTGG
>CAZAOI010000291.1:0-4328 GCA_964486705.1 uncultured Oleiharenicola sp. | reverse complement strand
GCACGCCGAGGGCCAGCAGATCGCCGTAACGGGAAACAAAGCCGAGATAGCTGCCGCGGGCGTAAGCGAACGCGGCCGCCTGGGCCACGGCCCATAGTGCCAGCGCCAGCACGATTCGATCCGCGGCGGGGGTGGCCGCGTGGCCGCGCCAACGCAGGGCCAGGAAAACAACGGGCAAGTTGAGGAGCAACGCGGCGCCGGGCCAGGCCGACGGCCAGCCGAGTTGCAGCAACCAGGCGGAAAAAAACTGCGGCAGCGTGGCCGCGCCCAGCGTGGCCGCGCCGGTGGGTGGCAGCTGGGCGCGGGCCGCCAGCAGCAGGGCCACGCCACCCAAAGCCAGCAGGGCGGCGGCGAGCAGGCGTTTCCACTCCCGGACCGAGGTCCAGAGGCACACCAGCAGCACGGCGAGCGGGGCCGCCCCCATGCTGCCGAGGGTAAACAGCGCCGCGAGGCCCGCGGCCTGGGCCAGCCACCAACCGGCGGTCCCCGGCAATCGCGCGAACGAGCCGTGCACGAAGATGAAGACGAAGAGCAGCGCCAAAGGCATGTGCGATTGGAAACCCCACACGCTGTTTTCCCAGCTGTGGGGCAAACTCGCCAACCCGACGGCCAGGAGCGTCAGCGCGAAGGCGGGCCACAGGGGCAGGGAACGGCGCAGCCAGGCGGCGACCAGGCCGGTGAATCCGCCCATGAAGCCGGCGTTGAGCGTGGCCTGCAATTGGGCATCCCACCGACCGAAGAAGGTCGCCTCGAGCCAGACCAGGAAGCGCGGCCAGAAAGGCACATGCTCGTGATGCGGCAGGAAAAAATCGGCCAAGGTGAGTTTGCCCGCCAGCCAGGATCGCAGGATTTGTCCAGCCTCGACCCGCCACTGGTCGAGATAGGGGATTTCCCCGCCGTGCAATTCGATTTCCCGCCAACGCGCCGCGACCACCAAGGTGGCCGCACCCAGCGCCCAGAACCAGCCGGTGGAATTGGCCTGTGGCCGGCTCATGGCAACCGGCGGTTCATTCGCAGTGGGTCCGATACCCCGAAGCTCGCTTCGGCTTGGTTGGAATGTAGGAGCCTGCTTGCAGGCGATTGGGAGGGCACGCGGGCGGACCCCATGCTGAATCGCTTGCAAGCAAGCTCCTACAAATGTGAGCGGAAATAATGGGCATCCGGTGATGGCGTTGCCTGGTTTAAATGCCCCCGCGCCTGCTCCGGCTGGGATGGAATGTAGGAGCCTGCTTGCAGGCGATTGGGAGGGCACGCGGACGGACCATCCGTTGAATCGCCTGCAAGCAGGCTCCTACAGATTGGAGAAGAAATTCCGGACATGGAAGGTGGCGTTGGTCTTGTCAAATGCCCCGCGCTTGCTCCGGGGCATTTTACTTTATCTCGATGCCGGACCAAAAGGTCCAATCCCACGCGTAGTTGCCCACGGTCCCCGGTTCGATGCGCAGGAAGAGGCGACCGCCGCGCAGTTTGCCCAGATCCACCTTGAATTGTTGGGTCCCCCGGTCGGCGGCCACGCGGACGGGGTTGAGGAAGCGGCGGAAGAGTTCCACGCTGTCGGCGCCGTTCACCCACGTGACGACAAACTCCGCGCCGTCGGTGTTGCCGCCCTTGCTGTAAGCCCCGGGCAGGTAACCAAAGTAACCCGAAATTTCCTGGGCGGCCGTCGGGACGGTGAACATCATTTCGCTGGGTGCGTGCAGGACCATCACGGTCCGGCCATCCACGGTGGATTCCGAGAGATCGACGTGGGCTTCGTAGAGGTCGGGAATATTCCGGAACATATGGAATTGTTCCACGTGCCGCTTGACGAAGAAACTGGCGGCGGTGTGGGCGGGTTTGAGTTCCGCCAGTTCGAGGCGGGCGGCTGCGGCGAACAGGTAGCGGTCACCGGGTTTGATCTGGATGGAGAGCCTATGGATATCGCGGCCCGGCCGGCCGTTCGCAAAGGTGATGTACTCCACACTGTCCTCGATGATCGGGCTGAGAATAAAGCCGGCGCGGCCTTGCGAGAGGGACAGGTAAAATTTGCTCTGGTTGCCGCGGCTGTCCTCCACCATGAGCACGACCTGGGGTGGCTTGTAGAGAAAAGCATGGATCCGGCCCAGGAGGGTTTGCGGCAGGTCGATGCGGGCCCAGATCTGCTTGCCGGCCAGGTCGGCCAAGGAGATCGTCTGCCCGATCGCGAGATCGGTGGACCGGAGAGGTTGAGGGGCGACCGTCGCTTCCGCAAACGGTCCGTCGAGCCGGCGCCAGAGTTGGTAGCCCTTTTCGAAGTGCACGAAATCGTAGCGGTGCGGGACGAGCCGCCACACATCCGGGTCATCCATCATGGGCATGCGCCCGTCGATGGTCTGCACCTTGAGCAGAAGGTATTCCGGCGCCCGATCCGACGCGTAGAACGCGCCATTCAAGCGGGCGAGCAGGGGCGTGAAGACCGAATAGCTCTGGATGGCGGGGCGGGGCTGATAATTGAAGCCGTTGAAAATGGCCGTGGCCTGTTCGAAGCCGAGCACGTCCAGCGAGGCGCGACCCACGAGTTCCCGCGTTTTCGCGAGATCCGAGGTCTCATGCTGGATGCGGAGTTTTTCCGCGTACAGCCGCTGGGTATCGGCGGGCTTGAGCGTCCATTCGAGATTGGTCCAGATTTTGTTCTGGATGATCCCGGCGCAGCCCCGGACGACGCCGTACAGCGAAGATTCGATGCCCCAGAGGGACATCAAGCCGGCGGCGATAAAAACCACATAATGCAGGCGGCGGAAGCGGGGCGGGTCATCCAGGAGCCTCGGATACGCGGCGAGCGGCAGCAGGGCGCAGAAGAAAAAGCCGATCATGTGGCCATCGGCGCGCACGAAACCGTGCTTCCAATTCATGAAGATAAAGCCGGCGAGCAACGCGGCATTGGCCAGCGCCCGGGGTTTGTCGGCATTCAAGATGAGATGCCCCAGCAAATAGCTGCCAATCGCGCCCAGCACGACGAACGCCTTCCACAGCGGGGCCCAAGGCGTGGAGAGGCCCATCGCCGCGGTGTAGCCCTGGCTGATGGACCAGGAAGTGCGCAGGTAGCCGGGCAGATTCAGCGGATTCTGCCCGCACCCGAGCCAAAGGACGATGAAGCCGCCGACAAAGACCCCGCCGATCAGGGCGGCCTCGCGTCCCCGCCGCCGCCAGAGTGCATGGGCCACGACCACGAACACGGCGAGCGCCACCAGCATCAGGTTGGTGAACTTGATCGAGGCCAGCACGGTCAGCATGAGCGTGAGCAAAATGCCTCCCCGGCGGCCACCGTCGCCGCGCAGGAGTTGGAAGCCCATCAGCACGATCACCAACATTTGCAGGGCATCCTCGTAGGTGATGCCAAAGAGCACGAAACTGAGGAAGAAGGCCCAGCGCGAAAGTCCGGACAGGCGGCGACCTTCGTGGATGATGACCAGCGCCGCGAGCGCCGCGATGAACAGTTGCATCCCGACAATCGCGCCAAACTGCAGTCCCGAATAAGTCTTGCCCATGGCGAAACCGAGCGGGCCGTAGGTGAAGACGACCTCGCGACCGAACTGGGCGCCCTGCTGGAAGAAATAACCCAGCGCGATCCGCCAAGAGCTATCGAGGTCGACGGAGGGGAAGAGCGGGTAGTTGAACGCGCCCGCGACGAGCAGCAGGAAGAGCACGCTCCAGCCGATCAGCCCCCGGGCTTTGGGAAATAGGGAATCTTTGGCAGGGAGATCCATCAGGTGACTGAGAAAAAGGTTGGAGGTTGGCGTCTAGCGGGAAGTGCTGAGTAGCAGGTCCGACCAAGAAGTCCAGTCGCGGGCCACATCACCCCAAATTCTGCAGAAGAGATGGCCACAAAAAGCACAAAAAACGCAAATGCAGAAAGTTGGATCACAAACGAGAGGCAGAAAACAGTCACCCGGCAGATGATGATTTCAAAGGACACCTCAAACGGTTTCACCCTCTGCGCGCTTCGCGTACTCCGCGTTTCAACCTTAATTCAGCAGATGAGATGGCCACAAAAAACGCAAAAATCACAAAAACAGAATAGTGGAACAGGGCGTAACGCCAGGCGCACTCACCTCGCAGGTGATATCTTTCTTATGCCCACAGATCAGGTTTCCTCTCTGCATTTTTCGCGTCCTCCGCGTTTCAATTGAGTTTTTTTTTAGGTTCAACTGCGTTTTCTAGGAGTGCTGGCTGCCCGCGACCCCGCCCGACCCGCAGGGGCCCCGCTTGAGAGGAGTCGTGCCCGGCCGGCGCCCGCAAAGTTCCGCGCCCTCAGCCGGATCGATGCAGTTGGGTGGGCGTCGATGTCCCCATCGACGCCTGTCGCCGGT
>CAZAOI010000290.1:0-4332 GCA_964486705.1 uncultured Oleiharenicola sp. | reverse complement strand
GGATTCGGGTCCGGGGTGTTCAAAAAGGGATGCGGGCAGTTTGGACTGCCTGATAATGGACTTAAGCGTCCCGCGGCGGATTTCCCGGTGATCAGGCACGGGCACCGTGATTGTGCTGCCGGGGATTCTCTTTTGCAGGATGATGTGACTGCCCTTCTACCGCACGACTTGGAATCCGTGTCCGCCCAGCAAGCGGCACAGCTCCGCACCCGAAAAGATCTTCAATCTACCCAATCGCGATCTCCAATTTGGTTATCCGGGTATCGCTCCGTAGCCGGGTCGCCACCTCGGCGGGTGAGGCGACTTCCATGAACAATGTCACCGCCTCAACCAGGTTCGCCCGGGCTTCTTTTCGGGTGTCTCCCTGGCTGGCCACATCGAGCTCCGGACAAAGCGCCACGAAGCCATCGTCCTCGCGCTGGATGATTGCCGTAAGCTCTCGTCGCGTCTTGACCGATCGCGTTGATCGTTTGGCCGCATACGCCGCGGCCGTCTCCTCCACCTTGGCTGGCTTCTTTTTCACGCCCGCAAACTGCCCAGCATCGCCTCGACTGTCAACCGACCCAATCGCCCTGAAATGAGGTGGCCGCTGCGACTGTCGGTCGGGCCGACCGAAGGGAGTCAGGTTGGCCACCGTGTAAAATCGAGTTGGACGGACCCACTATGCCAGTTGCCTACCAACTGGCCCCTCGGCCAACAGTCAGGGCGATGCTAAGCGTCGCACAACTTTACGCGGCTAGAAATCACCCGGCAAAAGCTCAACCCAGCCAAGTCGGGTGTTGATCCTCAAAAGCTTGTCGGGCGTCATCTCCTCACGGGCCTAAACCATGCAAAGCTCAACTCAGTTGAGGTGAATATACTGATCGACGAAATGGAGAAATACTTCCCAGTAAAGCGATTGTTTCTCCAAGCGTTGGCACTAGCTGCCGGTTGAACCAAGCCGCTAGAGACAACGCGCGGGAAGTGACCGTAATTCGCATGGCCCAGCTCCGCTCCACCTATCCCCTAATTTCAGGTTCAGAGCATGCTCGCCCGCGCGTGTCTCATCGTTAACGTTCGGCGGAAGAAGATGAAGACGTCCATCCCTCGGCAGATTTCTATTATCTGCAGCTTCGCGTTTACGATAGGCTCTCAATCGGGTCAGGGCGCATCCGATGCAAATGGGCGGGAGGTCCGGATTGACCGATCGCCCGAAACGGTCGCGAAGGCGAAACCTTCGAGAGTGTCCCTCCGGTTCACCTCCGGGATTCGCTCGATTTTTGAGGATCGCCAGGGGCGCTTCTGGTTCGGAAGCCACAATGAGGGCGTGAGCCGTTGGGATGGGCACGAGTTTTCCTACTACACGGTGGCCGATGGCTTGAGCGGAAATCAGGTCCGAACGATTCAGGAAGATGCTGCCGGAGACTTGTGGTTCGGGACCGAACAGGGGATCAGCCGTTTCGGTGGCAAATCGTTCACGACCCAAGTCGGACAAAATCAGTACTATGGGAACGTCGCACTGGGACATACCTGGCGCAAGGACGCCGGTGATCTCTGGTTTATCGGCGATAGCGGAAAACCAGCTGCCCAGTTCAATGGCCAAGGTGTGTATCGCTTTGATGGCCGGAGGCTGGAATTTCTGCCCTTCCCGGTGTCGGCTGATGTTGTCACCAGTGGCGACTACCGCGTCACCGACATCAGCCGCGGGCGCAACGGGATGATCTGGTTCGGGACGTATCCTGCGGTGTTTGGATATGACGGACGAAACTTCACGACCCTAGACGACCGAACCTTGGGCCTCGCGGCGGAAGAGGAGCCGTTTCACGTCCGCAGTGTTTTCGAAGACAGCCGCGGAGTGCTGTGGATCGGCAACAACGGCCTCGGCGTGCTGCGGTATGACGGTCGATCCCTGTCCAACTTCACCAAACAGCACGGCCTCAGTCTCAAGGACAAGGGCGCGTCGGGATCCTTGAGTCGGGTGTTCTCCATCGCCGAAGACGCGGCCGGCAACATGTGGTTCGGCACGCGCGACAGCGGTGTGTGGCGCTACGACGGTGAGCGGCTGACTCACTTCACCCAACGCGACGGACTGACCAGCTCCATGGTGTGGACCATCTATCGCGACCGACGCGACAGGCTCTGGTTCGGCCTGGGCGACGGCAGTGTCTACCGGTTCAACGGCACGTCCTTCGACAAGGTCTATTAACTTAAAATGGGCTATGCACTTGACTGCCACTGGTCCGCAGTCGCTGCTGTGGGTCAGTGACATGCCCAGTCCGGTAAGCGCATCCCCCATACGTCGACTTACGGCGCCTTACCCCCAAGAATCGCTTCGAGCTCGCGCAATGGTTTTTTACAAACCGGCCCACGGTATTTTGCATTACTATTTAGAGCAATTGTTTACGTAAATAATACGCCATTTTATTGGGTAATTATATTTGCAGAATGGGTCGTATAACAGCATATCTTGCAAACGTAATGAGCAACCCAACCAAACCAAGAAGCCGACAATCCAAGGCAGCTGCCGCGTTTATAGATGAGCAGCTAAAGGTTGGTCGCGTCGCTTTTCCGATGACCCAGTTGATGGAAACAACCGGCCTGACACTCGAAGCCGCCAAGAGCCAGCTACGTCGCCTCCGGTCCCGTGTGGTCCGAGTTTCGATGCCTCATCCCTTCTTCCTGATTGTCACTCCCGAGAATCTCGCAGCCGGCGGCCCGCCCATTGAATGGTGGCTCGATGACTATTTTTCGTGGCTCAAACATCCCTATTACCTGGCACTCCAATCTGCCGCCGGCGCACTCGGCTCCAATCCCCAGTCCATCCAAGTCACGCAGGTGATGACGGATACGCCGCGCCGGCCCATTGAACTCGGGCGTCTCAAGATGATCTTTTTCGTGAAGCGCCACATCAACCGCACACCCACCCAGCAACTCCTGAACGCCTTTGCGCCGACGCGGGTCAGCACTCCCGCCGCCACCGCCTTCGACCTGATCCGCTACGCCCCGCGCATCGGCGGCATCGGCCGGGCGGCAGAAACCATCCGCCCTCTCCTCTCCCAGATCCACGCCCTGGAACTGCGGCAGGTGCTTGAAACCGAAAATGAAATCGCGACGGCCCAGCGCCTCGGCTACCTCATGGAGAAAGCTGGGCAGGCCAAGCTCGCCAAGGTCATAGAAAAATGGCTGCCCCGCAAACGGCCGCTCACTCCGCTGGTCCCAACGCCGGCCGTCCGGTCGTCGGCACCCATTGATTCACGCTGGCGTGTTATCGACAACTCTGGAGAATTTAACCCGTGATTCCTCTCACCCGCCGCGACGTGCTGGCCCATCAGGCCGTAGTGCCCTGGCCCAACCAACGGCAGGTCGAAAAGGACCTGCTTCTGTGCCGCGCCATGGCCGCGTTGTTCAGTGACAAGTTTCTTCTCACGCAGATCGCGATGCGGGGCGGGACGCTGTTACACAAGGTGCATCTCGCCCCGGCCAGCCGCTTCAGCGAGGACATCGACCTGGTGGTCTTCGGCGACCGGCCCGAGGGCCATATCGAAGCCGCGATCCGGCGGGTGCTCCGCGACCAGTTCGGCGAACCGACGAGCACCCTGTGGGACGACCTCAAGCTGGCGATCCGCAACGTCGCCAAACCTTCGCGGGTGCTCCGCCTGACCTATGAGGTTCCACCAGTGAGCGCCGCCGGCCTGAACATGGTGATCGTGGTCGAGGCCAACGTGACCGAACGGAAGCCGCACCGCCAGATCGTGCCCATCCCCTTTGAGTTCGCCTTCCGCGGGAGCCCCGTCCAGGCGACGCTCAACGGCTACGACCTCCACGAAATGCTTGGCACCAAGATGCGCGCTTTGTTTCAGCGCAAGCGGGGCCGGGATTTGTTCGACCTGTATTGGGCCCTGATCGCGGACCAGGCCAAGGTGGACCCCGGCCTCGTGATCGAGTCCTTTCTGCACTACCTGAAGCAGGAAGGCGGCGCAGCCGCCCGGGCGGAATTCATCGCGATTCTGGATGCGCATCTGGCCGACCCCGGCTTTTGCTCCGACATGGAGCAGCTCCTGCGCGTCGGCCTGACCTACGACCCGCAGCAGGCCGGCGTGGTGGTGAAAGGCCGCCTCTTGAACCTCCTGCCGCAATAGAGGCGACGCCAAAATCCCGCCCTTGCGCGGTCCGCGCGGTGCCAAGTGATGTTGATGGTGCCAGCCCAAGAAACGCTCTCATCGAGTGCCTTCCCCGCACTGCGGATAACAAAGAATCACGCAAGTCATGCTAACGGTGGCAACCAAGTGCATAGCCCATTAACCTGAAATCCGCAGTTGGAATTGAACCACAGAGGCACAGAGTGCACAGAGA
>CAZAOI010000289.1:0-4344 GCA_964486705.1 uncultured Oleiharenicola sp. | reverse complement strand
GCCTCAGCCTTCGTTCCGCCGCACCAAGATCATCGCCACCCTCGGGCCCGCCACGGAGAGCGAGGAGATGCTGGTCAAACTCATTGCCGCCGGGGTGGATATCATCCGCCTCAATATGGCGCACGCCAAGCACGACTGGACCCGGATGGCCATCCGCCGCATCCGTCTTGCCGCCAAGATAGCCGGCCGCGAGGTCGCCGTCATGATGGACATCAAGGGGCCGGAGATCCGCACCGGCGATCTCGAGGTGCCGATGGAGCTCAAGCCGGGGGAGATTTTCGATTTCACCGTCAAGCCCGGCGCCGAGCGCGAACGCTCCGAGGAAGTCCGCTCGGTCGACGTCAACTACCGCGACCTCGTCAATGACATCAAGGTCGGCGACACCGTGCTGGTGGACAGCGGACTCATCCGGCTCGAGGTGCTTGAGAAACACGACGCCCACATCCGCTGCCGCGTGCTCACGCCCGGTTCCCTCACGTCGCGCCGCCACATCAATCTGCCCGGCGTGAAGGTGAACCTGCCGTCGTTCACCGCGAAGGACAAGGCGGACACGATCGTCGGAATCGAGGAAGGGGTGGACTTTATTGCGCTCTCTTTTGTGCGCGAGGCGTCGGACGTGGAATTGCTGCGCCTCTTCCTGAAGGAACGCGGCTCCCGTGCGCGCATCGTCGCCAAGATCGAGGACCAGTCCGCGATCGACAATCTCGACGACATCATCCGCGCCACGGACGCCCTGATGGTCGCGCGCGGCGACCTCGGCATTGAAGTGCCGTTCACGGAGCTGCCCGTCATCCAGCGCCGGGCCGTGCGCACGTGCCTGGCGATTGGCCGGCCGGTGATCATCGCCACGCACATGCTCGAGTCGATGATCAGCCAGCCGATGCCGACGCGCGCCGAGATCACGGATGTGGCCAACGCCGTCTATGAGCAGGCCGACTGTGTCATGCTTTCCGGGGAAACGACCATCGGCAAATATCCGCTGGAGTGCGTCAAGATCCTCGACTCCATCGCCCGCCGCATCGAGGAGGAGCAGGCCGGCGATTTTCCCGAGCCCGCCGTGTTTCTGAGTGACCGCATGAAAGTCTTTCGGTCCGCCGTGATGCTCGCCAATGAGCTGCCGCGCTCGCTGATCCTCGTGTTCACGCGCCACGGGACCAATGCCGCCGGCCTGGCCGCGCACCGCCCGCCCCGCGCTCCGATCCTCGCCGTGACCGACTCCATCGAGACCATGCGGCATCTGCGCATGGTGCGTTCCGTGGAGCCATTTCTCCTTCAGCCCTTTGGTGACCCGGAGGCCACGATCGAGCGCGCCACCACGTCGTTGCTCAAGCTCGGCCGGATCAAGCAGGATGACAAACTGATCATCGTCTCGGACGTGCAGGCCAAGGACCGCCGCATTGACAGCGTCCAGTTGCGGACGGTGCTCTGAGGAAAGCGGGTGTTTCCCTTCGCCGGTCATCCTGAACGCAGCAAAGGATCCAGCGAGTGTTCAAACCCAGGCAATTCACCTTTCCTGTCATTCTGAACGAAGTGAAGAATCCACGCGTTCGTTCGTCATATCGTGTTTGCCACCGTGGATCCTTCGCTTCGCTCAGGATGACAAACCGGGTTTGAAGACCCATTGACTCCCGATGAATTCTTCGCTGCGCTGAGCATGGCAGGCGGCTAACGATCCAACCCATTCTACGCGATGAAACGCTTCGTTGTGCTATTCCTGCTCGTCGCGCAGTCCGTTTGCGCGGCCAATTTTATTGCCCCCGCCGCCCTCAATCTGCCGGCCCTGCTGCCGGCGCCGCCGGCGGCGGACTCGCCCGCGACGCGCGCTGAACTGGAACTCCTGCTGCAATGGCAGCACGCGCGCACGCCGGCGCAGGCGGCCCGCTGCGTCGTGATTGAAAACGAAGATATTTTTCTATTTGGCGCGGAGGTGCTGGGGCCGTGGTTTAACGCCGGCGCCCTGCCGCAGACGGCGATTTTTTTTGCTCAGGTGCGGGAGGATTTCATTCCGATCAACCGGGCCGCGAAGGCACTCTGGCCGCGCCGGCGTCCGCCAGTTGTCGATCCGCGGATCAAGCCGTGCGTGGAGCTTTCCGACAGTGGCGCGTACCCGAGCGGCCACGGTATGCAGTCGGCGCTCTGGGCCGCGCTTCTCAGTGAGATCTTTCCCGAGCGCGCCGCTGATTTCCAGCGGCGCGCCGACGAAACGCGAAGGTACAAGCTTCTTTCCGGGGTGCATTACCCCAGCGATCTCGTGGCCGGCCGTCAGGTGGGCGAGGCGATCGCCCGCGAGTTGATGAAGGACGTTTCAATGGGGCAACGGCTCGGCGCGCTCCGCGCAGAGGGCCGGGCCCAGTCTTCGCATTAGCATCGTTACTACACTCACCAACCAGCACTTAACAATGGCTGCGTTATTTTCTAACAAGCGCTGCGCAGCTCCGAGCAATGCGTGCGCAGGCAGTTTCTGCGCTTTCTGGCATGATCTAGGAACTGAAAAAGGCGTCCCCTCCTAAACTGTCATGAGCATTTTAACCCGACACTGCATATGAGCCTAAGACTACGTCTCACAAAAAACACTGTCATTTTCGGCGGAATCTCCCTCTGGGGGCTTCTGCTTGTTTCCTGTATGGTCGTCGACCGGACCGTGGTCGCCCCGCCGAGCATCGCCGGAGCGACGTTTGTCGGTTCGCAGAAGTGCGAGCAGTGCCATGACCAGATCACCTCGAAATTTCATGATGCGTCGCACGGGAAGCTGATGGCCCCGGGCGACAACGCCAAGGAGATCGGCTGCGAGTCGTGCCATGGTCCGGCTTCGCTGCACGTTAAGAGCGGCGGTGGCGCCGGCACGATCATCAATCCGAACAATTCGCCGGAAACCTGCTTCCAGTGCCACTTGGACAAGCGCGGTGAGTTCAGTCTGCCCAACACGCACCCGCTGCTCGCCGGCAAGATGAGCTGCAGCGACTGCCACAGTCCGCACACGGGTGATGCGGTCGCCGAGGGCAGCACCAACATGGACACGCACAATTCCTCCTGCCTGAAGTGCCATACCTCCCAAGGTGGCCCGTATGTGTTCGAACACGAGGCCTCCCGCGAGGGTTGCATGGTGTGCCACAGTCCGCACGGCTCGGTGAACGCGAAGATGCTGAAGGCCCGCAATCAGAATCTCTGCCTGCAATGCCACTTCCAGGAACAGACCGCCCCGGGCGTCATCCTGATCGGTGGCCGCGACCACGCCTCGTTCCTCACTCGCGGCACCTGCTGGTCCGCCGGCTGCCACGAGGCCGTCCACGGCTCGCATGTCAGCTCTTCACTCCGCTTCTAACACCACCACCAATCAGGATACTGCGATGAACTCCCAAGAACTTCTTCCTACCATCCGCCGGTCCATGCTGGTGCTCGCCGGGGCGGGCCTGCTGGGCCTGTCCGGCGTCTTGAACGCCGCCGACACCGCCAAGGCCGGGGAACCGACCTACGACAACTACATCGATATCTCCGCCGGCTACGTCGACCACAAGGGCGACAAGGCCGGACTGCAAAAGGCGCACCAGCTCAATGCGGACGGCTACGGCGGCATCGAGAATCTGTTTGTCACCAAGCAGCTCAACGACGATACCGCTCTGACGCTGCGGGGTCATGCCCTGGGTGGCAACGCGGACTATCTGCTCGATCTCGTCATCACCAAGGACGAGGTCGGTTACGTCAAGTTCGGCTACAAGTCGTTCCGGACCTGGTATGACGGCAGCGGCGGCTACTGGCCGACCAACGGGCTGCGCATCACGCTCTACGACGAGGCGCTGCATCTCGACCGCAGCAACCTGTGGTTCGAGGCCGGCTACACCAAACCCGAGGCCGTGAACTTCGTGTTCCGCTACGATCTCCACATGAAGGAAGGAAAGAAGGATTCGACCAGCTGGGCGGACACCGGCCTCGCGGTCAGCACCTCCGCCACCCGCTACATCGTGCCGACGTTCCTGACGTTTGATGAGACGCGGCATGTGCTCAATGCCACGCTCTCGCAGAGCAAGGACCAGAGGGACTGGGCGCTGGGCCTCCGTTACGACAAGGGCGAATATAAGAACGGCCGCTACAGCCGCCGCACTCCGAACCAGCCCACCACCGACCGTTCAGTCACGGCCAAGGAAGGGCAGGACTATGACATGTTCCAGATGCGGGGCAGTTACCTCACGCAGATCACGGAGCAGATCAAGCTCACCACCGCGGTCTCCCGCACCAAGATCGACACCATCCTCAGCGGTAGCCGGATCAACGGCACCTCCTATGATGCACCCTACACCAACAATTATCCGACCCGCCAGCAGCGCGACGAGGGCTACTTCGGCCTGC
>CAZAOI010000288.1:0-4356 GCA_964486705.1 uncultured Oleiharenicola sp. | reverse complement strand
CCGATTTGAACGGTTGGGAGAAGGCTTTTATGAAATGGACTCAGGAACAGGACGACTTCGTGTGCTGGCTGCGGAACTTTCCCCGCCGCGATTGGGCGTTCTGTGTTCCGTATCAGAATGGAGGGGAAAAGGCGTTTTACCCGGACTTCGTTATCGTGCGGAAGAGAGGCAAAGGATACGTTGTGGATATTCTAGAGCCGCACGATGACAGCCGGCTCGATACTTGGGCCAAGGTTAAGGGATTGGCGAAGTTCGCAGATGAGCACGAGGTCGCCTTTGGCAGGCTCATGGTGGGCCGTAAGGTCGGCGATGCTCTACAAATCATAGACGTTGCCGATCATCAGACTCGCGAGAAAGCACGGAAGATGGGAGCACCAGCGGATTTGGAAGCCCTGTTTGAAGCACTTTAGCCGCTTGGAGAGTTTCAAGCAACGCTCCACCCCAGTCCCCTCAATCGCTCGACGATCTACTCTTCGCGCGGACGAGTGTGCTCTGTTCTCCATGCGTGTGTGGGGCAAGGTGGCTTGAGCGGGCGCCCGAATTCACCCACACACATCCCTGGCGCTTTCCTCCTCGTCTCCGACTCCGTGAAAACCGCCAAGGCTATCGCACTTGTCGCTGCCGCGCTCGCGGCGTTTCGGACCAGTGGCTGATGGCCGTGATTCTTCGCTCCGCGTGCTTCAGCGGGTCCGTTCGCCCCTCAGCGCGTTGGGTCAACGCGCTCCACCATTCAACCAAACCAGTAAGTAGTCTATTAAACTACAAACGGTGGGGTGGAGAGGGTGGGGGAGATCGGGAAACGCAAGCTTGCGGGAGCGGGATTTTGCGTGATGATTTGCGCCATGAGCGTCGCCGAGTTGCCCATCCAGATCGACCGCGAGAAGATCGCGGGGTTTTGCCGCGAGCGTGGCATCCGCAAGCTCAGCTTGTTCGGTTCGGTGTTGCGCGATGACTTCGATCCGACGCGCAGTGACGTGGATGTGCTGGCGGAATTTGAGCCGGGCGCGCTGAACGGGGTGGGATTCCGCTACTTCGGCTACGGCGAGGAACTGGCGGCCATTGTCGGGCGGAAGGTGGATTTCTGCTCACGCCTCAACCCATACATTGAGGCCGCAGTCCGCCGGGAAGCGGTTCCGATTTATGAGCGTGCGTGATCCGCGGGTGACGTTGCGGCAGATCCAAGACGCGGCCCGCCGCCTCCAAATGATTTGTGCGGGCAAGACCCTGGCCCAACTGCTGGCCGACTGGCAGGCCACCGCCGCGCTGGAGCGATTCCTCGAAATCGTAGGTGAGGGTGTGAAACGACTGCCGTTGGACATGCGGTCGCGGTATCCCGCCGTGCCGTGGAAGGAAATTGCCGGAACCCGTGACCACCTGAGCCACGGCTATGATGCTGTGGAGCATCAGGTGTTGTGGGACGCGGTGCAGAACGATGTGCCAGCGCTCCTCGTCACGGTAGAGCAGATGCTGCAAGAATTGGACAGACCGACGAACTGACCGAGTCCGGGTTCGCCCACATCCCCGGCACCTTCCCGCTCGTTCCCGAGCCCGTGAAAGCCGCCAAGGCTAGCGCACTTGTCGCCGCCGCATTGGCGGCCTGACCCGCGCCGGAAATGTGTAACGTATTACGTTACACATTTGGATCGGGCTCAGCTGGCTTTCTGGGCGGTGGGCGGCGCAGGCACCACCGCAGGGCTTGGCGCGGCGGGAGCCTTCCGGCCCTTGGCGACGGTGATGATGGCGACGCCCGTGATGATGATGGCGGCGGCGACAAACATCCGCGGACCGACGGGTTCGTTGGCGAGCAGCCAGCCGAGAAAAACGGCAACGATGGGATTCACGTAGGCGTAGGTCGAAACGCGGGCCGGGGTGCTGTGCTTCATCAGCCAGACGAAGGTGGTGAACCCGATGAGGGAGCCGGCGACGATCAAATAGACCCAGGCGTAGAGCGACCGGGCGGAGACGGCGGCGAAGTCAAAGGCCGCCGGCTCGCCCAGCAGCAAGCTGACGAGGAAAAGCCAGACGCTGCCGGCCAGCATCTGCATGGCGGCAGCGGTGTAGGGCTCGGCCGGATTGCGCGCATAACGCGTATAGAGTGAACCGACGCTCCAGGAAAAGCAGGCGAACACCAAGCCCGCGACGCGCCACGGATCGAGGTGGTCGACCCCGGCGCCGAGTTGGGGGCCGACCAACACCGCCAGACCGGTGATGCCGAGGCCCACGCCAATAAAAGTAGCCCGCGTCGGGCGGGTGCCCTGGGCTCGGTTCCGGCCGAAGGCCTGCACGGCCCAATCGAGCAGCACGATGAACAACGGCCCGAGGGAAATAATGAGCGTGGCGATGCCCGAGGGGATTTTTTGCTCGGCCCATGAGACCATGCCGTTGCCGCCGAGCAGCAGCAGGGCGCCAATGATGGAGTTTTCGAACCACTGGCGGCGGGTCGCCTTGAAGCCGCGGGTCGCGGCGATCCACCCGGCCAGCAGCCCGCCGGCCACCAGGAAGCGCGCGCCCGACATCAGGAACGGCGGCAGCGTTTCCACCGCCACTTTGATGCCGAGGTAGGTGGAACCCCAGAGAATATAAATCGTGACAAAACCGACGACGAGGGCGGTTTTGGTGGGAATTTTTTCGGTCACCGTCACGGTTAGAAAAGTGTCATGGCCGGGTGATATTCCATGTAGCGGGCGGTTTTCGCCGCGATCGCGGCGCCGTGCAGGCGCGCGACCAGATGGAGCGACATGTCGATGCCGGCGGAGATGCCGGCCGCCGTCAGGATGTGACCGTTGTCCAGGAAGCGATCGGTTTCGACCACGGTCGTCCGCGGCGCGTGCGTGCGCAGCAGCTCGAAGCATTCGTGGTGGGTGGTGGCCTTGAGACCGTCGAGCAGGCCGGCGCGGCCAAGCACGACGGAGCCGGTGCAGACCGAGGCGACGATCTCGGCGGTGGCGTTGATCGCTTTTATCCAGTCGAGCACGGGCTGGTTGTGGAGCAGGGCGCGCGTGCCGAAGCCACCCGGCACAACAAGAATGTCGGGGGCCGGGCAGTCGGCAAAACCGTGGTCGGGATTCACGCTCAACCCATTGCGCGCGCGGATGGCGCGCTTTTCCGGCGCAACCGTCACCACCTGGAAAAGTTGGTGGTCCGCGAGTTCGTCGGTGACGGCGAAAACTTCAAAGGGTCCGGCGAAGTCGAGGACTTCGACTTCATCAAAAAGGAGAATGGCGACGGTGCGTTTCATGGCAGGGGCTGAGGTAAGGGGATACGGCCGCCTTCTCCAAGGACGGAAAACGGGCATGTTATTGCCCGGCCCTACCGTCGATTCGGGTCCCGCCCGGCCTAGAATGAAGCCCGAAGGGCCACGGTGCCGTACAGCCCGGCGTCACCGTCGAGCCGGAAGCCGCGGTCGAAGTAGTCGAACTTCCGGTCGGTAACGGCGCCCAAGTCCATCGCCAGGATCAAGCCGCCGCCGAGGTTGAGGTCCGCGCCAAGGCCCGCGCGCACCTCTCGAAAATCAAGAAAGGTGTTGGCCAGCCGGGCCACACCCGGAGCGGGGACACCCCGGTTCTCGGTGATGCGAAAACTGCCGCCCGCGAAGCCGACTCCGGCGCGCAGTTTGAGCGACTCGCTGGCCTGCCAGCTGAAGCCGCTTTGCGGAAAACCGATGGTGAAGGTCCACTCCGGGGCAAACTGCCAGCGCACGCCCGCGATGGGTAAAATGGGGTTGTCGGAGAAGGCGTTCAGATTGAGTCCAAAATTCCACGTGAGCGTGTCGCTGCGCGTGTAGTTGAGCATCGCCAGCACCGGAACGTTCAGGCTGCTGGCGGAAAGATTGGCGAAGTCGCCGTAGAAACCGGGCCGGGCAAACACGGCACTGCTCCAACTATTGGAGAAACGGTGCAGCAAGCCGACGTTGAAGGAGAGTTCCGCCAGTTGGTCGGGCAGCAAGGCCGTCGTGGCGTCGAAGCTGTGGCGCCGGTAGGCCAGTCCGTACACCAGAATGCCGGCCTCAATTTTCTGGCGCCCCGAGGCGCTGAGCGAGGTGCTGAGCACGGACACGGATCCATAGGCCGTGGGCCCGCGCTCCAGCGCTTCCTTGGATGATGACGAGACTTCGAGGTCGAATGACTCGAGCAGCGCCGGGCGCATGGTGGCGGAAGGTTGACCCAGGAGGGAGACGGCGAGGAAGGGAAGCAGGACGAGAATGCGCATGATTGTCTTCGTAGGTATGCCGTCTGCGGCCGTCCGCAAGGAGCATCTGGAAGGTTGGAAACTGCCGGGGGCTTTCCAGCAATGCCGCCGCTGGCGCCCCGCCGACCGCAGAGAAATCAGGGCCGACTTGGGTGGGTGTACCTAACC
>CAZAOI010000287.1:0-4368 GCA_964486705.1 uncultured Oleiharenicola sp. | reverse complement strand
GGGCGCCGTGAAACACCATGGCCGCGCAGGAGCCGCTGGGCACGATGACCGGCAGGTTGCCGGCAAAAGTCTGCACCGTGTGCCGCACGACCTTGCGCGACGCCGGCCAATCGCCGCCATTGAAAGCGGGCTGTCCGCAGCAAGTCTGACCCGCGGGAAATTCCACCGAGCAGCCGAGATATTCCAGCACCTCGACCGTGGCCCGGGCGACATCGTCGTAAAATGCGTCGCACAGGCACGTCGCCATCAGCTGCACGCGCTTGTCGGCCCCGGGGAGTTGGCGATGGCTCAGATTCATCGTGGTGGCTGAATCCGAGGGAGGACGGTCTCTCCGAGACCGCCGCGGCCCGCTCGGAGAGCGAGCCCTACCCGCCCGTTCGGGCGATAATTGACCAGGTTGATCATGGGCGCTGGGCGAGGACGGTCTCCTCGTAGCGGGCCACCGCGGCCAGCCAGGTTTCGGCGGGCGGCGTGCCGGCGCGCAGGCAGAGCATGTCCCACACCGCGCCCCACGGCATGGCTTTGGCTTGTTCCATCAGCGCCAGCCGCTCATGGCCGCGACCACCGGCGTCGGCGGCTTTGAGAAGCTTAGAGGGATCAAGCAGCCCGAGCAGGATCGCCTGGCGCGTGGCGCGGGCCCCGACGACATAGGCGGCGATCCGATTGATGCTGGCGTCGAAGAAATCAAGGGCGACGTACACGCGGCTAAAGGCACCACCGCGCGCGATTTCAGCGAAAAGCGCCTTCACGGCGTCGTCGAGGATCACGACGTGGTCGCTGTCCCAGCGCACCGGGCGGCTGGTGTGCAGCAACAGACTCGGGTGGAACTGCAGCAGCGCCGAGACCTTGTCGGCGACGGACTCCGTCGGGTGGTAGTGGCCGAGGTCGAGGCAAGGCATGATCTTTCGGCTCTGCGCGTACGAGGAGTAGAACTCATGCGAGCCGACGACGTAGTCCTCGCTGCCGATGCCGAATAGCTTGCCCTCGACCGCATCGACGCAGTGCGCCGCACTCACCTTCGGGTCGTCCATGATTGCGTCGAGCGACTCGACGAGCCGGGCGCGCGGGCCCCAGCGGTCGGCCGGCTGGTCCTTGGTGCCGTCGGGGATCCAGTGGTTGAGGACGCAGGGTGAGCCGAGTTGCTTGGAAAAATGCTGGGCAATGCGCCGGCAGGCCCGGCCGTGATTGATCCAGAACTGGCGGACCTTCTTGTCGGCGCTGGAAAGCGTGAAACCCGAATTGGCCATCTCATGCGCAAAATAGGTCGGATTGAAGTCGAGGCCGATACGGTGCTCCTTCGCCCAATCGAGCCAGCCGGAAAAATGCGCCGGGGTGATCGCATCGCGGTCTACATTCTTCCGGCCGGTCTCCGCGTAAAACGCATGGAGATTGAGCCGCTGTTTGCCCGGCAGAAGCTTGAGGACGAGGTCCAGATCGCGGCGCATCTCGTCGCCGCTGCGGGCCCGGCCGGGATAGCCGCCGGTGGCCAGCGTGCCACTGCCGGTGAGGCCGGCCTTGGGCGTCTCGAGGCCGCGCACATCATCGGCCTGCCAGCAGTGCAGTGAGATCGGGACGGCGAGGGCGCGCTTTATCGCGACCTCGGTGTTGACGCCGCGCTCGGCGTAAGCGGCGCGGGCCAGGCGGTAGGCGGCGGTAATGGACTGGCGGGAAGTGGAGGATTTGGAGGCCATGGGGGTTTGAATCTTTCTCGTTCTCCTAATCTTTCTCGTTCTCGACTCGTTCCCCAGAGAACGATTACGAGAAGGAGAATGAGAACGAGTGATTAGGAATGGGCTAGATATACTTTAGCTGTAATTTGTTTGCTGAAGTGTTCGCGGAACGCGGCGAGACTGCGGACGGCGCGCAGGCCGACCAGCTGGCTGGCGATGTTGCCGACGGCCGTACCCTCAAGAGTGAAGGCGTGCACTGGCAGACCGCTGGCATCAGCCGTTGCCTGGCAAAGCAGGCGGTTTTTGGAACCGCCGCCGACGATGAGGACGCGCTGGAACTTCCGTCCGGCCAGCCGCTCGAAGGCGCGGATGGCCTCGGCGTGCCCCTGCCCCAGCGAGTCGCAAATCAGCCGGACGTAACCGGGAAGATTCTTCGGCAGCGGCAGCCGGCGTTGCTTCAACTGGCCGTCGATCGCCGCGCGCATGGAGGCGGGATTGGCAAAGGCGGGGTCTGTAACGTCGAGCAAAGCTGTAGTAGGGGCTTTAGGCCCCGATTTCGACCGCGTGGCTGCATTCCCATCGGGGCGTAAAGCCCCTCCTACAACGGGCAGCTTGCCGGCGGCGGTGAGAAGCCTGGCCCACTCCGCATCCGTTTTCGGCCGGGCCGCAAACTCCTTCAACGTCTGCTCGAGCAGCCAGAGCCCAATGACATTTGTCAGCGGCCGGTAGCGGCCGTCGCCGATCCGCTCATTGGAAATGCGGGCGCTGAGCGCGGCGGAGCCGAGCACCGGCCGGTCGCTCTCAAAACCGACCAGCGACCAGGTGCCGGCACTGATGTAGAGATCGCCGCCGGTGGGGTTGGCCGGCATGGCATCGTAGGCGCACGCCGTGTCGTGACCGGGCACGGCGATGACTTTGATATCAGGTAGGGCGAGTCGTCCCGACGAGCCGCGCTTGGCACCAGATTTCGCGGATTCACGGCTCGTCCGGAGGACTCGCCCTACCTCGGGCCGAATCGGGCCGAGGACCGTGCTGGCCAAAATCGGCTTGGTGAACCACGTCGAGGGAATGTGGAAATGATCGAGCGTGGCCCGCGACCATTCCCGCCCTTGGACGGCGAGCAACTGGGTCGTGCTCGCTATGGAAATTTCGTTCTCCATCCGGCCCGACAGCAAAAAATTGAAATAGTCCGGCAGAAACAGACAGCGCGTGGCGACATCCGCCACCGCGGGGCAGGCGGCGACGGTCTCCGCCAACTGCAGGCTCGAGTTGTAGAAAACATTGGGAATGCCCGTGGCCGCGTAGATGCGCTCCAGGGCGGCGCGGGTATTCGCGAGCCGCTGCAGCCCCGGCTGGGTCCGGCCATCCCGGTAGGCGTGCGTCGGGAAAACGATGCGGCCGGCATCATTGACCAACACGTAGTCCACACCCCAGGTATCCACGCCGACCGAAACGAGCCGGGGAAACTGCTGCTTCGCCGCGCGCAGGCCGGTCGTGATTTCATGCCACAATCCCGGGATGTCCCAGTAGTCGTGGCCGCCGGCGGAACGGAACTGGTTGGCGAAGCGATGGACCTCGGTCAGCGCCAGTTTTTGGCCGTTCCAGGTGCCGACGATGACGCGCCCGCTGGTCGCGCCGAGGTCAACGGCGGCGCAGTGGAGGGACTTGGAGGATAGAGTCACCGGAGGAGGCGTTGAATCGTTCTCTTACTCATACGCGTACTCCTTCTCTCGGCAAATGCCCGGGAGAACGAGAATGATTACGAGAACGAGAATGATATGGCATCAGCGCAGGAACGCCTCGTGCAGGCCGCCGTCGACGGTGAGGATCTGGCCGGTGGTTTTGCTGAGGCGTTGGGTCACGAGAAGGAAATACGCCTCGGCCTGGTCGGCGGGCGTGATCGGGGCTTTCGTGAGTGTGCGGTCGGCGTAGAATTGGGCAAGTTTTGTCACGAGCGAATCCGTGGCCTCATCGTCCTGGTAGGGAATATTGTATTTGGCCAGCGAACCAATGACGCGGTCGCGCGGAAACATCGCGCTCCCCTGCACCACCGTCGCCGGGGCAACGCCGTTGACGCGCACAAGCGGCGCCAGCTCGATCGCCAGTTCGCGCACGAGGTGATTCGCAGCGGCCTTCGACGTGTCGTAGGCGAGTGAACCTTTCTTGGCGACGGCGGCGTTGGCCGAAGTCGTGAGGACGAGATTGCCGCGCAGGCCCTGCTCTTTCCAGGTCTTGAAGGCCTCATCCCCCACGATGTAGCTGCCGGTCACGTTGACGCCAAAAGTAAAAGCCCACTTGTCATCGGGAATATGCCCCGTGGTGTCGCTCGGCCAGAACACGCCGGCCGTGACGCAGATCGAATCGAAACCACCGTAGGCCAACGCAACGTCATCCAACATCGCGCGCACGCTGACGCGGTCGGTGATGTTGGCTGCGAGACCCAGGGCCGGACCGCAGGCGGACAGGCCGGTGCCGGCGACCCCGATGCCGATCCCATATTTGTCCGTGATCTCCCTGGCGGTGGCCTGGGCGGTTTCCAATTTCACGTCTACGCACACCAGCTGCGCCCCTTCCTTCACGAGGCGATGCGCGGTTTCCTTGCCGATGCCCGAACCCGCGCCGACCACGATAATGACCTGGCGGGCGAGTTCCTTCTCCGCCGGCATGCGCTTCAGTTTCGCCTCCTCGAGGAGCCAGT
>CAZAOI010000286.1:0-4371 GCA_964486705.1 uncultured Oleiharenicola sp. | reverse complement strand
GTCGGCCCGACAGGGTGCATCCGTCACACCTCGGGGTGTGATGGATGCAGGCTAAAGGAGCCCGACCGGTAGGAGCTTGTTTACAAGCAAGGCGACGCGTTGGCCGTCGGGCGTAAGCTCCGAATCGCCTGCAAGCAGGCTCCTACATTCGGAAACGGCTCGTAGTCCTGTTTTCCGTGGTCTCGTTGTCGGCGCTACTTTCAGCGCTTCGCCGCCAGATACTTCGCCACATCATCACCGGAGACGCGGCCGCCAGGGCCGGTCGCTTCAATGTCGAAAATCTTCGCGGAATCGAGTCCGGCTTCCTGCGCCAGTTTGAGGGCGCGGGGCGTCCAGACCAGCGGACGAAGGACAGAGGACGGAGAATCCGTTGCCGCCGGGCCGGAAGCAGCGACCCGGGGCGCGGCTTGCGCCGCAGCCTCGGCATCGTGCTTCGCGGTAGCGCCGGCCAAGTGCTGCAGGCTCTGGTCGGACGTCTCCATGCGAAAGAGCGTCTGGCCGGAACTCTTCACGCCACCGGCCCCGCCCTTGACCTCGAGGATCGTGCCGTCGGCAGGCGACTCGAAATCAAAGGCGGACTTGTCGCTCTCCAATTCGGCGAGCTTCTGGCCCTTGGTGACCTGGGTGCCGGGGGTGACAAGGACGCTGACGATGGTGAGTTCGCTGACGGTGGCGCCCATCGCGGGCATGGGAACATCGATGATGAAGGTGGACATGGGGAATTTGGTTGAGCGCAACGATGCCGACGGGGGCGGCGCGGTCAATGCCAGGAGGAGCGGTTGGCCCGTTTGATGGAGACGGGACTACGCGTCCCGCTGTATCAAGGTGGGTGTCGGTGTCCCTACCGACGCTGTTGCCGATGTGGAAATCGGCAACCACCCGGCAGGCAGGGACGCCTGCCGCTACGGTCCAGGCATTGGGCAAACCCGCCCTGCCTCACGACCGCACCGCGCGCCACACCGCCAGGCAGGATTCAATCAGCGCGGGCATCTCGGCGGTGGGAATCTGGTTGGGACCGTCGGAGATCGCCTTGGCCGGATCGGGATGCGTCTCGATAAAGAGACCATCCGCGCCTGCGGCGAGCGCCGCCCGGGCCAGTGGCGGCACAAATTCCCGTCGCCCACCCGTCTTGCCGCCCGCCGCGCCGGGTTGCTGCACGCTGTGCGTGGCATCAAAAATCGTCGGCGTGCCGAGCGCCTTCATCTGCATGAAGGAGCGCATGTCGACCACGAGGTTTTGGTAGCCGAAGGTCGTGCCCCGCTCGGTCTGCCAGATTTCCTTCGCCTTCCCTTGTTTCAATTTGCTGACGACGAACTCCATTTCCTGCGGGGAAAGAAACTGGCCCTTCTTCACGTTGACGACCCGGCCGGTCGCGGCCGCGGCGAGCAGGAGATCGGTCTGCCGGCAGAGAAATGCGGGGATCTGCAGGACATCGCAGACTTCGGCGACGACGGCCGCCTGCTGGCGCTCGTGAAAGTCGGTCACCACCGGGAAACCGTAGTCCTGCTTGATCAGGGCCAGCAGCGCGAGCCCCTCGTCCAAGCCGGGGCCGCGCTCGCCGCCGAGCGACGTGCGGTTGGCCTTGTCGAACGAGCCCTTGAAAACGATCTTCAGTTCGGGATGTTGTTTCGCGAGCTTGGCGAGCACCTTGGCCGCAGCGCGGCAGACCTTTTCGTTTTCCAACGAGCAGGGACCGGCGAGCAGGAGGAGTTTCTTGAAATCGAAGAGCATGCCGGAAGTTTTAACCACGGATGACACGGATCAATTCAGGATATCCGGAATTTGCCCACGGAATACGCGGAAAACAAAACCTTGGGATGTCTTATCCGTGATCATCTGTGTAATCCGTGGTGAAAAAATGACCTGGGCTTTCGTGTATTCAGTGGGTTCCGTGGGCCAACTCCTCGCCCAAGACCCTACCGTTTATTCTGGTTCTTGATCGCCGCGGCGATGAAGGCGGCGAAGAGCGGGTGCGCCTGGTTGGGCTTGGACTGGAATTCGGGATGGCATTGCACTCCGAGGAACCACGGGTGGTTCTTCAACTCGACGACCTCGACGAGGCCGCGCTTGGGGTTCCAACCGCTGACCACCATGCCGGCTTTTTCGAGCCGCGCGACGTAGTCGTTGTTGACCTCGAAACGATGGCGGTGGCGCTCGGAAACAATCTCCTTCCCGTAGGCCTTCCGCGCGAGCGTGCCGGGCTTGAGTTTGCACTCGTAGGCCCCGAGGCGCATCGTGCCGCCCTTGAGGACGACATGGCGCTGATCGTCCATCAGCGCGATGACCGGGTGCGGCGTGCTGGCGTCGAACTCGACGGAATTCGCGCTCTTCAGGCGGAGCACGTGGCGGGCAAAGTCGATCACCGCCACCTGCATGCCGAGGCAGATGCCGTAATAGGGAAGCTTCTTCTCCCGGGCGTAACGGGCGGCGGCGATCTTTCCTTCGATGCCGCGATCGCCGAAGCCGCCCGGCACCAGAATGCCGTCGAGCTGCTTCAACCGGCTGAGCCCGGCCCGGGTCTCCAGATTTTCCGCGTCGATGCGGATGACCTTCACCCGGGCGTGATTGGCGATGCCGGCGTGGCTGAGGGATTCGTAGACGGACTTGTAGGCGTCCTGGAGCTCGATGTATTTGCCCACCACGCCGATCTTCACCTCGTGCTCGGGCGATTTGATGCGGCGGACGACCTCGGCCCAGATGTTCTTCGGATTCGCCCGGGCCTTGAGGCCGAGCTGGTTGATCACGAGCTGGTCCATGCCCTCCTTCTGCAGCATCAGCGGCAATTCGTAAATGGAGTGCTCGACGTCGAGTTCCTCGATGACGGCCTTGGCCGGCACGTTGCAAAACATGCTGATCTTCTCGCGCATCTCCGGCGTCATCGGATGATCGCAACGGCAGGCGAGGATGTGCGGTTGGATGCCGATCTCGCGGAGCTTGGCCACGCTTTGCTGCGTTGGCTTGGTCTTCAATTCGCCCGCGGCTTTGAGATACGGAATGAGGGTGACGTGAATGAAAACGCAGTCCCGGGGCCCAACCTCAAGGGCGAACTGCCGCATCGCTTCAAGGAACGGCAGACCCTCGATATCGCCGGTGGTGCCGCCGATCTCCGTGATGAGCACATCGACGCCCTTGCCGCCGGCATAGATGCGTTTCTTGATTTCGTTGGTGACGTGCGGAATCACCTGCACCGTCGTGCCGAGGTAGTCGCCGCGGCGCTCCTTGGCGATGACGGCCTCATAAATCTGGCCGGACGAAAGGCTGTTTTGGCGCGAGAGCTTGCCCGAGGTGAACCGCTCGTAGTGACCGAGGTCGAGGTCGGTCTCGGCGCCGTCGTCGAGCACGTAGACTTCGCCGTGCTGGAACGGGCTCATGGTGCCCGGATCGACGTTGAGGTACGGGTCAAACTTTTGGATCCGGACCTTCAGGCCGCGCATTTCGAGCAGGGCGCCGAGAGCTCCCGCCGTGAGCCCTTTGCCCAAGGATGACACCACTCCGCCCGTGACGAAAATATACTTCATCGCCCAAGGTAAAAACCGCCCTCATCTCATACACAAGAAAAAGGTGGGTCGGCGGCGGTTTTGAGAGGTAAAATTCCCCGGGTGGACGCGGAGACCTCGCGGGCAAAGACTCGCCATTTGGGACTGTGGGAGGGAGCTCGCCCGCGACTCAGGACGCACGTCGTCGCGAGCAAGCTCGCTCCCACACGACCAGACCAAGTCGAAATGAGCTTCGGCGCTTCGCTCCGAACGCAGCGGTGTCCGTCGAAAATAGTTTGCCGCTCCCCTGCCCTGGCCCATGTTGCCGGCTGTGCAGTCGAAACCCTCCCTTTTGGCCTGGATCACCTGCGACGGCGTCCACATCGACCCCGCCTCGGGCAAACACACCATTCTGGGCGTGTTCTCCAACATCAAGGCGCGCTCGTTTCCGGTCGTCCATCCCTACATGGTGTGGTTCCTCACCCTGACCGACGTCCAGCCGGGGATGCACCAGATCAAGATGTCCATGGGCCTCGACCCGACCAACCCCGCCGCCCTGCTCAGCCGCGAATTCGAATCCCAGAGTCCGTTGCATCGGATCAACCTGATCAACGAGCTGCGCAACCTTCGCTTCGAGCAGCCCGGCGACTACTCCATCCTCATCGAGGTGGACGACGACCCGATCCTCGCCACGAACCTGACGGTGAGCTGAGTGCGGGATTTGTGCCCACGGAACACACGGAATACACTGAAGAAAACCGCTGAGCAAAGAATTTCATTCCCCATCGATTTACCGAGTAATGCACCCGAGAGGTGACGACTCCTTGCTCGAGGTTTGAGCATCAATTTATTCCCGGTGGGTCCAATACCCCGGAGCTTGTCGTTGACCGTGAGC
>CAZAOI010000285.1:0-4383 GCA_964486705.1 uncultured Oleiharenicola sp. | reverse complement strand
CCCGGACCCCCGCGATCCCCGGCTCGAGATCCGCCACCTGCACCGCCGGGACCAAGCGTTGCAGCGACGCACAAAATCTTTCCTTGCTGAACGAGCGCACGATTTCATCCCAAGCCATCGCCCGATGCCGCCGCATGAATTTCCACAATCCGCCATAGGTCACCGCATCGAACAAGTCGCCGGGACGCACCTGCCACTTCGTATAACCTTCCCGCGCCATCGCCAGCACGGCATTCGGCCCCGCCTCGACCCCGCCTTCAATCATGCGCGTGAAGTGCACGCCCAGAAACGGGAAGGAAGGGTCCGGGACGGGATAGATCAAATTCCGCACCAAATGCTGGGCCGAGGCCCGCAGTTTGTAATATTCTCCGCGAAAAGGCAGAATGCGCGCCTCCCGCTCTTCGCCCGCCAACGCCGCCACCCGGTCGCTTTGCAGCCCGGCGCAATTGATCAGGTAGTCGGTCGTGAAATCTCCCGCGGCCGTCTGCAACCGCCACTCCGAACCCCGGCGGTCCGCCTTGCGGAGGCCGGCATTCGTCATGACTGTCACGCCAAGCTTTCCCAGCTCGTTCTCCAACGCCGTGCACACGCCTTGATAATTGACGATTCCCTCTTCCGGCACGTGCACGGCCGCAAGCCCGGCGGCAAACGGCTCTTTTTCCCGCAACTCGCCCTGCTCCAGCCAACGCAACCCGCGCAAGCCGTTTTGGGTGCCGCGTTCCTGCAGCGTCCGCAGCCGGACAAGTTCATCCGGCGTCGTAGCCACCACCAGCTTGCCGCACACCTCATGGGCGACCCGATGCTGCTGGCAAAACGCAACCATGCTCCGGATCCCTTGAACGGCCAACTTCGCCTTCAATGAACCGGGCTTATAATAAAGCCCCGCATGCAACACGCCACTGTTATGGGTGCTCTGGTGCCGGCCGACACTCGGTTCTTTTTCCAAGAGGGTTATCTCCGACCGCGGCGCCAGCTGTTTGAGCTTCAAGGCGGTGCCCAAGCCGACCAGTCCTCCTCCGACAATGGTGAATGTTGTCGGCATGCTACCCCCGGGACGTCAGCAGCGGCGAATGAACTTCCGCCAGAAATTGTTCGGCCCGCGCGTGGTCTTCCGGCACCCCAATGTCCAAAAATCGTCCGGCATCTTGATAACCATAGAGGCCGTCTCCCGTCCAGGAACCGAGCACCTCTTTCTCCAGTGACAACGACCGGCCCGCCGGGAGGCCGGCCAGGACCTCCCGTTCAAACCAATAGACCCCGCTATTAATCCAGCCGCCGCCGACTGCGGTCGGATCTTTTTCGCAAAAGCGTTTGATGCGCCCGTCCGCCGCCGTCTCCACGCGGCCAAAACGGGCGCTGTCCTCCACGCGGGCGAGCACCAAGGTCACCCGCGCCTGACGACTTTGATGCCACTCCAAAGAGGCCGGCAGATCGGTCTCACAGTAGGAATCGCCATTGAGAATCAACACCGTTTCCGAAGCCAGCAGCGGCAAGGCTTGGACGATTGCTCCGCCCGTGCCCATCGGCTGGGCCTCACGCGAGTAGCACAATTGCATGCCCCGGTAGTCGTCGCCCAACAACTCCTGCACTTGTTCGCCCAGATAGCCCGTGCACAAAACCACCTTCCCAATCCCTTGCGTCGCCAACCGGTCGAGCAGATAGGTGATGAAAGCCCGGCCCCCCAACGCCGCGAGCACCTTCGGACGGTCCGCCACCACGGAGCGCAAGCGGGTCCCGGTTCCCCCCGCTAAAATTGCCGCGGTGATATGAGAGAGTTTACTCATCGGTGGGGGACGCGCTGGTCGAACGAGGAAACCTGACAGAAATCCGAGCGTTCGCAACCTCCGCTCCCGCTAGAATTTCCTCTCCGGCTTCTCCTTCGAACTCGAGGAAACTCCGCCCGTGCCACACCCCGTCAGGGATCGCCGCGGCTCGCTTCGCGCTAACCCAGGCGGTTCTTACTCCAGCATTCAGGCCGGCCTGCACATCGGACGGCATGTCCCCAACCATCCAGGTTTGGGCCGGATTCAAAGAATACTTGGCCACCATTTCGTGGATGAACCGGGGCGACGGTTTGCGATAGACGACGGGCATCTCCGGACTCTCCGTCGCGATGCAAATTTCGGTGAAGCCCGGCGGCGGCAGCTCCAACAGCTCGAGCATCCGGTCATTGCACTGTCGCACCTTCGCGAGCGAGAACATCCCGCGTCCGACCCCACTTTGATTCGTGAAGAGAAACAATCGATAACCTCGCGCGATAAATCGATGCAGCGCCTCCCGCACCCCGGGCATCAGCTCGACCTGCGCGGGATCGGCCAGGTAATCGTGCTTCACAATCAGCGTCCCGTCGCGATCGAGAAATAGAGCCGGGCTGGACATCAGCGTGCGCCCATCAAGCCAGCACCATCTCGCCTTGTTGCATCGCGCTCACCGGCGATGTCGCCGCGGAAGCATCCGCGGCACTGCCGCCATTGCCACAGGAAGACGCCTTCCCCCCTCGCTGAAGGCATGTCACCAAGAGCCGCCAAAGTCGGTGTTCAGCGGCGGCGTGATGGCGAACAGCCAGCTCGATGGCCGCATCAATGGTTAAAGAGTGACCGCGCACGGGGAAACAGTTTCGGGCGCGGCGAAAAGCGGAGGGCGGAGACCGCCGCGCGCAATTCCGCCCAGTCCGCCGGCGTTTGGGAAGTGAGCGGCGGCGCGGTCAATGCGCTGCGCACGCGTTCCAAAGAACCAACGGCGAATAAGCTTCGCGCACGATCTGATTTATTTGAGCCGGGCGGCGGAACTAGCTGCGGATTAGAAAGCATGGTGCTGCCTTTGCAGGATGTGGGCCCAGAAATCCAATTGGACCGTTACTGCCTGTCCATCATCAGGATGATATTTATTTTTTCCATCCCTTGAAATCCCGCCGCGAGAACCGCCGACTGCCGAACCGGAACGGCAAAATCTTCCACCGCCCGATCTTCGCCGGATTCATGCAGTTGATTTTGGTGGAACGCGGCCTCCGGACGCGTTTTCTCCTGCGCGCACCGAAGCAACCCGTCCGGAGGCCGGGTTCCACCTCTCAGTTCACTTATCCTATTTCGCATGATCCCGGATCGGTCGTCTGCCGAAGAAGACCAACGTTTGGCTCAGGGCGCGGCTCCCAACGCCAGCAACTCGGCGGCCACCACCGCGCCGATCGTCTCGCAGCGGTTGAAATGATCGTAGATTTGCCGGCGCAAGTCTAAGCCGCCCGCCAGGGCCTGCTCGCACGCCTCGCCCAACGCCTTGAGGTCTCCGTGGGCATAACGCTTGAGCAAACCGGCCCGGTGGAGTTCCTCCAGCCTCTCGCCAGTACGGGAGTCCTCGCTCACCGGGACCAAGCCGAGGGCGCCGGCCCAAAACGGCCGGTCAGTGTGCGTGCGGGCCATGGACTCGGTGGCAAAATGCCGGCCCTCGGGACAAAACCCGACCTTGTAGCGCGCGAGACCGGCGCGGCCTGCCACTGACAGCGAATGATCGCAGATCGCGGTAAACTTATCGCGGAATTTTTTGGCCAGGAAATCAATCTGCCGTTGCCGGTGGGGCGTCAGCCCGAGGCGCGAACCGAGAAAAATGATTTTCTCCTCCGGCGTTTCATTGAAAGGCGTGGCGAACGGCACGAGGTTGGCGACCCAGCTGCGGTGCACCACGCGGCAGTCGGCGCGCAAGGCGGCTTGGATCGGTCCGGCCAACGGTTGCTCGTCGTGGATTAGGACGGCGAGATGCGGGGCGATCTCGCCAAAAGCCGGCATGCTATAGCTGGCGGCGTCAAAGGCATAGTAGAGCGTGCGCACGCCGCGCCCCGCCAGAAAGCCAAGCAGCTTGCCGATCATTCCCGCCAACTTCTGCGGATGTTGGCCCGTCAACACCAGCCACCACTCCTCCCCCTCCGGTTTGTTCGCGGAGAGCAGATCGGCGAGGCCGGGCTTACCGATCGCCTGGACGGGCAGAAATTCAATCTGGTCCGCGGTGGCCGCGCCGAGGGCGCGGATATTCTCGCCGTGCCAGTCGCAGTCGAGCCGGGCCATCCGCACCAGCGCCGCGTCCGCCGGGTTTGAGACGCGTCGAGCCACCTCGAAGGCCGGCAGCGCCCGCAGATACTCCGCGCCATCTTGCAGGCGGTCGGCCCAGGGGGAAAAGACAAACAGCCGGATGCGCCGCCCGGCCGTCGCAGGCGGAGGATTCGGGGCAACTGAACCAGTGGACGCCAAGGCGGGCATAAAATCGGGTCCGGGGCCAGTCGACCTCAAGCGTGGACCACCTCGTCAACTGGCGGCGCAAGACTGGCCGGCCTGGTGGCCCCCCGAGGGTGGCACCATTTCTGCCAGCACGCGCGAAAGGCCAGACCAAACCTCG
>CAZAOI010000284.1:0-4388 GCA_964486705.1 uncultured Oleiharenicola sp. | reverse complement strand
GGACGTCGATGCCACTCGACGTCGACGATACGAATCTCGCCGCCGTGGCGCCCTTGGGCATCGCGATTTTGGATGTCGGGTGCGGCGACGGTCAGGTGGCAAAACTCCTCCGCGATCGCCGGCCGGATTTGGAAATTTCCGGCGTGGATGTCCTCGCCCGGGAACAGACGGCCATCCCGGTGAGCCTGTTCGATGGCCACACCCTGCCGCTGGCCGCTGCGACCAAAGAGGCCGTGATGTTCGTCGATGTGCTGCACCACACGGACGATCCCCTCACCTTGCTGCGCGAGGCGGTGCGGGTGAGCCGGCGCTGGATCATCATCAAGGACCATACGCGGACGGGCTGGGCCGCCGGCGCGACCCTGCGCTTCATGGACTGGGTCGGCAACGCCCGCTATGGTGTCGCCCTGCCCTATAATTATTGGACGGCAACGCAGTGGCAGGCGGCGTGGGCCGAACTGAACCTGCAACCCGTCCGTTCAGTGACGGCGTTGGAATTGTATCCCTGGTGGGCCAACTGGATTTTCGGCCGGCAGCTGCACTTTGTCACCCTGCTCGAAAAGCGGATGCCAAGCTGAGTTCCGTCGCACCCGGGCGAACGCTCAGGGCGTGTCGCCGCCGACTTGCTTCCAGCGAATTCGCTTGGTGTCGATCGAGCCGACTCCGAGTTGCTGGGCAAAGTCGAGCATGCGGGAGTCGTCGGCCGAGATGGGCTCGAAACCGTTCCTTTTGCGCGCGGCATTGATTTTCTCGATCATGAGGGAATCGAGAATCACCGGGTCGGCGCTCATCAGCAGCCGGGGCTCCGAAACCGTGTAGAGCGAGTTGAAGTAAGGGCCGCCGATAAATTGGTAAAGCTGCAGGCTCGCCAGGTTGAGCGCCCACCCCTCCCGGAGTTCGGGGATCGCGGACATCTCGGCCACCGCGGCGGGCGCGGTGGCGGGACTCTTGAAAAAACGGAAGGTGTTGCTGGCATTCCAGAGCGTGGCATTGACCAGCGCACCGTTGATCCCGAGCACGCGATGGTCGGTATAGACGGGCAGGTTGATCCAGAAATCCGCGTCGAGAAAGAGCGGCGTCGCGAGGAAGCTCTTGCGGTCCTCTTCCGTCGTGGTGTTCGCCTTGCCGCCAGCCGCGTCCTCGACCGCCCGATCATTGGTGACCGGGTCGAAGCGCGACGGCAGCGGACTGTCATAAAACCAGGCCGGGTCGTAGAACTTGCCGGATTCCAGCACGTACACCGGATGACCCGGGAATGGCACCACCCCGGTGGCGAGGGATGGCAGAAAACCGGTGAGCCGCAGGCGCAGGGGATTCAACCCGACGAGAAAAATGTTTTCGGTCGTGAAACCGCGTTCTTTGAGGGCGAAAATCAGACCGCGCACCAGCCCGAACGGCGTCGCGAGGCCCGGGCCCGAGTCGGCATAAATCTTCAGGCCGACTTTTTTCTTGCTGCCGGGCTCGAGTTTGCGACCCGTCGTGCGTTCAAAATCTTGGAAGAGCTGCTCGACGGCAACCCGGTAGTCGATCTCGCTGAAATCAACCAGCGCGTGCTCCCAGACGGTTGCGACCGGCGCCGGAACCTTGTCGGCAGCCAGCGCGAGCCCCGGGGAAAGAAGAGCAAGAAGGAAGGCGATTTTCAGCAAAAGGGGACGCATGGAGAGTGGAACGCGGAACCTCCGAAGAGAGGGCCGCGCACCTTGACAGACACGACTGCGACTGAAAAGTTTAATCTTCCGGCGCGCACTGGACAAGTTATGCCAGTTGCCGCTGGATGGGTTCACCCCGGTCGCCGGCCTTCGCCAAGGCTGCCGGCCGCGCCACCCGCCACCCGTCTTTTCCCGTGCCCGTCATCAAAGCCAACAGCCTGCGCGACTTGAAAAACCGCGTTAACCTCCACGATGTCGTGGTGCGGGTCGTCGCCCTGAAAAAGGCCGGCGGCGCGCGTTTCAAGGGACTGTGTCCGTTCCACTCCGAAAAAACCCCGTCCTTCAACGTCTCGACCGACAAGGGCTACTACAAGTGCTTCGGCTGCGGCAAGGCGGGCGACATCATCAACTTCGTCATGGACACGGAGGGCCTGCAATTCACCGAGGCGGTCGAGGCCATCGCCCAGCGCTTTGCCGTGACGCTGGAATACGAGGAAGGCTCGGGCGGGCCGTCGCCCGAGACCCGCTCGATGCGCCAGGAGATTTTCGAGATCCACGACCTCGCGGCGGACTACTACCGGCAGGCCTTCCTGGCCCCGACGCCCCACGGGACTTTTATTCGCGACTATTGGGAAAAGAACCGGCGCTTCACCCTCGACCTGGCCGATGAATTCAAGATCGGCTTCGCCCCGCCCGAGGACAGCGGGCTGGCCGCGGCGCTGCTGAAGCGGAAATTCTCCGAGGACGCGCTGCGCCAATGCGGGCTTTTCTTCACCCGTGACGGCGCCGTGCTGACCCTCGGGGCGATGCGGCCGCGCTTCCGCGGGCGGCTGATGATTCCCATTCGCGACCACCAGGGCCGCATCGTGGCGTTCACCGCGCGGCAACTCGAACTGACTCCGCTGGACGATCCGGCGCGCGAGGCAAAATACGTCAATTCCCCCGAGACGCCGATTTTTATCAAGGGCAACCTGCTCTTCAACCTCGACCGGGCCCGCACCGGCGCCGGCGACGGCCACCCGTTCGTCCTCGTCGAGGGCCAGCTCGATGCCCTCCGCTGCTGGAGCGTCGGCCTGAAAACCGCCGTCGCGCCGCAAGGCACGTCGATCACCGAGGGCCAGCTCGCCTTGCTGCGCCGCTATCATCCGCAGGTGGAATGCTTCTTCGACAGCGACGCGGCCGGGCAGAAGGCCGCGCTGCGGTTCCTGCCGATGGCGTTGAAGAGCGGATTGGAAGTGCGTTTTCTCCTGCTCGCCGGCGCGGAAAAAATGGATCCCGATCTGCTCTTTCTCGAACGCGGGCTCGCCGCCTACGACGAAGTGCGGAAACATTCCCTGTCCGCCATGGAATTCGCGTGCCGTTCCCTGTTGCCGAATGCCGCCGCGGCCCCGGCCGAGCAAAAATCCCGCGCCGCGACCGCCCTGTTTGAAATCATCGCCCAGACCGACTCCGATGTCACCCGCATGTCCTTTCTGGCGGAGATCGCGCTCCACCTCCGGGTGCCGCCGGGCGCGCTGGAAAAAGATTTGCGCACGTACCTGACCCGCCAGCAGGGCCGGCGCCTGCCCGCCCCCGGGGAGGCCCCCACCCCGGCGCCCGCGAAAGAAGCGGAGCTCCACGGCAAGGCCACGGAGGCCCATTTGCTTTTCCTCTGCCTGCATCACGAGTCGCTCTTGCGCGCGTTCGCGAGCCAGTTGCCGCACGAGTGGATTGATCAGGGTCACACCGCCGGACGCTTGCTCGACCGCATCCTCGCCGAAACGGCACACAACGGCTGGCCCGGCACCGATCAGATCGATCAACTCCTTGAGACACAGGAAGAAAAGACCCTGATCGCTTCCCTGCTTTTCGAAACCGCCGGCGACGACGATTTGCTCAAGATGGCCGACGAAGGATTGCGCGCGTTGCAACGCCGCTTCCTCGTTCCCCGCCAGCGGGAAATAGAACTTGAAATAGCCACAAAAGGCACGGACCTTGACACTGACCTTTCCTCCCTCTTGAAACAGCTCAAAGAAATCACCCGACAGCTTCAACATCCTCCCAAGGTTACGCTGCCTGCCTGATGCGCCCATTGCGCCGCTGATCGACTGTCACCCGTCCCGGGAATTCTATTTACGTTATGCCGAGCACTTCCAAGCACACCAAGAACCACGCCAAATCCGCCCCTGAAAAAGCGCCGGCGAAACCGCATGGCGCCGAGTCCAAAGACAAGGCAAGCCACAAGCCCGCCCCGGCTCACGCCGCCAAGCACCCCGAACCGGCCAAGCCAATCGGCCACGGCAAGGCGTTCGAGCCCACGAAACCCGGGGCCCATGGCAAGCACCCCGAGCCGACGAAGAACAGCGCCCCGCTCGCCGCCACCGCCGATGCGGCCAAGGAATTCAAGGAAAAGGCCCTCGAAAATCTCTCGGGCGACCTGAACGAGAAAATCCGCTACCTGATCCGCCTGTCGAAGGAACAAGGCTACCTCACCTACGTCGATATCAACGAGGCGCTGCCGGAGTCCGTCGACAATCCCGAGGACATCGAGAACGTCATTTCCATTCTGCAAAACCTCGAGATCGACATCCTCGATCCCGATGAGGTCGACAATTACAAGCAGCGCCAGGAGGAGGCGGAAGAGGAGGAGTCGCGCACGTCGAACAACGACATTCTCGACGACCCCGTCCGCATGTATCTCAAGCAGATGGGACAGGTCCCGCTGCTGACCCGCGAGCAGGAAGTGGAGATTTCCAAGCG
>CAZAOI010000283.1:0-4413 GCA_964486705.1 uncultured Oleiharenicola sp. | reverse complement strand
GGTCGGATGTGTTCGGCGTGGAGCAATGCGGCGTGCGGTTGGTCATGAAGACCACGCTGCCGCGCGGACAGGCGGCTGTGATGGCGCGGCTCGGGTCGTCGGGCAGGTCCTCGTCCTTGATGACGAGAAAACCCGCGTTGCCGCCGGTATGGTGCGTCGCAACCTTGCCCCGGTGGACCCGCGGCAGGATCTGCATGCAGCCGTTCTTCACCGTGGCGTCGACCAGCGGCACCCAGCAGGTAATGATCAGCTGCGTGTCACAATGCTCGGCAAAGTAACCACTGTCCTGGTGCCACGGGACAATGCCGCGGCCGAGATGGGGCAACTTGGGTCGGATGCGATAAACCGAAGAAGCCACGATCTCCTCCGTCCCGAGGAGCGCGCCGACCTTGGCCAACAACTTTGGATGCGAGATCACCTCGAACATCTCGGGCGCGTGAAAGCCGCCGCCGCGCAGGCCCTCGAGGTGCTTGATGATCGCCTCGCCGCATTCCTTGGAATCCTGCTGGATGGCCGTGAGCTGATGGTCAAAATCCAGCTCCGCGTGCAAGTCGGTCAGCTGGCCGGCCGCCTGCAGGGCGCGGGCCTTCTTGCCGATTTCCCGATGCAATTCCTGACGGAGCGGCTCGAGATCAGCGGGGTCGAAAACGTCGGGCAGGATCAGGAATCCCTGCTCATGGAAAAAACTAATCTGCGACTGCTCCGGCGGGCATGGGGTGGGCATGAATGCAGTGCGACAGTTTCTTTCCACGGCGCAACGACCGAGATGGTCCGAAATTTCGCGCCGGGGTGAAATTTCATCAATTAGCCCTCGGGCATTAGCTTGTGTCCCAAGCTGCGTTGCCCTGAAGTCCGCCCCGTTCAATGAGCACGCCCTCCGCGGACCCCCCTGCCTCTCCCACCAAGCCCACGGTGCTGGTCGAGGCGCACACCAAGCAGCGACCGCGCAACGTGGACCTGCTGAACGACTGGCAATATGTGGAGCGCTCCGTCCATCGACTGCTCGCCGCGTGGGGCCGCGACGTCGCCGAGTGGAACGACAAGAGCGGCCTTCACCGGCACATCTGGGACCAGGCCGAGTGCATTCGCCGGCTGCGGGAACGCATCGAGCAATTTCCCGGCGGCAAAGCCGACGCCCCGGTCTCGCCGCGGCTCGAACACCTGGCGAACGCCGCACTGCAGGCGCCGACGCTCAACGATGCCCTCGACGCGATCTATGAACTGCTCCTGAAAACCCTCGTCGGCGCCTATGGCGAATACATGGCCACGGTGCACCCGGTGCACGACGCGCCCACCATCGCACTGCTGCACGAGATCAACCAGATCAAGAGCCAGCAGTGGCTCTGGTATCGCGATTACCGCCGCCGGCACCCGCATACCACCGACGCCGCCTTCCGCGCCCGCGTGACGGCCCTGCTCGCGGACTGCGGTCACTTCCGCACGGCGCTGCCGGTCGGCGCCGGCCCGGTGGCCCAACCCGTCGGAGTCGCCACCCCTTTCCGCTTGAGCCGTTTCAGCGCGCGCACGGTGCCGATCCGTCCCCAGCAGCCTTTCATGGATTATGTGCGGGCTGATTTTGCCACCAGCATCGAAGCCCGCCGGCTTTTCTGGGCCATGGGCTACATGCTGGAAAAAAACCTGCCCGACGACCAACTGGCCTGGCTCTACGACGGGCATTACATGCCGTGGGCGTGGCACCACGATGTATCGCGACACCTGTGGGATGAGTCGCGCCACGGCGACTCGGGCTACTCGCGCCTGCGGGATTTTGGCATCAGTCTCGAGGAGGTCGGCTTCGCCGGCTATGATCAGGGCGTCCGGGAAATCGAGCTGAAGGCGCTCGCGGCCAAACTCGGGCTTACCCTCGACGAGGCTTTGGCCCGACAGCGCGAACTCCTGGCCCCGTTCAAGGCCGAGCCACTCACCAAGGCGCAGCTCTATGAAAATGTCTTCATGATCGGCCTCGTGGCCGAGACCGGCTACTTCGTCGTGAAGAACGAGGGCTACGTGGACTTCAAGGATGGCCAGGATCTGGAGTCCGCGGAGATGATGCTTTTCGACATCATCGACGAGACGGCGCACGTCCAATACGCGCACAAGTGGCTGCCCTTGCTCGCGGAATTCGCCGGCGCGGACAACACCGGCTATCGGGAGCGCGGCGCCAAACTCCGCGAGGAATACCAGACCGCGGCCAACCGGACGGTGGCCGAGCTGGTCCGCGGGCTGCCGCGCACCGCCGGTGACCCCGGTTTTGATTTCTACCAAAGCCTCCTCGCGCGCATCCGCGCGGTTTATCCCCTCAGCAACGCCGCCACCTGCCCGCCGCGTTCGCCGAAGCCGATGTGAGCCCGTCCGGTTGACCGAGGGGGAACGCGGCCGCCGTCCGCGTCTTCTGCGGCGCCTGTCCCACTAACCCATCCCGAGAGGGGCTTCCTCCATTCAGGCTCGCGCCCACACGCGGCCAAGCTCGTGGCGGAGCACCACCGCGTCGGGCCACGCCGGCGGCAGGCCGGTGATGTTGTAGCCCCCGCCGCCCTCCGCGTAGGGCCCCATCTCCGGACAAGCGTACATGGTCTTAAGCTTGTTCCCCCGCCCTTGTTTCCAGAGTTTCATCAGGGCCTCCACAAAAACCAGGTAGCTCTTCACCTCGGGCGTGAGCTCGCCGCGATGCGTGACGGGGACTTGGGCGTGATGACCATTAAAGGGCCGGAAGTGCACCTGTTCGCTGTGCTGCAGCAAAGCCGGATGGTCGAGCAACCGTTCGATGTAATTGCCCGGATGCAGGTGCTTGACCGCCGCGAGGTGGGAAAAATCAAAGTTCATCTTGACGAGCTCGCCCGTGGCGCGGTGGTAACGCTCGGCGATCTCGTAGGTTTTTTCAGGGGTCTCGGTGCAGGTATCCCGGTGCACCTCGAGGGAGACGACGACTCCGCCGATCTTCTCGGCCGCCCGCACGAGTTGGATCCAATGCCGAACCGCCAGCGCCGGCGGCGTGTCGTGGTTGTCTAGCTGCACGTTGATGTGCACCGCCCCGCCCTCCTTCTGTTCCCGGATGAGCCGGCCAAACTCCGCCGGTTCGTCGGAGGAAATGAATCCGAGGATGTGGTGCAGACCGTGCTTGTCCGCGAGCCGGCGATGCTCGGGGGTGAGCGCCGTCGTCAGGCCGTCGAATCCAGCCGCCGCGATGGCTTTGACTTTTCTTTCAAGCGGCCACTCCCGGGCGGGCGAGGGGTGGCGGGCGAGGGACCAGAGATTGGCAATATGAACCAGATGAGGCATGGTGGAACGGCAGACTCAGCCGCCCTAAAAATTTGCCCCACCGCGACCGCGATGTCGAGCAGACAGCTCGGGGTCCTGAAAGGTGGTCGCCGATTTTCCAGCCGCCGCGGAGGCGGCGCGACCGGCCCTGGGTTCGCAGGCGCGAACAACCGGACACCTCGGCGACAGGCGTCGGTAGGGAAACCGACGCCCACCCAACGGCACAATCCCCGGCTCAACGCCGGCCCCGCCGGCAGAGCCAGCCGAGTTCCATCCAGGTGGCGAACCAGGAGCTGGCCTGAGCCGGCTTCACGCGGCGGCCACCGGCGGCGACCGCTTGCAGCAGCGGGCGGCCCGCGGCGAGGGCCGCGAGGATGAGAAAGGCCGGCCGCTCGAGGCGCTTGTAGAAAAGCTGGTTTTTGTAGCGGTGCACCGCGAGGTAGACGCGCTGCCGGCGAGGGCGCCGGACGAGGCGGAGTCGCGTGAGTGGACGGGCGGAGTCGCGAGCGTTGCTCGCCTCGGTACGGAGCGCGTCGCGCTGCTTGACCGCGATTACGTAGTCATCGACCGGAAAATCCGGCGCGAGCAGCGTCACATAAGGTTGGAGCCCCATCCGCAGCCGGGCCGGCGAGGTGCGGGCCAAGTCGGCCGCGGTGAGCACCGGCCGCGCGCCCTCATCGAAGGCGACGGTCTGCGCCCACTCAAAAACCGCGACCGTGTGCGCCCGCCCGGAGTGCGGAGCCGTCAGGCGCGGCTGTTCGCGGATGAACTGGGGCAGCCGGGCGCAGAGGTTGCGAAGGGTAAAGGAGCGCGAGGGGTATTTGGCGAGGTAGGCCTGCACGAGCCGGTCGAATTTCCGGTCGCCCAAGACGGCGCGCAAACCGGGGCTGTCGGCGTGCATGATGTCGATGAGCCGGAACCAATACATCCGATTGTAGAGTTGCAGGCGCTCAAAGGCGGTGAGCCGGTCGTTGGGCTTGATGAACTCGGCGGCGACCTCCGCCATCGGGCGGCCGTCGATCCATTTCGGCTGGAGGCGGTCGTCCTTCGTGAGGGGGCGGATGAGCGCGTGCGTCATCAGGCGCTGGAGCTTGATGATGTCGGTCGTCGTCGCGAGCTTGCGCGGCGCGTGCGGCGGCGGGGCCTTCAGCCCGG
>CAZAOI010000282.1:0-4423 GCA_964486705.1 uncultured Oleiharenicola sp. | reverse complement strand
CGGTGCGCCGCGGCGGAGCGAGCCGCTCCGCCCTACCATTTTCGGCTACAAAATACTTTAAACCGAGTTAGCTGGTATTCTGGTGCGCTCACCTGCGAGGTGCTTGTCCCTTGCTCCCCGCTTGGGCGCCAATTTTCTGCTTTTGCGCACTTGGGGCCTTTTGTGCCCAACTCGTCTGCGGAATTAAGGATGAATACCAGCGGCCCTCGGGAATTGAACTTCGGGTAGGGCGAGTCGTCTCGATGAGCCGCTCCGATCCACGGCTCATTCGGAGGATTCACCGTACCTCGAGACTCATCCGGAGCATGACGGACGGTCGCGTCGCTCGGTACGCCTTCCCACCCGCCCCGCGTCAGCGCACGAACTCGCCGTCGCGCATCGGCTTGATCTCATCGCACCGGTTGGCGATCTCGGGATTGTGAGTCACAAGCACGACCGCCTGGCCGTTTTCTTTGGCCAGTCGCGTCAAAAGGTCGAAAACGAGCGTGGAATTTTTCACGTCGAGATTGCCCGTCGGTTCGTCGGCCAAAATGATCGCCGGTTGGTTGGCCAAAGCACGGGCCACGGCCACGCGCTGCTGTTCGCCGCCCGATAGTTGCGTCGCCAAGCGGTGGGATTTGTCCCCGAGGCCGACATCGCCCAGCAAAATCCGGGCCCGGGCCTCCATTTCCTCCTCCGTCAGGCGGCCGAGTTTGCGCATCGGCATCATCACATTGTCCAAAGCCGAAAACTCCTGCATGAGAAAGTGAAACTGGAAGACAAAGCCGATGTGCTCGCACCGCGCCACCGTCCGATCCAAGTCGCTGCTGTTGGACATGAGCTGGTCGCTGATCCAAATGGAGCCGTCATCCGGCTGGTCGAGGAGCCCGAGGAGATAGAGCAAGGTGCTCTTGCCGCAACCGGACGGTCCGACGATGGCCGTCACATGCCCGCGTCTGGCCTCAAACGACACCCCGCGCAGCACGTGCACCCGGCCCTCCCCCTCGCCGAGGTGACGGTGGAGATTTTCGCAGCGCAAGGCGAGGGTTGGGCCGCCGACCGGAGCCGAGGGGAGAGAGGTGGAGGGAGCAGGGGGCATGGAGCAGAAAGCTGAGTTCAGGTGAATTTCTCCCGGCGCACATCAATCAGCCTCTGGATTCGCCGCGAAATTCGCCGCGTTTGTTCAATGAGACCGTCCGCCGAGCTCTCTTCGAGTAATTTGACCCGTCGCGCGAGGTGGACTTGAGAACGAACCTCCCCGCAGGAGGCCTTGGCGATGAACAAAAATCGGATGAACTCGACGTTTGAATCACGTTCATAGCCCTCGGCTATGTTGCTTGAGACCGAAACAGAAGCGCGCCAGATCTGGTCCCGAAAGCTGAAATCCCGACACTCGCAGAATAGTTCATAGACCTGTGCCGCCACTTCGACGGCTTCCTGCCAAACCTCAAGGTTTTCGAACGTGTTGCCGTCTGGGCTTTCCGCTCCTTGCTCCTTGCTCCTTTTCGTCAGGTTCATGATCTGGATTCTTGCTCCCGTCGCTATTGCGAAGTCCCCCGAATGATGTCGCCCGGTTCCAGCCGCGCGGCGCGCCGGGCCGGAATCAAGGCCGCGGTCATGACCACCACGGTGGCACTGAGGGTGGCGACCACGTAATGCCATATCGACCAATAGACCTGAAAACTATCGGAAGAGAAAATCCCGCGGATGCGGATGGGCACTTTGGAGACGGCATAGGTGACGCCCGCGCCCATCGCCCATCCCCCGATGGTGCCAATCACGAGCACAATGGCCCCCAACCAGATGAAAATCCGGGCGATATCCTGGCGCGTGTAGCCCATCGAGCGGAGGATCGCGATCTCCTTGGTTTTCTCGATGACCATCATCGCCAACGTATTGAACATGCCGAGACCCGAAATCAAAATGATGGTCGAAACGGTCAGGGCGGCTGAGACCTGCAGGGCACGGAAGGCCTCGAGCCAGCTCTTTTCCCGCTCCTGCCAGCTCTTGGCCCCATGGCGGAGGACTTGTTCCATCTGCGCCGCGTCCTGCGGCGCCCGGTCGCGGTCGAACAACGCGACCTGAATGAAAGAGGCGCCGGAAACCTTCTTCAGCAGCGACCGGGCCTCCCCAAGATGCATGTAGATCCGCACGCGGTCGATGTCGCTCACGCCCGTTTCATAAAGGGCGGACACGCGGTAGCGGCGTTGCTCGGTGCCGGCCTGCAGGAGCAACGAGTCGCCCGGCTGCAATTGGAGGCGGTCAGCGAGGACCTTGCCGATCAGCAATCCCTGGGGCGTGGTCCGGAAATCCTCCAGGCTGCCGCTGCCCCGCACGATCTGGGAGGCGAGATCGGAAACCGCGAGGTGATCCTCCAGCTTGATCCCGTAGACCTTGGCCGAGTCGTTCTTGAACGAGCTGTCCGCGATCACGGAGCCCTGCACGACGGTGGAGACGCCCGAGACATTCCGGAAATTATGGAGCGCCTCAGTGATGAGCGCCGGATCCTCGACCCCCTCGATGTATTTGCGGGCCGAGCGGTCAGCCGCGATCTCGAACTTGCTCGCGTCGCGGTTGTGCCCGGCTGCGGCCATGGCGAAGATCGTGTCCTGGATCTTGTCCTCGATCCGGATCGCGCCGTTGGTGCCGAGAATCGTCCGGATGAAGAATTGCTCGAAGCCGCTGGTCTGGGCCTGGGTGACGACAAAAAAGCCGATGCCGAAAACAATGCCCGCCAGGCTCATGAGCATGGAACGCTTGCGGGCGGTCAGAAACCGGAGGGCGATGCGAAGATTGGTGGACAAGGGAAGGAGGCGGCCGGACGCGGGAGACCGGGTGGAAGGCAGAGGTCGGGTCGGGCGAGCAGTCAGACTTGGGGATTAGAGTGTGTATTCAAACGGTAGGGCGGAGCACCGGGCCGGCGACGAATGCGAAGCCTCGGCGGTGCGCCCTACCCGAGCTAGCGCTCGAAACTTGCGTGCTGTTTTCAATAGGTAAATCGGATTTGATTACCCGTGCTAGAGCGGGTGAAACCGGAATGGTTTCTTCCGGCCGATTTCCGCATCCGACGAGCAAGTGGGCTGAATTGAAATGGCCGAATTCATCATGAAGGGGTGAAGGATAATTTCGCGGGCTCCCGTTTCCGGCCTTCGGCCTTCGGAATTTCAGTTCATCAGCATCTGGATGCGCACCCGATCGCCTTCGCGGAAACGGTCCTGCTGCTCAACGACCACCTGTTCCCCTTCTTTCAGGCCGGTGAGGATTTCCACTTGGTTGAGGCTGTCGTAGCCTTTCACGACTTTGCGCAGGGCGAGCCTGCCGCTCTCGAGCACATAAACGTATTCGCCGACCAAGGCCCGGCGCGGAATGATCACGGCGTTGTCGCGCTCGGCGATGATGAAGCTGACTTCACCTGTCAGGCCGGGGAGCAACTGCCGGCCGGGGGGCAGGAAGAGGTCGAGAAACACCGTGTAGCGCTGGGTGGCGGCATCCGCCGAGGGCAGGATTTTTGAAATCACCGCATTGTACTGGTCGGCGCCGAAGGTCAGGAAGCGCACGGTGGCCTTCTGGCCGAGTTTGATCGCGGCGAAATTTTCCTCGGTGATCTTGGCCTCGACCGTGCGGCCGACGGCAATGATGTTTGCGATCGGGGAATTGCGGTCGATGAGGTCGCCCACCCGCGCGATCACGGCGGTGACGACCCCATCGGAGGGAGCGAGAATGGTCATCTTGGTCTTCTCGCGTGCCTTCGACCGCAGGCTGTTTTCGAAATTATCCAGGGCGAGCCGGCTATTGACCTCATCCAGTTGCATCCGCTGCTCCAGTTGTTCGAAAAGCCGGCGCTGCTTCGCAAACTCGGCTTCGGGATAGGCCCCCGCTTTGGTCTGGCGCTCGAGGGCCGCCAGCGTGTCCTTGGCATTGAGCACCTCGGGACGAAGGGTCGAGCCGAGTTCGACCTTCTTTCTGGCCGCGGTGAGCTCGTTCTTGATCCGTTCAATCTCCAGATCGACATCGCCGGTATCGATCTGCACGAGCACGTCATTCTTGAACACTTTCTTGCCGATATCCAGGTCGCTGGCGCTGACGCGGCCGCTGACCTCGCTCTTCAGTTCGATGCCAAACTCGGCCTTGACCTCAATTGTGCCGGGCACGATGCGCACGGATTTGCCCTTGACGGCGGACATCACGAGCGCGACCGGCCGCAGGGCGTAAGAAATACCCCAGACGATCGCGCCAAGAACGACGGCGGCTAACGCCAGTCGGAGAAACCAGTTGGGCGCAGCGGCTTTGGCGTCGCTCATTTTTCCGCGAGGTTTGCCAGAATGGGATCTTCCACGACCGTCCCGAGGAAATCCCCGGTTCTGACAAGGAAATCAGTGCGGGCATTGCCGGCATTGATCTGAGCGTCAAAGACCCCGAGTTGGGTCTGCCCGACATCGGCCTC
>CAZAOI010000281.1:0-4444 GCA_964486705.1 uncultured Oleiharenicola sp. | reverse complement strand
CACGCTCTACATCCAGCAGATGCGCGAGCCCCTCATCGACCGGCAGGTGATGCGGGAAATCTCGCTCAAAGCCTCCTTCGAGTCCGAACAGCAGGCCGACCAACGGGCCCAAGCTGCGCTCGGTCAGAGCATCGACCGCACGGGCAGCGCGACCAACGGCATGGGGGTGGCGGCCGCGGTCGACAACCTTTTCAACGCCTTTCAGGGTCTGGCCGCCAGCCCGACCGACATCGGCGAGCGTCAGGTTCTGCTGCAAAAAGCCGCGATCCTTACGGATCAGCTTCGCCAGACCGACAGCCGGCTCAGCCAGGTGCAGACGGACATCAACTCCGGGATCGCGAGCAACGTGTCCGAGGCCAACCGGCTGTTGACCACAATCGCCGGTCTCAACAGCCAGATTGGCCAGCTCGAGGTCAACACGCCCGGCGGGGCCGTGGATCTGCGCGACCAGCGCCAGGCGCTGGTGGAGGAACTCGCGGCGCTGCTCCCGGTGGAAACCCGGGACACCGGCAACGGCCAGTTGCAGGTGGTGGTAAAAGATGCCGCCAATGCTGACATCATCCTCGTGGATCTCGCGACGGTGAACGGCACCGTGGCCTTCACGGGCACCGGCTTGACCGCTGGCACTCCCGCGACGGCGGTGGCCCTCACCGGCGGGTCGATCACCGGCGCGCTCACCGCCCGGGACGGCGCCGTCCAAACCCTCCGCACCAATCTCAACGCGCTGACCCGGCAGCTCGTTACCTCGATCAACGCAGCCTACAATCCCACCGCCACGGCAGGCGGGGATTTTTTCACGGCGGCGGGGATCACGGCGGCGACGATTTCGCTGCAAAGCGGCCTGACGGCCACGAATCTGAAGGCCAGTAACGGCGGACCGGCCGGCGACAACACCATCGCCACGGCGGTGGCCCAGCTCGCGACCCAGCAATTTGCCACCGGCAGTGGCGACTACATCGACGGAACCTTCAGCCGGTTTTACGGCAATACCGTCAGCGATCTCGGGCAGGCGCTCGCCAGCGCCAACGCCCGGGTGACCGACCAGACCAACATCACGAAACTGGTGAGCCAGCAGCGCGACGGTGTGAGCGGCGTTTCGCTGGATGAAGAAATGGCCAAACTCGTGCGTTTTCAACGGGCCTACCAAGCCTCGGCCCGCGTTTTCACTGTCATTGACGACCTGCTCGATATGGTCGTCAACCGCCTCGGCGCCTAAACCCATCCCCTCCCATGCGCATCGCCACCAGCACGATCTCGGACAATATCATCAGCCAGATTCAGCAGTTGGGCACCCAGCAGGCCCGCTTGCAGACCCAGGTGGCGACCGATCAGCGCATCACCCAGCCGGAGGACGATCCGGCCGCCATGGGTCGCGTGCTCCACCTGGAAACGGAACAGCGGCAGTCCGGACAATACCTCCGCAACTCCGACCGCGCGATGCAGGTCAGTCAGGCGTCGTTTAACGGATTGACCCAGATCAAGAAAATCTCCGACCGGATGGCGGAGATTGGGACCCTCGGCACCGGCGCGATCAATCTCGCGTCTTTCCAGGCCTACGCGTCCGAGGTCAACCAGATGATCGAGCAGGCGCTGCAACAGGCGAATACCCGCTTCGGCAGCGACTATATTTTCGCCGGCACGGCGGTCGCCACTCCGCCCTCTGTCGCCACCCGCAATGCCCAGGGCCAAGTGACCAGCCTCGCGTATGCCGGCAATCTCAACCAGTCGACGATCGCCCTCTCCGACACCGCGAGTGTCGCGCCCGGCACCAGCGGGGGGACGAACACGAGCCTCAATACTTTTCTGAACCAGCTGGTCGCCCTGCGCGATGCGCTCGCGGCCGGCAGCCCCACCGCGGTGACCACGGTCCAGACCGGGCTGATCACCTCCGAAGACATGCTGGTCTCGGCCCTCGCGGAGCACGGGGGAATCCAGATGCGGATCGAGATCAATCAGGCCGATCAGGCGACGCGCGGCACGGATCTGGAGAAATTGGTTTCCGATGAAGTCGATGCCGACCTGCCCACGACGATCGTGAAGCTCAATCAGACCCAGCTGGCCTACCAGGCCGCACTGCAGTCGTCTGCCTTGATCATGAAAACCACCCTCCTCGATTTCCTGCGCTAATTCACCTCCTCACTTCTCCTGCCATGAAAGTAATGTCTGAACTCTACCCGACCGATTTGGAGACGCCGTCTGCCAATTCGTTTTCCTTGCCCAACGGCCTGATCGGTTTTGAAAATTACCGCCATGCCGAACTGCTCTACCAGCCGGACCATCTGCCGTTTCTCTGGCTGCGATTGAGCGGCACCCACGGCAACATGCAATTTGTGGTCATCGAGCCCGGTGGCATCGTGCCGGACTACGAGCCGGAACTGTTCGACGAGCATGCCCTCGCGCTGGATCTGCGCGACCCATCCGAAGCCATGCTGCTGAATATCGTCACGCTGAAGCAGCAGGCGCCGCTGGTGGCGACGGTCAATCTGATCGGCCCCATCGTGATCAACCGCCGGACGCGCGTCGGCCGGCAGGTCGTCATTTCCAACTATACGCGGTACAGCACCTACTATTCCTTGGTTGAAAAAAACCAGGCGGTCGTTCAAGTCACGACGCGTTAATCAACACTCAAGACAAGGAGGTCACCATGTTAGTCCTTTCCCGCAAAGTTAACGAAGCCATCATCATTGGTGGCAATATCGAGATCCGGATCACCCGAATCGACGGCGACACCGTCAAGATCGGCATCGATGCGCCCCGGGAGATCCCGATTTTCCGCAAGGAAGTGCTGGCCGACATCGCGGCGTCCAATCAGGCCGCCGCCATGAAATCGGCCGGGGCCCTGCCTTCGCTCAAGTTTCCCAAGCTGGCCCGCATTCACGAAGCCGGCCCGGTGGCCCCGAAACCCGTCGAGGGGCTCACCCCCACGCCCCGCCCCTGACGCCCCGCGCCGGCCGGCCTCACCTTTCCCCAATCCGCAATTTCCTTCTAATCCTTCGATCCCATGAGTGTCATCAATACCAATATCCAAGCCCTGCTCAGCGCCCGCAACCTCGACAAGAGTCACGAGATGCTGGGTCGCTCCCTGGTGCGCCTCTCCTCCGGCTCCAAGATTGTGAATCCCTCCGACGATGCCGCGGGGCTGGCCGTGTCGGAAAAACTCAGCGCGCAAAGCCTGCGCGCGAAAGCCGCCACCACCAATGTACAGAACGCCGTTTCCTTCGTGCAGACGGCCGACGGCTTCATGGGAGGAATGGCGAAAATTCTCTCGCGCCTGAGTGAACTGGCCGTCCTCGGCACGGATATCACCAAGAGTGCCCCGGACGTCGCACTCTACCGCACCGAGTTCAAGGCCCTCCAAGACCAACTCCGTGAAACCATTGGCGGCACCACAGCGGAGATCGGCGGCACGGTCCCGGTCCCGGCTCCCCTCGGGGCCTTTAACGGGATTTCCCTGTTCGGCTCCAATGCGACCGGCCTCGTGATCACCATCGGGCAGGCGGTCGGCCAGACGATGACCATCCCGGAGACCAACTTGCGCCAGAACGCGATGCTGGGCCTCATCAGTGAGGACGGCGCCGGGGCCTACACGCTCGATCTTTCCACCCCGGGAGCGATCGGTCAGATCACGGGTGCGATTCAACAGGTGGCGACAGAACGCGCCAGCATGGGCGCGGCCCAGTCCCGGTTGGAACTGGCGGCGTCAACGCTGCAGATCGAAATGGCCAACTTGAGCGCCGCCACTTCCCGCATCCGCGATACCGATGTGGCCCAGGAATCGACGCAATTTGCCAAATTCAACATCCTCGTCCAATCGGGCACGGCCATGTTGGCTCAAGCGAACCAGTCGCCCCAGAGCGTGCTCAAGCTCCTGCAGTAATCGGCTCGGCGCGCCCAGCCGATTGGAGGATGGGAGCAGCGCTGGTGCCCAGGAGTTACGCGTCGATTCCTCTGGTGAATCGGTGGAACTGGAAGGGGGCGCCGATTTCCCCGCCGCGAACAACCGAGCCCATCGGCGACGAGCGTCGGGATGGAAACCGACGCCCACCAACGGCTAGGTAACAGCGCTCGATGCCGAGCTGGAGGAGGGGCTTTACGCCCCGATCATGGAGGCATGATGGCAGTGCGGTATTCGAATCGGAGCGCAAAGCCCCTTCTCCAGCCCTGTTGCTTCCCGTCACGGGCAAAACGCGCTTTGCGGCCGAGGCTGCATGATCCTAGAAACCGCAGTTAAAACGCGGAGGTCGCGGAGAACACAGAGGAAAGAACAATCCCATGCGCTCAAGTGCAGACTCACCCACCGGGTGAATGTCTTTCTGTGACCAATCTAATACAACTCTCTGTTTTTGCGTTTTTTGTGCTCTTTGTGGCCAATTCTTCTGCGGAATTTAAGATGATTCCGGCTGAAACCAAAACCACGGCGTCATCGGTCTTACTTCGTCTGCCG
>CAZAOI010000280.1:0-4454 GCA_964486705.1 uncultured Oleiharenicola sp. | reverse complement strand
TGCGCCGCGGCGGAGCGGGCCGCTCCGCCCTACCTCACGCATCGGGCTGTCAGCCTCATGTGCGAGCTTCAATAGAACTACCAAGTTCGCATTGGGATCGGCACTTTGAGCCGGTCGGCGCAATCCTGCGCGATTTCGTAGCCGGCGTCGGCGTGGCGGAACACGCCCATCATCGGGTCGTTGGTGAGGACGCGCTCGAGGCGGGCCGCGGCCTCGGGCGTTCCGTCGGCGACGATGACCTGGCCGGCGTGTTGGCTGTAGCCGATGCCAACACCGCCGCCATGGTGAAAGCTGACCCACGAGGCGCCGCTCGCGATGTTCACCATCGCGTTGAGAATCGCCCAGTCGCTGATCGCATCGGATCCGTCCTTCATCGCCTCGGTTTCGCGGTTCGGGCTGGCGACGGAGCCGCAGTCGAGGTGATCGCGGCCGATGACGATCGGGGATTTCACCCGGCCGTCGGCGACCATCTCGTTGAAGAGCAGGCCGGCGCGGTGGCGCTCGCCGAGGCCGAGCCAGCAAATGCGGGCGGGCAGGCCCTGAAAGGCGACGCGCTCGCCGGCCAGCTTGATCCAGCGGTGCAGGCCAGCGTCGTTGGGGAAAAGTTCAAGCAAAGCCCGGTCGGTGGCAAAAATGTCCTCCGGGTCGCCGGAGAGGGCCACCCAGCGGAACGGCCCGCGGCCGAGGCAGAATTGCGGCCGAATGTACGCCGGTACGAAGCCCGGAAAATCGAACGCGTGTTTCACGCCCTGGTCAAACGCGTGTTGGCGGAGGTTATTGCCGTAATCGAACGTCTTCGCGCCGCGCTTGCGCAGCGCGAGCATGGCCCGCACGTGCCGCGCCATCGAGGCGAGCGAGAGCCTTTGATATTTGGCCGGGTCCTTTTTCCGGAGCACGGCCGCGGCTTTCAGATCGTAGCCCACCGGCACGTAGCCGACGAGCGGGTCGTGCGCGCTGGTCTGGTCAGTGAGCGAATCGACGCGAATTTTGCGGGCGAGCAGCCGTTCGAGCAGGTCGACGGCGTTGGCCACGACGCCGACGCTGAGCGCCTTTTTTTCCGCAGTGTATTGCACGGCGCGGTCGATGGCGGCGTCGAGGTTGGGCGCGATCTCATCGAGGTAGCGGTCGCGCACCCGTTTTTGCAGGCGGGACTTGTCGACGTCCGCGATGAGGCAGGTGCCCGCGGCCATGGTGACGGCGAGGGGTTGGGCGCCACCCATGCCGCCGCAGCCGGCGGTGACGCAGAGCCGGCCGGCGAGGGTGCCGCCGAAATGCTGGCGGCCGGCTTCGACAAAGGTCTCGTAGGTGCCCTGCAAAATGCCCTGCGTGCCGATGTAGATCCACGAGCCGGCGGTCATCTGGCCATACATCATCAGCCCGCGTTTCTCAAAGTCGTCGAAAATTTCCTGGGTCGCCCACTTGGGCACGAGATTGGAGTTGGCGAGCAAGACGCGCGGCGCGTCGGGATGGGTGCGCACGACGCCGACGGGTTTGCCCGATTGGACGAGGAGGGTTTCGTCCGGGGCGAGTCGCTGGAGCGCGGCGATGATCGCATGGAAGGCGGGCCAGTTGCGGGCGGCCTTGCCGCGGCCGCCGTAGACGACGAGGTCCTGCGGGCGTTCGGCGACCTCGGGGTCGAGATTGTTCATCAGCATGCGCATGGCGGCCTCGGTGGCCCAGGTGCTGCAGGTGCGCTGGTTGCCCCGCGGGGCACGAATGACGGGCGCTTTTTTCATGGGGGATTAGAGCAATTTGCCGGCCGCGCGCTCGGCGGCGGCGACGAGCTGCTCGCTGCGCACGAGCGCGAGGGAGGCCTGGACGTCGTGGTGGAAAAGACGGTCGGCGCGGGCGAACGGGATGTGTTTGCGCACCGCGGCGAAGGCGGCCTCGACGCCCGGCCCGGACTTGAGCGGCCGGAGAAACTCGAGGCCCTGCGCCGAGCACATAAACTCGATGGCGAGCACGGTCTCGGTGTTCTTGACGACTTCGAGCAGCTTCGTGGCGCTGATGGAGCCCATCGAGACGTGGTCTTCCTGCCCGAGCGAAGAGGGAATGGAGTCAACCGAGGCTGGGTGTGCGAAGACCTTGTTTTCCGACACCAGCGCGGCGGCGGTATATTGCGGGATCATGAAGCCGGAGTTGAGGCCGGTGTCCTGCATGAGCAGGCGCGGGACCTTGAGGTCGCCGATCGTGTCGCCGTGCAGGAGCATGTAGATGCGGCGTTCGGCAATGGAGGCGTATTCAGCCGTGGCGATCGCAAGGTAGTCGAGGATGAAGGCGAGCGGTTCGCCGTGGAAATTGCCGCCGCTGATGACGTCGCCGTTTTCGAACACCAGCGGGTTGTCGGTGGCGGAGTTGATTTCCGTTTCGAGTACGTCGCGGGCGTGCGTGATGGCGAGGCGGATCGCCCCGTGCACTTGAGGCACGCAGCGCAGCGAGTAGGGGTCCTGCACCTTGGCGCAGTGCGCGTGGGACGGGAGAATCTTGGAGCCTTCGAGCAGGGTGCGGAGATTTTGGGCGACATCCCTCTGGCCCGGGTGGGGGCGGGCGGCATGGATGCGCGCGTCGTAGGGGGCGGCGCTGCCGCGCGCGGCCTCGAGGGTCATGGCCGCGGCGATGTCGGCGGTCTTCGCCAGGTTCTCGATCCGCAGCAGGCAGTGCACCCCGTAGGCCGACATGAACTGGGTGCCGTTGATGAGGCCGAGACCCTCCTTGGACTGGAGGCGGAGGGGTTTCAGACGGAGAGCCTTGAGCACGGCCGTGGCGCTGACGCGCTTGCCTTGGTAGTCCATGTCGCCGAGCCCGAGCAACGGCAGGACCATGTGCGCCAGCGGCGCCAGATCACCCGAGGCGCCGAGTGAACCCTTGGTGTAGACGATCGGCAGGGCATCGGCATTGTAGAAGCGAATCAGATAGTCGACCACCTGTTCGCGGACGCCGGACATGCCCACGGCGAGGCCGTTGACCTTGAGCAGCAGCATTAGCCGGACGATTTCCGCGGACACTTCATCGCCGACGCCGACCGCGTGGCTGAGGATCAGATTTTCCTGCAGTTGCTCGATGTCGGCGGACGGAACGCGCTTGTGGGCGAGAATTCCGAAGCCGGTATTGATGCCGTAGTGCGGGGCGGGGTCGTCGCGAAGGCGGTCAACGATCCGGCGCGAAGCCCGGACGCGGACGCGCGCCGCAGGACTGAGGGCGAGGCGTTGGTCCCGGACGATCGCGGTCCGCAGGCGGGCGAGAGTAAGGTGGCGACCGGACAGGGAGAGGGTGCGCGACATGGGAGGGGTGAGGAAAGCAAAGCACCCGCGGTGGACTTTGAAAACTGAATTCCGGTCGATTACGCCGGACGGGGTAGCGCAACTTTGCGAGATTCATTGCCCAAAGTACAGGTGGGCCGGTAGGTCCCTCTGCCGGCTGCGGGGGAGCGGCGAGACAAATTCCATAGTGGGCACAGGGACGTGCCCGCCCACCCAGGAACAGATCGGACTGGGTGGGTTCAGGCAGTAGTCAGGGACAAAAAAAGCCCGCCGGGTGGGGCGGGCTCGGAGAGAAAGTGGTCGGCCGGTCACATGGCCTTCGGCAATTCTACGCCGTCAAATTCGATGGCGTGGGGGTGGTTGCGCTTGTCCTTGGCCACCCCGTGGCGGCGGCGCAATCCTTGGTCGAGCATATCGACCAGCAGGTCGATGGCCTTATAGCAATCGTCGGCCTCGACGGTGCCGTTGATGTCCGGGCCGTTGATGACGATGTGGCCCTTGACGATGAATTTATGCTGGCGGTCATGCTTGCGGTCGCATTCGAGCTCCACCTTGATCCGCACAATGCGTTCCTCGTGCCGAAACAATCGCTCCATCTTCTCCCTCACGTGAGTTTTCAAGCCGGCGGTGAGTTCGAGATGGATGCCCGAAACGATGATTTCGTGCGGCTGATTTGTCATGTTCATAGTTATCCTTTTGGGTTTTCGACGCAAAATACGTGGCGCCCGATTCCGAGCGTGGTTTCCCGTGGCGACACCGCCGTCCCGCTGGGGACCGGGGTGCAAAACAATGAGAACAACCACTTCATTCGACTAAAAAGACCCATACGCGGGCCGGTGGGTTTTGCAATCATTCTCGGGCGGGAAAGCGGGATATTATTTTGAACAACCAGCCCGATGCTTGACGCCGCCGAAAAACTGCCCGGAGCCACGCCGCCGCTGGTGGACCCCGTCGAATTGCGCTCTTGGGTGCTGCGCAATGATGAGCGGTTGCTGGTGCTCGACAAGCCCGGCTGGCTGGTCTGCCACCCGTCCAAGAACGGTCCTTGGTCAAGCCTCGCCGGGGCGGTGCGGGAAGAGTTCAAGCCTGATGCCATCCGTCTTGTCTATCGGCTCGATCGGGAAACTTCTGGAGTGATTGTTTTGGCGCTCACCGAGGCGATGGGCCGGCGGCTGGGCAAGGCGGTGCTGAAGC
>CAZAOI010000279.1:0-4459 GCA_964486705.1 uncultured Oleiharenicola sp. | reverse complement strand
CTTCGCTGTCCTTGTCGAGTCGGCCGGCGCAAAATAGCCGGAGCTTGGCCCACTCGCGGGGCAACAGGTCGAAGATGGTCTGGCCGGCGTGGGGATCGCTGTTGGTGCAGACGACGCCGCGCGGCTTGTGCATGACCAGCGCGAGCTTGGGCTGGGCTTTTCCCTTCAGCGCCTTGCCGCGGACGGTAACTTTGTCGGTCTCAGGCTCGACCTTCTGGCCGAGGGTGGCTTTTTCGCCGTTCACATAGACATCGCCCGCGACGATCAGGGCCTCGGCGGCCCGGCGGGAGCAGATGCCGGCTTCGGCGATGAGTTTTTGAATACGGACAGGTTCCATGCAGGCGGGCTGAATGGCACGCGGCCGAGGAAGGCGCAACGAGATTCACGATGGCCACTCGGGGCTTGCCATGGCGGCATCCGGGCGAGCTAAAATACCCATCGCATGCATCTTTCCGCCCAGCCCTTCAGTCCCTATACGAAAGATAATCCGCTTCCGGCCAAATTGCTGGAGAATCGCGTGCTCAACAAGGACGGATCGATCAAGGATGTCCGCCATCTGGTGGTCGACATCGCCGGCAGCGGCTTGGCGTACACGGTGGGCGATTCCCTAGGCGTCTTTTCGGCCAACCGCCCGCAGACGGTCGACGAGATCATCGAACTGCTCGGCGCGACCGGCAATGAGCCGGTGTTGCTCCCGCGCCTTGCGACCCCGGTCAGCCTGCACGATGCACTGACGACCAAACTTTCGCTGAGTGGACCGACCAAAAAAGCCCTCGAGGTTCTGGCGGCCAAGTCCGCGGACGCCAAGGAGCAGGCCCAACTCGCGGAATTGCTCGCTCCGGGGGCGGAGGAACTGCGGGAGACTTTTCTCGGGCAGCGCGAGTTCATTGATTTGCTGGAGGAGTTTCCTGGCGCGAAACTGACTCCGCAGGAATTTGTGGATCTGCTGCGCCGCCTGATGCCGCGGCTCTATTCGATCGCGTCATCCCCGGCCCTCTATCCGGGCCAAGTGCATTTGACGGTCGCGCCCGTGCGTTATGAATCCAACGGCCGCCGGCGCTATGGCGTCTGCTCCACGTTTTTGGCGGACCGGGTCACGCGCCGCAAGACTCCGATCCCGGTCTTTGTGGCCGATTCTCATTTTGGTCTGCCCGCGGATTTGGCCAGGGACATCATCATGGTCGGGCCGGGCACGGGCGTGGCCCCCTTCCGGGCGTTCGTGCAGGAGCGGGTGGCCACGAATGCGCCCGGACGCAACTGGCTGTTCTTCGGCGACCAGCATGAGGCCACCGACTACCTTTACGGGGACGAGTGGAAACGTTTGCTCAAGGAGGGCAAGATGGCGCGCGTGGATCTGGCTTTTTCGCGCGACCAGCCCAAAAAAATTTACGTGCAGGACCGGATGCGCGAGGCCGCGGCCGAACTCTGGGCTTGGCTCAAGGGCGGGGCGAATTTTTATGTGTGCGGTGACGCGCACCGGATGGCGAAGGACGTGGACGCTGCGCTGCAGCAGATCGTCGCGGAGCACGGAGGCATGGACGCCACGCAGGCGGCCGACTACGTCAAGCAGATGAAGAAGGATAAGCGTTACCAGCGGGACGTGTATTGATCGGGCCACGGAAGATTTTCACGCTTGCGGGAGGCGGTTCTTCTGGTCCCATAGCGACCCACACCATGAGCCTGACATTTAATAATCGTATCGCATTGGTCACCGGCGCGGGCCGCGGCATTGGCAAGTCCATCGCCGAGCTGTTGGCGAAACAGGGGGTGAACGTTATTTGCGTGAGCAAATCGGCGGACAGTTGCGGCGCGACGGCGGCGGCGATCATCGCCGCCGGGGGCAAGGCCAAGGCCCTGGCCGTCGATGTGGCGGACGGCGCGGCGGTGGCCAAGGCCAGTGCCGATCTGCTGGCCGAGTATGGCCAGATCGATATTCTTGTGAACAATGCCGGGATCACGAAGGACGGACTGCTGTTTCGCATGTCGGAAGATGACTGGAACACCGTGCTCACGACCAATCTCACGAGTTGCTATCATTGGACCAAACACATCGGCCGCTCGATGACCCAAAAGCGGTGGGGGCGGATCGTGAATATCACTTCGGTCGTTGGCTTGATGGGCAACGCGGGTCAGGCGAATTACTGTGCGGCCAAGGCCGGCCTGATCGGTTTCACCAAGGCGATCGCCAAGGAATTTGCGGCGCGCAATGTGACCTCGAATGCCGTCGCACCCGGTTTCATCAAGACCGACATGACCGCCGGGCTTCCGCCCGAGGCGGCCTTGAAAATCACGTCGGTGATCCCCCTGAAACGCCTCGGCGAAGCGGCCGATATTGCCCACATGACGTCTTTTCTTTGTTCCGAGGAAGCAGGTTATATCACCGGGCAAGTTTTTACCGTTGACGGCGGCATGGTCATGTGATGCCTCTTCACCAGCGATTCCCACTCATTTTAAAACTATATGGCTGACCAGAAAACCATCGACCAGCGCGTCAAAGAAATCATCGTTAACCAACTGAATGTTAACGAAGAACAAATCACTCCGCAGGCATCGTTTCTCGATGACCTCGGGGCCGATTCCCTCGACACGGTCGAGTTGATCATGGCCTTTGAAGAAGAGTTCAAGGACGAGATCAAAGGCGAGATTCCCGAGACCGATGCGGAGAAATTGCAGACGGTGGGCGATGTGGTCGCTTACATCGAGGCAAAGGCCGCGAAGAAATAAATTTTGGCTTTTGACGAAAGCGTTCTACCGTCTGGCCCAGCGCTGGCCCGGTAGGACGCTTTTTCATTTCCAGCCCTAGCAATCACGATGGAAACTATTTCTGCCCACAAACGAGTCGTTATCACCGGCATGGGTGCGATCACCTCGCTCGGTCACAACGTGGCCGATTTTTGGTCGAGCTTGCTGGCCGGAAAATGCGGCATTGATCGCGTCACGCTCTTCGATCCCAAGGATCACACCTGCCAAATTGGGGCCGAGGTGCGCGGCTGGGATCCGGCCACCCTGATGGATCCGAAGGAGGTCCGTCGCAACGATCGTTACACCCATTTCGGTTTTTGTGCGGCCCGCCAAGCGGCGGTCGACGCCAAGCTCGACATGAGCAAGGAAGATCCTGACCGCGTGGGCGTCATCATCGGCTCCGGGATCGGCGGGATGCAGACGATCGAGACCCAGCACACGATCTACATGGAACGTGGCCCGCGCCGGGTGTCGCCGTTCATGATTCCTTCGCTGATCAGCAATATGTGCAGCGGGCTGGTCGCCATCGACCTCGGGGCGCGCGGTCCAAATTTCAGTGTCGTGAGCGCCTGCGCCACGGGCACGCATGCCATCGGCGAATCGCTGCGGATGATCCGCGGCGGGGAAGCGGACGTGATGGTGTGCGGCGGCTCGGAGGCGGCGATCACCCCGCTGTCGTATGCGGGCTTTTGTTCGATGAAGGCGATGAGCACGAACAATGATAATCCCCAGAAAGCCAGCCGGCCGTTTGATCTGAACCGCGACGGCTTCATCATGGGCGAGGGCGCCGGCATCGTGGTGTTGGAGAGCCTAGAGCACGCCTTGGCGCGCGGGGCCCGGATCTATTGTGAAGTCGCCGGCTACGCGGCCACCTGCGACGCCTACCATATCACGTCGCCCGACCCTGAGGGGAAGGGCCTGTCGCTGGCCATGAGCCGGGCGCTCAACGACGCGCGGGTGACCCCGTCGGAGATCGACTACATCAATGCCCACGGCACCTCCACGTCCTATAACGACAAGTTTGAGACGCTGGCCATCAAGAAGGTTTTCGGGGAACAGGCGCGCAAGGTCATGATCAGCTCGACCAAGTCGATGACCGGGCACCTGCTCGGGGCTGCCGGCGGCATCGAGGCGATCGTCAGCGTCATGACAATCCAGACCGGGGAAGTGCCCGCGACGATCAATCTCGAAACTCCGGATCCGGACTGCGATCTCGACTACGTGCCGAACGTGAAGCGCCGCGCCAATGTGAAGACCGTTTTGAGCAACAATCTCGGATTCGGTGGGCAGAACGCCGCGTTGGTTTTTCGTAAGCTCTGAGCCGGGACCGCGCCTCCAGTTCGGGCACCTCGCTTTGGGTCTGATACCCCGGAGGTGGCTCCGGCTTGGTCGGCTGAACGGGATTGAGTGTGAATTGTATGGTGCTCGAATGGACTCGCCGAGGTCTTGATAAATGCCCCGGAGCTTGCTTCGGGGCCTCTTTACTTCGGGGTCGGACCCAATGGGACGCGGATTCGTCTCGGTAAAGCCGGGGGCAGTTGGTGAAACCACGGAGCGCGTTGGTTGGTTGGAGAATATTAAAAATACCCGTTGACGGAGCGCGCGCCGCCCCTTTTAACTCGGCCTCTTTCGTGCTTGGCGAGTTAGCTCAGTTGGTAGAGCAGAGGACTGAAAATCCTTGTGTCCTCGGTTCGATTCCGAGACTCGCCACCATTTT
>CAZAOI010000278.1:0-4472 GCA_964486705.1 uncultured Oleiharenicola sp. | reverse complement strand
GTTGATAATGGAGCTCTTGCCGCTGCCGGTGTGGCCGACGAGGGCGATTGTCTGCCCGGGCGCAGCGGCGAAATTGACATCGTGCAGGACCGGGCGGGCCGGGTCGTAACCAAAGGTGACCCCACGAAATTCGACCCGGGCGCCAGGCGGCGGAAAGGTGGGCGGGGCGCTCTGCGCGCCGCCTTGGTTCGCAGCCAATCCGGCCGTGCGCGGAGCGCCCGGCCCACCCGTCTGCCGCGGGTCAGGCAGATCGACCGCCTTGGGATCGTCGGTCCAGTCGGGCGGCACATCGATGAGCCGGAAGACCCGTTCGGCGCCGGCCATGGCGATGAGCGCCTGGTTGTACTGGTTGCCGATGATCGCGATCGGCGCGAAAAACTGGTTTGCGAGGAGGAAAAACGTAATGAGCCCGCCCATCGACATGTCGCCGTGAAACACCCGCCAGCCGCCGACCAAAAGCAACATCGCCACGAAAAACTGGCTGTTGAGCTCGAGCAACGGCGTGAGAATCGCCGAGGTGCGAGCCAGCGCGATATTGAACCGCGCATGGTCAGCCAGCAGGTTGCGGAAAAGGCCGGCGTTCGTCTGCTGCCGGACAAAGCCCTGCGTCACCCGGATCCCGTTGACCGACTCCGCGAGGGTCGCGGTGACCCGGCTGAAGCTTTCCTGGGCCGCGCGCGAATCCTGACTCAGTTTCACCCGGAAGTGCCGGTTGAGCAGCCACAGCACCGGCGCGAGGGCGAGGACGACGAGGAACAGCACCCAGTCGCTCCACCACATCACGGCCGCGGCAAAAACCATCGATCCAAACTGAATGACGCTGACAAACAGGACGTCCTGGATGCCCGCGCGGACCGCCTCGACGTCGCTCGTCACCCGGCCGATGATCCGGCCGAGCTTGATCCGGTGGAAAAAGCCCATCGGCTGACCCAGGAGCTTCGCAAAGATCTCCGCACGCAGGCCGTTGACCACGGTTTCCCCGATCTCCAAGGCAAAACGCTGGCGGAAGTGGAACAGCCCGTCCGTGGCGAGCGCGAGCACGCCATAGGCGACCACGCCCCAGGCGATGCCGGGGAAGTCGCGGCTGGTAATCGGTCCCACAATAATGAGCGAGCTGAGCCACGCGAAGGCCGGCAGTTGCGCCGACCGGACGACGGACATGAGGCAGAGGGCGGTGAACTTTCCCTTCACCGGCGCCGTATAGGTCAGAACCCGGCGAATCAGGCTCCACTCCAGGGGCTTGAATTGCTCCTCCTCATTTTCGTCGTCGCGCAGGGACTTCACGAGGGTCATCGATCGGGCGACGGTCGTCTTCACGGCAAGGCCTCCCGTCCGGCCAGGCCGAGCAGCTGGAGGTCGCGGGCATCCACCAGTTGCAGGTTGGCCACCCGCAGGTAGGGGCCGGGTACCCTCATCAATTCCTCATGCGTGCCGCGCTGCACGATTCGGCCGTCTTCCATGACGATGATAAAGTCCGCCCGCCGCAGCGTGCTCAAGCGGTGGGCGACGATGAAAGTCGTCCGGCCCGCGATGGCGCGGTCGAGGGCCTCGAAAATCTCGTGTTCGGTCTCGCTGTCGATCGCCGCGGTCGGGTCGTCGAGGAGCAGAATGGCGGGTTCCAGCAGCACGGCGCGGGCGATGGCCAGCCGTTGGCGCTGACCGCCGGAGAGCGTGTTGCCACTCTCGCCGAGCACGGTGTCGTAGCCCTGCGGCAGCGCCGTGATGAACTCGTGCGCCGCGGCAATCTTCGCCGCTTTTTCGATTTGCTCGGGCGTGGCATCTGGATGCCCGAACGCGATGTTCGCCGCAATCGTGTTGGAAAAAAGAAAACTTTCCTGGAAGACCAGGCCGATGTTGCGCCGGACGTCCTCGAGGTTGAGTCGCCGGACGTCGATCCCATCCACCAGCACGCGGCCCGCCGTCGGATCAAAAAATCGCGGAATCAGGCTCATGAGAATACTCTTCCCCGCACCCGTCGTGCCGAGAATGGCGACACACTCGCCCGGGCGCACGGTCAGGTTGAGGTCCCGCAGCACCGCCTCGACGCCGTCATAGGCAAAGCTGACGTTTTCAAACGCCACCGCCCCGTCCAACCGCGGGCGGCGGAGGGCATCGGGCGGACTCTTCACCTCCACGGGGGCATCGAGGATTTCAAAGACGCGGCGGGCCCCGATCAGCGACTGTTGCACGCTGTTGACGATGGCGGCGACGTTGTTGACCTGGCCTGAAAATTGCTCGAGCAGGCCGGCAAACACCACGAGCCCCGCGCCCAGGGGCAGCTGGCCCTGCGCCACCAACCAGCCGCCATAGCCGAGCAGCACCATCATGTTGATGCGCGTCAGAAACCCGATCGCGGGCGAGAAAAGGCTGACCCGCCAGAAAATCCCCCGCTGCTGCTCGAAACAAGCCTGGTTCGCGGCGTCAAATTTCGCCTTGGCCTCCGCCTCGCGCCCGAAGCCTTTGGTGACCGCGATCCCCTGCACGGCTTCGACGAGAATCTGCACCATCTGCTCCACCAACGTGCGGTTGCGGGCATACTCCGGCTGGATCTTGCCGGAAAACCAGGCCGCCAGCAGCCAAACGACCGGCGTCGTGGCGAGGCACGCGAGCGTGAGCGCCGGACTCAGGCTGGCCATGTAGATCACATAGGCCGTGAGCGAAATCAGCATGATGACGCTCTGGATGAGCACCTGGTCGACGAACATCCGCACTGACTGCACATCGCCGGTGACCCGCGTGATGATCGAACCGGTCGTATTGGCGTCAAAGAAACGGAAGCTCAGCTGCTGGAGCTTTTCGTAAACTTCGCCCCGCAGATCGACCACCAGTTTTTGCTGCACCAGCCGGTTCACCGAAATGGCGTAGAGGTAATTAAGCCAGGCCCGACCAAGGGCGAGCAGCAGAATCAAGCCGGCCAGCAGGCCGAGGACCTGCACCGGCGGCCAGTCGTCCGGCAGCACAATATGCAGGGGGTTCGGTCCCAGCGGGGAGTGCTCGAGTTTGTGCCGGATATAGTCGATGCCCACTCCGGTGAAGCTCAGGCCCCCAAGCCCCAGGGTGAGCAGCACCAGCTGGATGCCCAGCACCTGCAGGCAATGGAGCCGGTAGCGCCAAGCCAGGCCAAACAACCGCCGGATCAGAACTCCGTTGCCGGATTCAGCGGGGGATTTGGCGGGGGCGGTGGACATCGGCGAATCAACGTTACGGAAGCCGGCCGGCGGTGCACGAAATATTTTCGCCGGGTTGAGACCGTTGGATCAAGTGGCCGCCCCGGTGGATGGGCCTGTCCCGGCCCGCAAAAAAATTTTCCTCGCCGCACTTCTTCCTCCGGAATAGCCAAGCAGAAGGACATGAATTTCCCAGGGTCAGTTCCTTTGCTTGAAACGCCCAAATTGCGACTGCGACCGTATACGATCGCCGACGCCCCGGACGTTCAGCGGCTCGCGGGCGAAAAGGTGGTCGCCGACACCACCGCCTCCCTTCCCCACCCCTATCCTGCCGGGGCGGCCGAGGCTTGGATCGCAACTCACGCGGCCAAGTGGGATGCCCACGAGGAGTTGATCTGGGCCATCACCCTGAAAAATACCGGCGAACTCGTCGGGGCCATCGGGCTGACTTTCGCGGAAGCCCACGAGCGAGCCGAGCTCGGCTACTGGGTGGGCCGGCCGTTTTGGAATCACGGTTATGCCTCCGAAGCCGCCCAGGCGGTCATTGCCTGCAGCTTTCGCACCCTCGGGCTCAACCGCGTTCAGGCCCACCACATGGCGACCAACCCCGCATCCGGACGCGTCATGGAAAAGGCCGGAATGGGCCGCGAAGGCTACAGTCCCGATGCGCTGAAGAAGAACGGGCGGTTTCACGACGCGATTTTCTATGGTGTGTTGCGAAACGACTGGCTGGGGTTGCCGGAATTCCTCCCGCCCATCGCGGACCAGCCGAGTCGGGACTTGCGCTGATCCGCCCCATAAATCACTTGCCTAAAATACCATCCGCGCCAGCCTGCGGGGCGTTGGGTTGGTTGTTTGTAAGATTCTATCGCTACGGAAAATCGTCAGGTGGACGCTCGAGTTCAGTGATGATTTGAAATCCGAGTTTCGGGGACGGGCGGTAAGGCGACATCATCAGCTCTCATCATCACATGGATAACAGCAAGCTCTACGTGGGGAATCTTCCCTTCGCTAGCACCGCTCAGGACCTTGAGGCCCTGTTTGGTCAGGTCGGCACTGTCAGCGTCGTCGAGATCATTTTCGACAAGTTCACCGGTCGCTCCCGCGGTTTCGCCTTCATCACGATGGGCAACGGCGATGAAGCCCAGAAATCGGTCGAAAAATTTCATGGCTTCGAGATGGATGGCCGCGCCCTGTCGGTGAACATTGCCCGGCCGCGCGAAGAGCGCGCCCCGCGTTCGTTTGACGAAGGGGGTGGCGAACGCCGCAGCTTCGGTGGTGGGGGCGGCCGAGGCGGTCGCGGCG
>CAZAOI010000277.1:0-4485 GCA_964486705.1 uncultured Oleiharenicola sp. | reverse complement strand
GCTTCAACCTCTCCTATACCCGCGGCAAGGCCACGGAAGCACAGGCCAACGGCCAAACCACCGCAGTCGGCATGTGGCTGAACAACATGGTGTTCAATCAGAGCCAGGTCGAGGTCGGCCGGGCTGACTTCGAAATCAAGGATCGCATCCAACTCGGCCTGTCCCGCCAGTTTGAGTTCATCAAGAAGTTCCCGACCACGGCCCACCTTTATTACGAAGGGCGCACGGGCAACCCGTACTCCTTCGCCTACACCACCGACTTGAATCAAGACGGCAGCACCGGCAACGACGTCGTCGCGATTCCGACCGGCCTCACCGATGCCCGCTTCGACTTCTCCGGCATGGCCACGGCGCAGAGCGACGCGATGTTCGCCTTCATCAACAGCAGCGGCCTGTCGAAATATGCCGGAAGCTACGCTCCAAAGAATGCGTTTTACACTCCGTGGATGAACCGCCTCGACCTGAGCATCAAGCAGGCGATCCCGCTGCACTTCAAGAAGGCGAAGCTCGACCTGATTCTCGACTTTACCAACTTCGGCAACTTCCTCTCGAAGGACTTGTTCAACTACGCGGAGCGGGCCCCGACAAATATCCGCAACGAAGTGTTTGAACGCCGCCTTGTGGGCAACGCCACGATCGACAACACGACAGGCAAGATCAAGCCCACCACCTGGGCCAATCCCGACTTCGTGATCGACAATACGATGTCCCGCTGGCGCATCCAACTCAGCGCCCGCCTGACGTTCTGATCGGCGTCCAGCACGAGCTGACGAAAAATCTTCAAGGCGGCTGCGTAATCGCAGCCGCCTTTTTTGTGTCCGGATGACAAGCCCGCCGATCAACCGAGTGGTTGCGTTTTCTCCTGCGCAATCCACTTTCCAAATTGTGACCACGCTGGCCCAGCAAATCGGTGAAACCGCGCACTGCTCCCTCCTGCAGCGCAGGGCCCGCCGGCATGGTTTGTCCGACTTGAACGCGATCATGCGGCTGGCCGTGGCCCGGGGCGCCCGGCACTATGCCTCGGTCTATCCCGCCGCTGAATCCGATCCGGGAGTGGAAGCCATCAGCCATGAAGAACTGGTTGCACTGCTCTTGCTCGGAGGTCAGCCATTCGAGCCCTTTGCCATTCGCTGCGCCGGACAATTGATCTCACTCTGCGATCTCCCCCGTCTAAGCCTGATCGCCAGACAGGAACGGGTAACGCGCCCCCTGGCCCACATCGCCCGCGCCGGCATCGAACATGATGGAGGACAAACCAGCCGGTGGCGGGAATTGCTCCATCGGTTGGGTGAGCCGCTGGCCGTCGCTTCCGGCCGCCCGCCCCATTGGAGCCGGTTCGTCTCTCATAGCGGTATCACCCGCCATGGAGCGAGTCGCACCGACTGGTTGCACGCCAAACCATGAACAATCCCGAGCGGATTTTGCACACGCTCGATCGCCATTTGCGTCAACCTACTCGCATTGTGCTTTTCGGCCGCGCCGCCCTGGCGCTGGGCTACACCACCTCGCCAGAGGAGTTCGGCGTCACCCAGGACGTGGATGCGATTCTTCCTGCAGTGCAGATGGCGCGCATCGAAGCCGACCAACAGTTTTGGGATGCACTGGATTCCGCCAATAAGGAATTGGAACCCACCGGACTCTACATGACCCATCTCTTCACCGACGATCAGGTGGTGCTGTCCGCTGACTAGCTCCAAAAAATTGTCCCCGTGCGGCCCAACATCACCTTTCGCCACTTGGAATTATTCCGGCCCGCTGGGGCCGATCTCGTCCTGACCAAAATGATGCGGAATGATCCACAGGATCTGCACGACATTCGCTTCCTGATTGCGCAAGAAAACCTGACGCCAGCCCAGCTTTTGCCTATCTTTGCGAATGCCCGCGTGCCCGCAGTGCCTGAAATCATCTTAAATTCCGCAGAAGAATTGGCCACAAAAAGCCCAAAAGACTCAAAAACCGAGAGTTGTATCAGATTGATCACAGAAAGACATTCACCCGGCGGGTGAGTCTGCACTTGAGCGCATGGGATTGTTCTTTCCTCGGTGTTCTCCGCGACCTCCGCGTTTTAACTGCGGTTTCTAGGATCATCCAGACCTTTCAGGCCATGCAGCCGGCCGTTCTGACGCTGGCCGGAACGCAAGGGGCCGGAACGCGTCCGCGTGACTGACAAAATCCACTCCTGCGACCGCTCGATTGGCGTTCGAGGCGCAGTTGGGAAAGGACAAGATAGGCTGGGCCAGCCGCGCCGACCGACACTCCCCGACCGGCCAGGGTCTTTTGTTTTGGGTCGGCTCCCCTGGGGACGCGGCGCCTCCGCCGCGTTTTGCCCCGGCCCCGCGCCGAGGGCGGCTCGGCTCCAGTTTTTCCAAAACAAAAGACCCTCCCCGCCCGACCGAGAGACCGGCCGGTCCACTCGCTTGCCGGACAACGACCACCGATCGTGCATTCGGGTGGGACAACGGCCACAGCGCAGCGGATTCGCCCCAAACCGATCCTCAACCCTATGGCCACGCCAGGTCCCGCGGAGAATCTTCCCGGAACGGCTTTCTCCTCTGGGCAATCGGCCCGGGGGAAATTTTTTCGCGTCAAGAAAATATTTATCACACCACAAGCCGCCGCATTTTTTGCGCTTTCCCGAGTGAAAATTGCCCGATTCGTCGTTTTCGATTACAGGAAATTGGCGCCGGGAAACGGACGGAGGCGTGTCCACCAAAAAGTAACCTAAAAATAACCAAATCCATCTTTAATCTAATTGACGGGGTATTGCCCGATTTCCATTAGTTGTGGTCAAGGTTCCGGGCATCCACATCCTGTGGTGGTCGACAACGTGTTAGGAAGTTTTGGCAACTTAGTGTGGCCAGAGGCTTTCGCTCGTTGCTAGACCACGGGACACACACCTCTTTTCTCCCCAAGTCTCTCCTCAGCTGCGCACCGTCATGCAAAAATCATTCACCGTCGGCTCCAAGATTTTCGTTCTCGATCAGGACAAGGCCGAAGCCGCCTTCGCCGCCAAGAAAGTCATCAACGGTCGCCAGGTTCCCTACTTCAATATTCTCCCCCTCAAATATCAGTGGGCCTACGATCTCTACAAGACGATGAAGGCGAATCACTGGGAACCGGAGGACGTCCCGATGGGCAAGGACATCGAGCAATGGCGCGATCCCAAGACGGTTTCAGACATCGAGCGCTGGATCATCCGCATGGGCATCGGTTATTTTTCCGCAGCCGAGGGCATCGTCGGCGACAACATCCAGCACGTCGTCCGCGAACTCGTCACCGCGCCCGAACTGAAGCTCGTGCTCGGGCGCCACGCCCACGAGGAAAACATCCACGCCGACTCGCTGCTGTACATGATCTCCTCCCTCGGCATCAACCCGCACGAGTGCGAGGCGATGTTCGAGGACATCAAGTCGATCGAGAAGAAAAACGAGTTCGTCAACAAGGTCTCCCGCGATCTGCGCCGCGACCTCGACATGACGAAGCCCGAGAACAAACGCCTCCTCGCGAAAAACATTTTCACCTTCGGCCAGTGCATGGAAGGCACCCAGTTCTACGGTCTCTTCGGCATGGTGCTTGCCCTTTACCGCCAGAACAAATTTCCCGGCATCGGCCAGATGTTCCGCTACACCTTGCGCGATGAGTCGAACCACATCGAGCTGTTCCGGAATCTCTTCATGGACCTCATCGAGGAGAACCGCGAGATCTGGACGGCGGAGTTCAAGGAAGAGCTCCGCCAGACCATGGCCGAGGGCATCGTCCTCGAGAAGGATTTCATCCGCGACTGCCTGCCCGTGAATGCCGTCGGCCTGTCGATCGAGGAATTCCTGACTTACATCGACTACATCGGCGACCGACGCCTCGAAGGCTGCGGCCTCACGCCGCTCAGCCCCGGCGTCAAGAATCCCCTGCCCTGGCTCGCCGAGATGATGGACATCAAGAAGGAACAGAATTTCTTCGAAGGTCGCGTCACCGAGTATCAGAAATCCTCGGCCCTGCACGGCTCGAGCGACGACGAGCTTTGAGCCGGATCCCGTTCCGGCCCCCCATTTCCAGTTTCCATTTCTCAGTTTAACCCGCATCCCCCGACTATTGCCATGAACACACCTACGGTGGCGCAAGATCTTGCCCTCAAAAAACTCACCATCGCCCCCAAAGACCAGAAGCCGAATTACAACTGGCGCGACATCCTCCGCGACGGCGAAGTCCCCGTGCCGGAGGTGCAGGTGCTCTGCCCGCACGGCGAAGAGCGCTTCGACCTCAACGAGGTCGCCGATACTGTCGGCCGCTCCCTCGCCAATCTCCTTCAGGCCAAGGGCGAGAAAGATATTTTTAACGAGAAGAACCAGCGCTTCGTCGCCGACGTCACCCGCGAAGTCGCCGGAAATCTCACCAAGAAAGCCCTCGAGCGCGGCGCCCTCCGCGTCACCCTTCACGATCTCTACGTGCTCATCGAAAAGACCCTCGTCGACAACAACGCCCACGACG
>CAZAOI010000276.1:0-4493 GCA_964486705.1 uncultured Oleiharenicola sp. | reverse complement strand
CGTCATCCTCAACACGCCGACCGGCTCCGGAAAATCGCTGGTGGCCGCGGCCCTGCACTTCAAGGCGCTGTGCGCCGGACAGCGGTCGGTTTACACCTGCCCGATCAAGGCCCTCGTGAACGAGAAATTCCTGAGCCTCTGCCGCGACTTCGGCCCGGAGAACGTCGGCATGATGACCGGCGACGCCGCAGTGAACCCCAAGGCCCCGGTCCTCTGTTGCACCGCGGAGATCCTCGCCAACATCGCGCTGACCCGCGGCGACCGCGCGGAGGTGGCCGCGGTCATCATGGACGAGTTTCACTACTACGCGGACGCTGAGCGTGGCTATGCCTGGCAGGTCCCGCTGTTGACCATGCCGCAGTCGCGCTTTCTCCTGATGTCGGCCACGCTCGGGGCCACGGATTTTTTCGAGCGCGAGCTGACCCGCCTCACCGGCGCTCCCAGCTTGACGGTGCGCAGCGACCGCCGGCCGGTCCCGCTCGCCTTCGAGTTTTCCGAAACTCCCCTGCCTGAGCGCGTCACCCAGCTGCTGGCGGACCAGCGGGCGCCGGTCTATCTCGTCCACTTCACCCAGCGCGCCGCCGCCGAGGCCGCGCAGGCCTTGATGAGCCTCAATGTCTGCACGAAGGAGGAAAAAGCCGCGCTCGCCACCGAACTGGAGCGGGTGAAATTCAATAGTCCGTACGGGAAAGACATGAAGCGCTGGCTGCGCCACGGCATCGGCGTCCATCACGCCGGCTTGCTGCCCAAGTACCGCATTCTCGTCGAGCAACTCGCGCAGAAAGGCCTGCTCAAACTCATTTGCGGAACCGACACGCTCGGCGTCGGCATCAACGTCCCCATCCGCACCGTCGTTTTCACCCAGCTCTGGAAATACGACGGCAAGAAGGCCGCCATCCTCAGCGTGCGGGATTTCCGGCAGGTGGCGGGCCGGGCCGGACGCGCCGGCTACGACGACCAGGGTTACGTGATCGCGCAGGCGCCGGAGCACTTCATCGAGAACAAACGCGCCGAGGAAAAAGCGGCGGCCGATCCAACAAAGAAAAAGAAGCTGGTCAAGCAGCGCGCGCCCGAAGGCTCGATCGGCTGGGATGCCAAAACCTTCGAGCGCCTGCGGACCGCCGCGCCGGAGGAACTTTCGTCGCACTTCGACGTGTCGCACGGCATGCTCCTGCTCGTGCTCAGCCGCGAGGCCGACGGCTGCCGGGCCCTGCGCAAGATCATCGCGGATTGCCATGAGACCCCGACCAAGAAGAAAGCCCTGCGCCGCCGCGCCTGGCAGTTGTTCCGGGCCCTGCTCGACCGGAAGATCGTGGAGCTCATCCCGCGCCAGGCGTCCGGCCGCCGACTCCAGGTCAATCTGGATTTGCAGGACGACTTTTCCCTGCATCAGGCGCTCTCGCTCTACCTTATCGACACGCTGCCGCTTTTGAACCGCGAGTCGCCCGACTATCCCTTCGATGTCCTGACCCTCTGCGAGGCCATCGTCGAGGACCCGGACCAGATCCTGCGGCGGCAGGTGGACAAACAGAAGGGCATCAAGATCGAGGAATGGAAGGCCGCGGGCATTCCCTACGAGGAGCGGATGGCGAAGCTCGAGGAAGTCGAGCATCCAAAGCCGCTCCGCGAGTTTCTCTACGAGACGTTCAACACCTTCGCCGCGGCGCATCCCTGGGTCGAGCAGGAGAACGTGCGGCCCAAGTCGATCGCGCGCGAAATGTTCGAGCGCTACCAATCGTTCGCGGATTACGTGCGCGACTATGGCCTGGAGCGGAGCGAAGGCCTGCTCCTGCGGCATCTCATGCAGACCTGGAAAGTGCTCGCGCAGACGGTGCCCGACACCGCGAAGTCGCCCGAGGTGGTGGAAATGGAGGACTACTTCCGCGAATTGATCCGCGGCATTGACTCCAGCCTGCTCGACGAATGGGAACGGTTGAAGAACCCGGAATTCGTCGCGGCCGACACCGACACCAAGCCCGCCCGGCCCGCGTCCTATGACATCACGCGTGACGCCGACGCCTTCCGCCGTCTGGTCCGCACCGCCGTGCTGGGATTCCTGCAGGATGTCGCCGCGCGCGATTGGGAAGGCGCGCGGTTGCGCCTGGCACCCGCGGTTGCCGCCGAACCCGGCAACGAGGTCGCCCACGTGGCCGAGGCGCGCCGGATCGAAAGGGAATTCGCCGCCTACTTCGAGCTACGCGGCCGCTTCCGTCTCGACCCCGAGGGCCGGGCGGTGAAGCACACCTATTTCTCAGACGAAGACACCAGATTGGTCGTCGCCCAGGTGCTGGCCGATCCGGACGAGCAGAACGACTGGGAAGCGCGGTTCACGGTTTCGCTCGCGCAATCGCGCGCGGAGAACCGCGCCGCGCTGCAGTTCGTCGAAGTGAAGCCGGTGGGCGGGTTTTGATCAGAGGGGCGCAGCGAACACAAAGCAGCCGAGGAACAACGGTGGAACCCGGCCTCTGGACGGGTTGGTTTTAGCTGCCGAGACGAACGCGTCCGGAGACCGCGTTCCACCTCGTCTGCTGAATTTTCAGCCTCAGCTTCTTCGCTCCTTCGGGTTTTCCTTTTCGGCCGCCTCCGGTTTGTCGGCCACATAGATCATATAAGCGAACCGCTTGGCGCTCTCATAGAGCTTCGCCGGAACGGCTGTCACCACGAAGCCGGCCTTCGTCAGGCGTCGTTCGATCGCCCCATCCGGGCAAGCCGACCAAATGGCGGCGCGCCCCCCCGGCTTCAGCGCCCGCGCGATCTGCTGCATGCCCCATTCACTGTAGAGCGCGTGGTTCTCGGTTTTGACCATGGCCGTCGTGCCGTTGTCGATATCGAGAACGATGACGTCGTACGGTTGCCGGGCGCCGCGTTGGATGATGGCCCGCACGTCCTCCGCCAGCACCTGGACCCGGCGATCCGCGAGCAGCTTGCCGTTGAGCCCGGCGAGAAATGTTCGGTTCCAGAGGACGATCTCGGGGAAGAGTTCGGATACGTGCACCACCGCATTGCCGCCGACCGCGGCCAGGACACTCTTCAAGGTGAAGCCCAAGCCCAGTCCGCCGATCAGGACGCGCGTGCCGTTGTTTTTCTTCGCGTGGCGCTCGCAGCCCAGTTCCCCCAGCTTGACCTCGGAGGTGGACACGGCCGAGTGCATCAGTTGCTGGCCGTTTACGCGGATGCAAAAATCACCGTCGTGTGCGACCAAGGTCAGCCGCGCGCCGTTGGGGGCCGTGGTCTCGGCGAGGGTGATGTTGGGTTTCATGGCTGGACGAAGAGCAAAGCAGCGGGATTAACCACTAATCCACCCTAATTGGTCACTATTAATCCGGAAGTTTCACCACAGAATCCGCGGAAGACACAGAAATCCTTACCCTGGAATCTGGAGTTAACGGAGCCGTCCGTCGTAGGCCCACGAACTGGCTCACGCCTCAGACCGCGCGCGCAAGAGGGCTGCCGGCCGCCTTGCATTATTCAATGAGTGGCCAATCAGTGAAGAATAGTGGTTAGCCAAATCAGCCTCCTCCGTTTTCTGGGTGTTCCGTGTGTTCTGTGGTGGCCAACGGTTCGCAATCCCTGCGCCACAAAAGCCTTTGACCGCGACCCAAAGGCCATGCCAACCTGAACCTCACGTTTTTCGCCTTCCCTCTCTCAACTCTCCGCCCTCAACCCTCAACTTTCCCGTGAATCCCACCATTATCTACACCAAAACCGACGAGGCCCCCGCGCTCGCCACCTATTCCCTGCTGCCGATCATCCAGGCTTTCACCAAGCATTCGGGCATCAATGTCGAGACGCGCGACATTTCCGTTGCCGCCCGCATTCTCGCCGCTTTCGCCGACCTCCTGCCTCCCGGGCAGCGTGTCCCCGATCACCTGGCCGAGCTCGGCGCCCTCACGCTCAAGCCCGAGGCCAACATCATCAAGCTCCCCAACATCAGCGCGTCCGTCCCGCAATTGAAGGCGGCCATCGCCGAACTCCAGGCCAAGGGTTACGCCCTCCCCGCCTTCCCCGAGGTCCCGACCACCGACGCCGAGAAGGACGCCAAGGCCCGCTACGGAAAAGTCATGGGCTCCGCCGTGAATCCCGTCCTCCGCGAGGGCAACTCCGACCGCCGCGCCCCGAAAGCCGTCAAGGACTACGCGCGCAAGCATCCGCATTCCATGGGCGCGTGGCTGCCGACCTCAAAGACCAACGTCGCGTCCATGGGCAAGGACGACTTCTTCTCGAACGAAAAGTCGGTCACCGTCGCTGCCGCCACCACGGTGCGCATTGAATTCGTGCCCGCGCCCGCGCCCGCCGGCGCGACCCCTGAAGCCATCGCCAAGGCGGCTGCGACCATCGTCCTCAAGGAAAAAACCCCGCTCAAGGCCGGCGAGATTCTCGACGCCACATTTATGAACAAGAAGGCCCTCGGCGCCTTCTTCGCCCAGCAGATCATCAAGGCCAAAAAGGACGACGTCCTCTTCTCGCTCCACCTCAAGGCGACGATGATGAAG
>CAZAOI010000275.1:0-4531 GCA_964486705.1 uncultured Oleiharenicola sp. | reverse complement strand
TCGATCTTCGGGCCGTAGAAGGCGGCCTCGCCGGGTTCCTCGGTGAAGGGCACGCCGAGGGTCTGGGCGGCCTCGCGGCAGGCGGCTTCGGCCTTGTCCCATTGCTCGGGATTGCCGGTGAACTTGGTGCTATCGGGATCGCGCGTGCCGACGCGCACGCGGTAATCCTGCATCCCGAGGGTCGTCAGAACCGTCTTCACGAGCGAGAGGCAGCCGAGCATTTCCTTGGCGACCTGCTCCTCGGTGCAGAAGAGGTGGGCGTCGTCCTGGGTGAAACCGCGCACGCGCGTCATGCCGTTGAGTTCCCCGGATTGTTCCCAGCGGTAGACGGTGCCGAATTCGGCGAGACGCACGGGCAAATCGCGGTAGGAGTGCGGCTGCGAGGCGAAAATCTTGATGTGGTGCGGACAGTTCATCGGTTTCAGCAGGAAGCCGTCGATGAGCTGGTCGTCGGGGAGGACGCGATCCTTGGTGATGGTCTCCTTGCCGGTAAGCTTATTGACCTTTTCGGCCAGATGGACGGAAACCGCCTCGATGCGGTTGGTCATCTCGGCGCAAGAGCAGCCGGAGGAGATCAGCTGGTCGAGGAAGTCGCGTTCGACGACCGGCGGGAACTGCGAGTCCTTGTAATAGGGGAAGTGGCCGGAGGTTTTGTAGAGCGAGAGGCGGCCGATGTGCGGCGTGAACACCTGCGAGTAGCCCTGCTTGCGGAGTTCGCCCATGATGAAGTCCTGCAGCTGCTGGCGCAAAATGGAGCCGTTCGGCGTCCAGAGGATCAGGCCCTGGCCGACGTCCTCGTCGATGTGGAATAGCTTGAGCTCCTTGCCGAGTTTGCGGTGGTCGCGCAGCTTGGCCTGCTCCATCTGGGTCAGGTAATTCGCGAGCTCCTCCTTCGTGGGGAAAGCGGTGCCGTAGATGCGCTGCAGTTGTTTGTTGGTCTCGTCGCCGCGGTGGTAGGCGCCGGCGATGGAGAGGAGCTTGAAGGCTTTCAGCTTTGAGGAATAGCGAATGTGGGTGCCGGCGCACAGGTCCATGAACTCCCCGTTCTGGTAGAACGAGATTTTCTCGTCCGCGGGGATGTCGGCGAGCCGGCCCAGCTTGAAGCGTTCCTGGCCGCGGGACTTGATGATCTCCACCGCTTCTTCGCGGGAAACTTCCTTGCGGTAGAACGGCTGGTTCTCGTCGGCGATCTTCTTCATCTCGGCCTCAAGTTTGACGAGGTCGTCGGCCGTGAATTTGTGATCGAGGTCGATGTCGTAGTAGAAGCCGGTGTCCGTGGGCGGGCCGATGTCGAGTTTGGCCTCAGGGAAGAGGCGGAGGACGGCCGTCGCAAGGACGTGGGAGGCCGAGTGGCGGAGTTCTTCGAGCGGAGACATGGACATGGTGATGATGGGTTTTGGCCTGCCTACGAGTGCAGGGCCGAAAGGTGATTTGGCCACAGGGCGTGGCCGGGTGTCAATGCCAGGCTAAATCCAAGATTTTTTCGCCCCAAAAGACCCAAAAAGAGTCCGGAAGATTACGGAAACGTTCCGCGCGCCGATCGGCGCGACGCAGACTTGGTCGGAGCCGTGATTCCTTGGCAACCCGATGCCGCACTCGCTGCTTTGGCTGTTCTCCGCCAGTTGCAAAGCGGAAGGGGCGCCGCAGGCTTTGGCGCGGTTGCGGGCGTGGTGCGCGGATGCGACACGCCGGAATTAGAACGAGGGACGGCAGGCGGAATGAGCCCGATTTACCGGGTGTCAGCGCCCCGGTTCCCCGGCAGTTAGCCTGCATCCATCACACCCAGAGGTGTGACGGATGGACCCTGTCGGGCCGACAAGGTCGGGGTTAACCGCGACCAAGTCGCCGATCCGCGCTCGTCGGGCGCGGATAGCGGATGCGTTAGATTGGAAAAATTGTGATGCATCCGGGTTAGTAACCCGCGGCTTGGCCGTCCTTGCGGGATTCGCTCGCGCCGAGGTAGGTGCCATTCTTTTGATCGCGGGCGATGGCCTGGTAGCCACCGAAGCCGCCGTTGCCAATTTCGACAACGTGACGGCGCTGCAGGAGGCCGCGCACGGTCTCGTAAGGCACGCCGCTCTCGACTTCGACATGGCCGCCATCGGTCATCTTCGGGTTGTCGTAATCCGAAGAACCCTCATGGCACCAGCGCGCCGCATCGCCGGCCTCCTGGAGGTTCATGCCCCAGTCGATGAGGTTGCAGACGATCTGGACGTGGCCCTGCGGCTGCATGGCGCCGCCCATCAGACCGAAAGAGAGCCAGGGCGCCCCGTCCTTCAGGATAAAGGCGGGAATGATGGTGTGGAACGGCCGCTTGCCCGGCGCGTAGTCATTGGCGTGGCCGGCGCGCAGCGTGAACATCTCGCCGCGGTCCTGGAACGTGAAGCCGAGACCGGGCACGGTGATGCCGGAGCCCATGCCACGGTAGTTGCTTTGGATGAGCGAGACCATGTTGCCGGCGGCGTCGGCGGTGGTGAGGTAGATCGTGTCGCCCTGCTGCACCGCGGGATTGCCGGCGTCGTAGCTGCGGCCGGCTCTTTTTGGGTCGATCAGCTTGCGACGCTCGGCGGCGTAGGCCTTGGAAAGCAGGCCCGGCAGGGGAATGCGACTGAACTCAGGATCGGCGTAGAACTTGGCGCGGTCCTCGAAGGCGAGCTTCTTGGCCTCGATCATCAGGTGCAGCGCCTCGGGCGAGTTGTAGCCCAAAGCCTTGAGGTCGTAGCCCTCGAGGATGTTGAGCATCTGGAGCGCGGCGATGCCCTGGCTGTTGGGTGGCAACTCATAGACATCATAGCCTCGGTAATTGACGGACACGGGATCAACCCAGGTCGAGGTATGTTTTTCCAAGTCGATTTTCCGCAGGTAGCCGCCATTGGCGCGCATGAAGGCGTCGATCTGGTCCGCGATCACACCCTTATAGAAGACGTCGCGGCCGCCGGTCGCGAGCGCGCTGAGCGTTTGGGCGAGGTCGGGGTTCTTGAAGATTTCGCCTTCGGTTGGCGCGCGCCCGTTCGGCGCGTAGGTGGACAGGAAGGCCCCGGGGAGTTTGTCGGCCTGGGCAGAGCGGACTTCGAGGCCCCAACCATAGGCGATGTATTGGGTGACGGGAAAGCCCTGCTGCGCGTAGCGGATGGCGGGGGCGAGCACGTCCTTCATCGGGAGTTTGCCAAACTTGGCGTGCAACTCGAACCAGCCGTCAACGGCGCCCGGCACGCTGATGGGCAGGAAGCCGTCCGACGGGATGGTGGTTCGGCCGAGCTTGTTCAGGTCGGTCATCAATTGTTCGCGGCTGAGCCCGAGCGGGGAGCGGCCAGAGGCGTTGAGGCCGTAGAGCTTCTTTTCGGCCGCGCTCCAGACGATGGCGAAGAGGTCGCCGCCGATGCCGTTGCCGGTGGGCTCCATGAGACCGAGCGTGGCGTTGGCCGCGATCGCGGCGTCCACCGCGGAGCCGCCGGCCTTGAGCACATCGAGCGCGACCTGCGTGGCCAGCGGTTGCGAGGTCGCGGCCATGCCGTGCTGGGCGATGACCTGGGAGCGGGTGGCGAAGGCGCGGCCGTTGACGCGGTCGGGCTGGGCGTGAGCCAGGGGAGTGAGGACAGGCGACAGAAGGCAGAGAACCAGCAGCAGGCGAGGGGGAGTGGGCATGTCGGCAGGCTGGCGCCCGACCTGCTCCAGGTCAATTGGCGACCTGGAGCGGAACTACTTGCTGGAATTCTTGGCGCAACCAGGCCTCGAGCAGCATCGATTCGGAGGGAAAGTGCTGGTCTGATCCGATGGGCCGGCCGAGGTTACGACCGATAAAAAAATGGAGTAGCGTCGAATTCCTGGTTTGGCGGGGAGGGGTTTGTCGCCGAACGGCGCTAGCGTTTTCGGTGCTTCCGCGAGAGGGTTCGTCAGCTGGCGGTTGATTCGTGAACCATGGCTTCTCACCCGGCCATCCCGCATCCGTGGCAATCGGACGCCCTCGTGGGGCGGGTCGCTGCGCTTACGTCGTCGGCCCCAGCCAAGAATCTGTTCACCGGAGTTTCGCGCAGTTGACGCCAGCCAACCCAGGCGACTGCGGTAACACCACGATGACCGGCGAAAAATATACTCTTACGACCTCGATAGCACGGGCGCGACCGACTACGGCATTCGGCTCCTGGCCATCATTTCGGGCCAGTCCAATGTCCCGCTTCAAGGTGCTCGCATCGACGTGGCCTTTGCGGGCCTCGCCACCGGCCGGCCGACCGGTTCGGTGAAAGGCGTCGACTCCCTCAGGATTCGTGCCGACGACCGCATCGACCTCGATGCATATCTGCAATGAACGCGCGGGCGAAGGCCCGGCTGAATTCTTCGCTCTGCCTGGCTGGATCAATGCAGCAGGAAACCGCGGATTACGCGGATCGACACGGATATTTCAGAGCTAAGACCAGCGTGGAACTAACCGATCAAATTACCTACCGGATGGTGTGAATTGGATCGGTTCGAGTTTTATCTCTAACGCCTTGATCCGCGCATATCCGCGTCATCCGCGGGAAATTCCGACTGA
>CAZAOI010000274.1:0-4600 GCA_964486705.1 uncultured Oleiharenicola sp. | reverse complement strand
CTGGAGCCGCTTGTCGGATTTGAACCGACGACCTACTCATTACGAATGAGTCGCTCTACCAACTGAGCTAAAGCGGCCAAAATTGAAGCGGCATTCGGCTCATTTGCTTCCGGCGAGGCAAGCATTTTTGTCGCCCGACCGATTTCTCCGTTACCCCACCCGGCGCACCACCCACAGCGAAACGGCGCTGACCACGAGCCACAACGTGATCGCATGCGCGAAAGGACGCCAGCCCACGGACTTGAGCATGCCGGGCGAAAGACTGGCCCCGATCAGGAAAAGCGTCGCCGCGAGGCCGGCCTTGGCGGCGCTGGCCAGCCAGGGATAAATCCCCGCCCCCAGCGGCACGAACGAAGCCAGCGCCGAAGCCGCCACGAACAGAAAGATGAACCAGGGGAGCGTGGCTTTGCTCCCGGGCTTCCGCAGCACGACCGCCGCGACCGTCACGAGCGGCAAGATCCAGAGCGCCCGCGCCAGCTTGACTGGCACCGCGATCGCCAGTGAATCCGGCGAATAACGTGCGGCCGCGCCGACCACCGAGCTGGTATCATGAATCGCGATGGCCGCCCAGTACCCGAATTGCGCCGGCGGCATTTGCAGCCAGTGGCCAATCACGGGAAAAACGAACAGGGCCACGGCGTTGAGCACAAACACGCAGCCCAGCGCGACGGTCATCTCCCGCGGCTGCGCGCCGAGCACCGGGCCCATCGCGGCGATGGCGCTGCCGCCGCAGATCGCGGTGCCGGTCGAGATCAGCTGGCCAGTCGTGCGCTCCACTTGGAACCAGCGGGCGAGCAGCAAGCCGAGCCCGATCGTCGCGAGCAACGAGCCCGCCGTCGCCACCACGCCCGTCGAGCCCGCCTTGAGCACGGCACTGAATTGAATCCCGAAGCCCAGCCCTACCACCGAGGCCTGAAGCAGGAACTTCTGCACCTGCGCCGCGCGTTTCGCGTCCGTCCGCCCGATCAGGAGCGCAAAGACGATCCCCGCGAAGAGGGCCACGGGCGGCGTGACGCCCGGGAAAAGGCACCCTGCCGCGAGCAGCCACAGCAGTTGTTTCTTCCAAGGGGCTTCGTCCACCGAGAAAGGTTGCCAGCGGCATGATTTCTAATCCAGTCGAAATGCCCGATTCTTTCCGCTCGCCGTGAAAACCGACCTTTTCGACTACGTTCTGCCTGAGCGGCTCATCGCCCATCAGCCGGCTGCCCGGCGCGATGAGTCGCGGCTGCTGGTCGTCCACCGGTCGACCCACACGGTCGAACACCGGAGTTTCCGCGACCTGCCCGAGTATCTCCGCGCGGGCGATTGCCTCTTCCGGAACAACGCCGCGGTAATCCCCGCCCGGTTGCACGCCGTGCGACCGACGGGCGGACAGGTGGAATGCCTGCTGTTGCGGCCGGCGGCGGTCCCCGGGGAATGGTGGTGCCTGGTGCGCCCCGGCAAGAAGTTGCCGGTTGGCGCGCAGTTTGGGGTCGCGGGAATCTTTTCCGCCGTCGTCTGCGAAAAGACGGCCGACGGCCCAGTGCGGATCGCCTTCACCGCTCCCCAGGGCGACATTCTCACGGTCGCGGGCCAGATCGGCGAGATGCCCCTGCCCCCCTACATCGCCGAACGGCACACGGACGAGGAGCGCACGCGCGATCGCAAGCGCTACCAAACTGTTTATGCCAACCCGGCGCAGCGAGTCGCGGCCGCCGCCCCGACGGCGGGGCTGCACTTCACGCCCGAATTGCTCGATCAACTCACCGCTCGCGACATTGCCTGCGCGGACCTGACGCTCCACGTCGGCCTGGGCACCTTCCGTCCGATCGCCACGGCAAACATCGAAGACCACGCCATTCACCGGGAGGTTTACTCCCTGAGCGCCGCGAGCCAAGGGGCGCTCTTTGCCACCCAGGGCCGGCGGATTGCGGTCGGCACGACGTCCGTGCGGACCATCGAGGATTTCCTGAGCCGGCATGACGCCCCGTTGGCAGGCGACTTTCTCGGCGAGACCGGCATTTTCATCTACCCGCCCCGCCAGTTTCGCCGGGTGGATGCCCTCATCACCAATTTCCACCAGCCCCGCTCGACCTTGCTCTGCCTGGTGGCGGCCTTCCTGGCCCCGGGTTCGACCGACGGCATTGCCTGGCTCAAGGAAATCTACGCGGACGCCGTCGCCCGCGAATACCGGTTCTTCAGCTACGGCGACGCCATGCTGATTTTGTGAAGACGCCCACCCGGGCCACTCACCAGTTGCGCCGGCACAAAAAATGGCTACCTATCCCAGCTCATTCCAAAAATCCACCATCCATGAAACAACTCCTCGCCCTGTTTGCCGTTCTCACGCTGGCCGTCGCCGCGCGTGCCGAAGTCGAAGTCTACACGATCGACCCGGTTCATTCCTCGACCGGCTTTGCGCTGCGCCATATCCTTTCGAAGTACACCAGCAGCTTCACCAAGACCACCGGCACGATCACGGTGGACCGCGCTAACCTCGAAAACAGCCGCGTCGAGGCCACCGTGGAAGTTGCCTCGGTCAGCACCGCCAACGAAAAGCGCAACGCGCACATCCTGAGCGCGGATTTCTTCGACGCCGCCAAGTTCCCGAGCGCCCTGTTCAAGAGCAAGGTTTGGAAAAAGACCGGCGAAAACACCTTTGATGTCACCGGCGACCTGACCATCAAGGACGTCACGAAGGAAGTCGCCTTCCACGTCACGTTGAACGGCTTCGCCCCCGGCATGAAACCCGGCACGACCATCTCTGGCTGGGAGGCCACCACCATGATCAAGAAATCGGAATTCGGCGCCGCCGGCCCGGCCATGCTGTCCAAGGTACTGGGCGACGAGGTCACCCTGAACATTTCGATCGAGGCCGGCTGCAAGAAGGAAATCCCCGCTCCGGCCAACGCCACGATCAAACTGAACTGATCGCACGGTCATCGGCTGCTTTCCCGGGACGGCCGCAAGGCCGTCCTTTCTTTTTGGCCCGGTCGTGCTAACGTGGCCGCTTGAGCTCCGAAGAAATCCAGTCCCAGATCGAAGAAGCCACGTTCGACTACACGATGGGCGACAATGACGCCGCCCTGGCCAAGCTCCAGCGTGCGACCGCCGCCGCACCCGCTTCGTTCGAGGCCTGGCATGCCCTCGCCGAAATCAATTTCAGCCTCCGCCGCCTCGCCGAAGCCCTCCTGGCCGCGGAAAAGGCCCATGCACTCCGCCCCGACGATCTCTTCATCAACACCACGCTGTCCCGCATCTGGATGGAAAAAGGCGACAAGCCGATGGCGGAAAAATTCGGCGCGCAAGCCAAGATCCTGAGTTGGAAGGATCAGCTGAAGAACCCCGAAGCCGCGAAAGACGGGCTCTGAGTTCGTGGTCGGAGCCTGTTCCCCGGCGATTCGGTCCACGCCCACGAACAAAATCCTACCTCGCTTGTAAACAAGCTCCTACAAACGCAATCCACTCCGCTGGTTGGGCCGCGTTGACAGCCGCCCGCGACCAGCCCTAGCCTTTTGCCCTATGGATCGACCCGCCTACCTGCTCGAGTTCGAAAAGCCGCTGCGTGATCTCGAAAAACAGCTCGAAGCCCTGCATCAGCAGTCGCTCGAGAACAATATCGATATGGCCGCCGAATTGGCCACGATCGAGGCAAAGATCGATACGACCCGGCGCGAAATCTACTCCAACCTCACGCCGTGGCAGCGCGTCCAGGTTGCCCGCCATCCCAGGCGGCCCTACGCGTTGGACTACGTCAGCGCCTTCTGCACGGATTTTCAGGAACTGCACGGCGACCGCCAGTACAACGACGACCGGGCGCTCATCGGTGGGACCGCCTTTTTCGAAGGCCGCGCCGTCATGATCGTCGCCCAGCAAAAAGGCCGCGACACCAAGGAAAACATTGTTCGCAACTTCGGCATGGCCCAGCCGGAGGGCTATCGCAAGGCCCTGCGCCTGATGAAACTCGCGGAAAAATTCGGCCTGCCCGTGATTACTTTCATCGACACCCCCGGCGCCTTTCCCGGCGTCGAGTCCGAAGCCCGCCATGTGTCCGAAGCCATCGCGGTCAATCTGCGCGAAATGGCCATGCTCAAAGTCCCGTCCATCGCGATCGTTGTCGGCGAGGGAGGCTCCGGCGGCGCCCTCGGCATCGGCGTCACCGATCGGGTCCTCATTTTCGAAAACGCCTACTACTCGGTCATCTCCCCGGAGGGCTGCGCCGCCATCCTCTGGAAAGACCGCGCCAACGCCCCCCAGGCCGCCGAAGCGCTGAAGCTCAACGCCGCCAATCTTTTTGAGTTCGGCGTGGTCGACGAAGTCATCCCCGAACCGCTCGGCGGTGCGCACAATGATCCGGCCGCGGCCGCCGCCACCCTGAAAGTCGCCTTGCTTCGCCACCTCGGGGAACTTGCCGCCAAGAAAGTCGGGCAACTGCTCGACGACCGCTACGACCGCTATCGCGCGCTCGGCGAATACCGCGAGACCGCCGCCGCCAAGTAGGACGGGCGCGCGGTTCTTAGCTGCAACGAAGCAGCCGGACTCTCACTTCGCGCACGCCCACCTGGAACGGATGGGTGGAACCCGGCCTCCGGACGGGTTGGCTTGAAAGCCAGATCGGCCA
>CAZAOI010000273.1:0-4605 GCA_964486705.1 uncultured Oleiharenicola sp. | reverse complement strand
ACCTCGGGCATCTTCCACGTCGCCGAAGGCGGCCTGCCCATCCCCGATGACAAGAAGGCCGTGCCCGCCGCCGTCTTCGGCCGCCTGCTGGCCCGCGCCCTGACTCCGCCCGCGGAACTGCTCCGCCTCCCCTTCACCGCCGCCGCCCCCGCGCCGGCCGAGTGTTTTGTGTCGCTCCACCTCCGCCCGGTCGTCGTGCCGGCGGTGCCGGGTTTTAGTCCGGTCCGCGCCATGGAGACGCGTTTCTTCGTCCCGGGCGCGCTGGTGGCCAATCTCGATTTCATCGAGAGCATCTTCGGCAACGCCGGCGATCCTCACCTGCCGGAGAACGACGCCGGCCTCGATCCCGAGCACTGGACCGGCCACACCGGCTGCATCATCCTCGCGCCGCACCTCAACGGGCTGACGAAGCGCGAACTCGGCCTGCCCGCGCACGCCGACGCCACGGAACGCCAGCGCCGCGACGGCATGTGCTGGAAGGACGCGGCGGAACTCTACAACGACGGCGGCGCGTTCAAGCTCACCGCCCGGAGCGCGGCCGGCGTGATCGTCACGTTCATCTCCGACAATTATTTCGGCTACTGCAAAAAAGAGGTGAAGACGCAGCTCAGCTTCGCCGCCAATCTGCTCGGGGGCGCGGAGGAGGAGCACGCGGGCGGCGCGATCGTTTTCCCCAGCTACGACCAGGGGGAAACTTTCCAGCTCAACCCGAATCTGCCCGAGGTGACGCACACCTTCGCCGAAGCGCTCGCCCTACTCGGCGACCGCGCCGAGCTCCAGCCCGGCGGCTGGGCCCGCGACCGGGTGTTCCCCACCGTCCAGTATGTGCCGGCCGACGCGCGCTTCGAGCTGCGCACGCAAACGATCGACTGGCACGACGAGTCCGGTGCGGCGCAGATGCTGAAGCTCCTGCCCGGCTTCACCTACGTGCTGCCCTCCGGGTACAAGGTCGAGATGTTCAAGCCCGAAGGCAGCCGGCGCTGGCTCCTCCGCGGCACCGCGGCGGAGGGCCTGCTCTGCCACAAGCCCTGCACCGTCTCCGGCGGCGGCAAGTCCGAGATCTCCAAGCCCATCGCCGACGCGATGTTCACCGGCCCGGTGTTTGTCAGCGACCTCGCCCGCGATCTCGACGTCGTCGAGACGATCCTTCATCGCGACTACACGAAGCGTTTCCGCAATCCGCTGAGCAATGTCGTGCGCGCCCGGCGCATTCTCAGCCCGGAGCGCTCGCTCGGGTCCGTGATCAAGCTGCTCAGCCGCAGCCCGGACTACACCGAAGAGTACAACGACTGGCTCGCCTCCATTCCACGCTCGATCCGCGACCTCGTGCTCCACCTCAAGCGGCTCTACAAACCCGAGTGGGGCGAGGACTGGCGCCAGCATTTCAGCGTCGACACGATCAACGCCCGCCCGGGCAACGAGCTGAAGCATCACGCCGACAAACTCCTCACGCACTACCTGCGCGTCGGCTACACCCGCGAGGGCGGCTGGCGCACCTTCACGCTCCGCTCCGACTTTTTCCCCGCCGAGAAAATTCAGGTCGAAGACGACATCACCGCCTCCACCGTCGCTCCGCGAGACCAAGTCCCGAGCCTGCCGGCGTGGGTCACGCAGCCCTCCCTCAAGTTCGTCCACAACTGCGAACTCCGGCTCTTCCAGCGGCCGGACGACGCCGTCGTGCGCGGCTACGACAAGCGGACCGAACGGGACTTCAGCCGCACCGGACATTTCTTCTCCAACTACGAGCCGCTCACGCGGGACACCGCGCGCACGGTGGTCGACGACGCGCTGGGCTTTGAGGCGTTCACCGAGCTGATGCAAACCACGTTCCGGGAGTTCGTGGCCGCGGGGAGTCCCGCGTACATGGTCTCGCCCGCCTTCCCGCGAATCGTCGACGGCAAACCCTCGAAGAATCCCCGTTATCTCCAGAACCGGCCCGATCTCGAGGACCCGCGCGCGACGTATCTCGCTCAAACCGGCGCGCGCCTTTTCCGCCGGATCGGGGCTGATTCGCCCGCGCCCTTTCCCGTCGGCTCCGTGCTGATGGGTCGCCGCCTCAATCCCCCCGAACCTGGCGTCCGCCCGTTGTGTGTCTTCGGCCCGATCCATTACCAGGAGGTGCCCGAGGCTTTCATGGATCTGATCGCCAGCCTCACCGGCAAATCCCCCTCCACGACGGGTGTGGGTTCCGAGGGCGCGCTGACCAAGGGCCCGTTCAACGCCCTGCCGCCAATCTACGATCTCAACGCCGCGCTGACGTCCTATATTCTCACCGGCCTCCCGGTCTTCTCGACCGCCGCTGGCTGGGTCGGCCCGCACCACCGCGTCGACCACGACATCAGCCTGCTCGTGCCCGAGCTATGGTGCCGTATGACTCCGGCCGAGCGCGAGCCCGCCGCCCTCATCGCCGGCGGCCACCTCGAGCGCTGCGTGGATTTCGACCACGACGGCAAACGCGTGCTCGCGAGCCGGCTCGGCTGGCGCATCACCGCGCGCTTCGTGCAGACTTACTGCGGCCGCGTGCTCGGCAACCCGAGCAGCGTCTTCGACGAGGAGTTTCTCCAGCCGGAAAAGCAGGATATGGGCGTCTTCGCCGACGGCGTGGACAACATCGTCGCCGCCATGCGCTCCACCGCGCTGCACTATTTCTCCGACGGCTCGGTCGAAACGGCCTGCCCGCCGTTGCGCGCGCTGTTGCACCTGATGCGCGATGGCGCCTGGGAAGGCCGCCAGGCCGACGATCCGGTGTTCCGCGGGCTCTTCACGCGCGAGTCGCTGCTCGCGAGCGCCTGGTACCGCGGCCGCCTCGAGGCGCAGCGCACGATCGACGCCCACCTCGGCGAGAACCACGCGCGCTACCTCGAAAAATTTCTCGCCCGGCCCAACTACGCGGATGTCGCGGGCCGCCTCGACGTTCGCGGCCGCCTTGCCCAAACCGTCGCCGCGGTCCGGGCAATGCGGGAGCCAGCCTATCTCGCCAAGCTCACCGGCACGATCGGCGCCGAGCCCGCGATCGCCGCGGCCCTGGGGAACGCGACCGCAGCACGACCCTGATCCTATGTCTGGGATCATCCGGACCGCGACCAGTTTGTAACGGATTACGTTACAAACTGGCTCCGCTTTTTTTGACCGGGGGCGGCCGCAATTTCTCCTGAAACGAGTTTAGCCCGCGGCTTCCGTCTCTTCCCGTCTCGCCTCCAAATCCTCCCAACGGGCGAAGATCGTCGCGTGTTCTTTTTCCAGCGCCTCCAGCCGGCCCTTCACCTCGGCGAATTTCTGCGGCTCCTTCTTGTAGAACGCCGGATCCGCGAGCTTCGCCGTGTGCTGCGCCTGTTCCTGCTCCATCGCCTCGATCTTCGCGGGCAGGGTCTCGAGTTCCTTCTGCTCTTTGCCGGAAAGTTTTTTGGCCTTGGATTTGGAGGGAGGAACGACCGGCCCGGTCGTCCGATCAACACCCTCTTCTGCCGGCGCAGCGGGCCGCTGCGCCCTACCCGCCGCGCCCTGCCTGGCTTTGTCGCTCATCCAGTCCGTATAGCCGCCGACGTAGTCGCCGATCACGCCGTCGCCCTCGAACACGAGGGAACTCGTGACCACCTCGTCAAGGAACTCGCGATCGTGGCTCACGATCAACACGGTGCCGGGGAACTCCACCAGTAGATCCTCGAGCAGGTCGAGCGTCTCGACATCGAGATCGTTGGTCGGTTCATCGAGAACGAGCACGTTGGCCGGCTTGGTAAACAGCCGCGCCAACAACAGGCGGTTGCGCTCACCGCCGGAGAGCACGCGCGCCGGCGTGCGCGCGCGGTCGGGCGCAAACAAGAAATCCTGCAGGTAGCTGATGACGTGCCGCGTGCGGCCGTCGATCGTGATGTGGGTGTTGCCGTTGGCGATGTTGTCCGCGACCGTCTTGTCGTCGTCGATCTGCGCGCGCAACTGGTCATAATAGACCACCTCAAGGTTCGTGCCGTGCTTGATGACGCCGCTGGTGGCCGCGAGCTGACCGAGCAGCAGTTTGATGAGCGTGGTCTTGCCGGCGCCGTTGGGGCCGATGAGCCCGATCTTGTCGCCGCGGATGATGGTCGTTGTGAGATTCTTCACCAGCACTTTACCATCCGGGTAGGCGAAGGACATATTCTCGACGTCGACCACCTTCATGCCGCTTGGAATGGCGGCCTCGTTGACGCTCATCTTGACGTTGCCGACAGTGGCGCGGCGGGCGCGGCGATCGGCGCGGAGGACGTGCAGCTGGTTGATGCGGGCCGTGGCGCGGGACCGCTGGGCGCGGACGCCGCGGCGGATCCACTCCTCCTCCTGCGCGAGCTTCTTGTCGGCGAGCGCCTGCGTGCGCTCCTCGGCCTCGAGCCGGTCCTGCCGGCGCACGAGGAAGGTGTCGTAGTCGCAATCCCAGTTCGTGATGATGCCGCGGTCGAGCTCGACGATGCGGGTGGCGAGCTTCTTGAGAAAGGCGCGGTCGTGGGTGACGAAGAACAGGCCGATCTTTTCCTGGAGCAGGAATTCCTCGAGCCAAAGAATGGAGGCGAGGTCGAGATGGTTGGTCGGCTCGTCGAGCAGCAGCAGGTCGGGCTGGCTGGCGAGCGCCTGGGC
>CAZAOI010000272.1:0-4629 GCA_964486705.1 uncultured Oleiharenicola sp. | reverse complement strand
CCTATCAATCGGCTGATCGGGCCGTGCTGCAGGCGGGCCAGCCCGTGGTGATCCCCGAGGAATCGTTCGTCGACGCCACCGGTGCCCAACGCCTGTTGAGCACCGTCAAGATTCCCTTTCACCTCGCGGGGATGGACCAACGCTGCGTTCTCGGCGTCTCGGTTGACATCACCGATTTGAAAAGCGCCGCGGAGGCCCGCCAGCAGATCGAAATAAAACTCCTGGAGACGCAGAAGCTCGAAAGCCTCGGCGTCCTCGCCGGCGGCATCGCCCACGATTTCAACAACCTGCTGACCGGCATCCTCGGCAACGCCAGCCTCGCCCGCCTCGATGCGCCCCCGGGTTGGCGCGGACTCGACTCGCTGGCCGCGATCGAGCTGGCCTCGCGCCGGGCGGCCGATCTCTGCACCCAAATGCTCGCCTACTCCGGCAAAGGTCGGTTCATCGTCCAGCGGGTCGACCTGAACGAACTGCTCCGGGATACCACGCAACTTCTCACCCTTTCGATCAGCAAGAAGGCCGTCCTCCGCTACAACCTCGCGAGCGCCCTCCCCTCGATCCAAGCCGACGCCACCCAGATCCGCCAGGTGGCGATGAACCTCGTCATCAATGCCTCCGAGGCGCTCGGCGAACGCAACGGGACGATCACGCTCAGCACCGGCCGGCTCGCGCTCGACGCTGACGACTTGGTGCAGGAACAGCTGGCCAACGAACTCACTCCCGGGGACTATGTTTACCTCGAAGTGAGTGACGATGGTGCCGGCATGACCCCGGAAACCCTGGCCCGGATTTTCGATCCCTTCTTCACGACGAAATTCACCGGTCGCGGCCTCGGCCTCGCCGCCGTGCACGGAATTGTCCGCGGGCATTCGGGCGCCCTCAAAGTCGCCAGCGAACCACACCGCGGCACCGCGTTCCGCCTCTTCTTTCCCATGGTCGCCGGCGACGCCGAGGCGGTGGTCGCGGCGGCCGCAACTGTGCCCGGCTGGCAGGGATCAGGCCGCCTGCTCGTCGTCGATGATGAGGAGGCCATTCGCGCGGTTTCCGTCCGCATCGCCGAACGATTGGGTTTCACGGTCGATACGGCGGTCGACGGCCTGGAAGGCCTGAAGCTTTTCCGCGCCAAGCCCGACGCCTATGTGGCGGTTTTACTCGACCTGACCATGCCCGGACTCGACGGTGAAGAAACTTTTCGCCAGCTCCGCCTGCTCCGGCCCGAGGTCAGCGTCGTCCTCATGAGTGGCTTCAACAAGGCGGAAGCGATCAACCGATTCCTTGGCCAGGGTCTCGCCGGTTTTGTGCAAAAACCCTTTGCGCTGGAGACGCTCGCCGCCGAGCTCCGCCGGGTCTTGGAAGGCAGCCGTTCGCCGGTTTGAGCCGCGCCACCGGATTCAACCAGTTGGGTGAAATCACGATTGGATCCTGAAGACAGATAAGTGCGACGGCCGCCGGTCCGCTGCGGCCGCCCCAGAGCGCGCACAAGGGCGGGTCTTCAAACCCAGGAGAGCACGCGTTGGCAAATTGTGGGAGGGGCTTTACGCCCCGACATCATAGCGCGAGCCATAGCCCGTCGGGGCATAAAGCCCCTCCCACGGGTTTGAAGACACTCCCAAGCCCGCGGGCCCGCAACCAACTGACATTCTCCCTTCAAAGACCCAGCAGGCTGCCGTTGCGTTTGAGCCAGCGCTCGGCCTCCCGCCACCAGGGGCACACCTCCTCGACGCGCGCCCAAAATCGGGCCGAATGATTCATCTCCCGCAGGTGCATCAGCTCATGGAAAATAATATAATCGCGCACCGTGGCCGGCGTCTGCACCAGCCGCCAGTTCAAGGAAATCGTCCCGGCCGCCGAACAAGAGCCCCAGCGCGAACGCTGGTTGCGCACAGTGACCTGCTTGACGTCCACGCCCGTTTCGGCGGACAGCTCCCACGTGCGGGCGGGGAGCTCGATTTTGCCCCGCCGGGAAAAATGCGCCTCCAAGGTCGGCCGCAAATCTCCCTCGAGCGCCGGCACGCGAAACACATCGGCCGCCAGACAAACGGTGGGCCGCGCGCCCGTCTGCGCCGGCCTGATTTCCGTCATCTCGCCGCGCCACAAAACGTGCGTGCCCAAGGGCCAAGTTTCGGCCCCGCGCGGCTTCTTCGCCTGCCGGGCGCGGGCGCGTTCGAGCCAATCGCTTTGCTGGGCCACAAACCGCTGCGCCTCGCGTTCCGAGCCGCGAGCGGGAATGGTCGCCACGCCCACGCCATCCTTGCGCAAGGTCAGCCGATAATTGCGGGCGCGAAAGCTCCGGACAAAGATGACGTCCGGTTTGTCCGCGGGCGCCCTCACTTCAAAAAATTCCTGCTGGTCGTTGCTCACTCTTGCCCTTGGGCTAAACGGTCTTCAACGCCAACACCAGCCGTGAATGAACCACGCGCTGCCCACCCGGCGCAAACACCCGGGCCGGTTCACCACCCCAACGCCAGCCCAGAGGCCCGCGCTGACTGTTTTAATTTTGGAGGCGCTTGCTGGCTCCTCCATTCCAACCCCACCGATCCCGCCACGGCGGGATTAGGTTATCCGACCCACCGCCAAGGGACGAGCGAAGGGTCGGCTGGACCGACCGGACATAAGGCGGATCGATGCAGTTGATTTTGGTGGAACGCGGCCTCCGGACGCGTTTTCTCCTGCCGCGCCCAGTGCGCCGCGGCGGAGCGGGCCGCTCCGCCCTACCTCCCGCATCGAGCCAACCCGTCCGGAGGCCGGACTCCACCTATCAGTTCACTTATTTCGTGAGGGGAATGTGGGTTCAATTGCTTGGTTACGGATAAGGCCCCGATCCCCCTCTGGTGTTTTCCGGGCGCCAGCTAACCCGGATATTTCACCCTCATGACGAGCAATTTTAGAAAAATGTCAGTCTGCCCTCCGGGCAGAGCGACTTTGTCGCGGTTAGCCCGACAACTCCGACTCGGTCGCGAGTGAGGTCGGCCCGACCGGGCGAATAGTTCACACCTCTGAGTGTGAAATCTTCGGGCTAAAGTCGATTCATCTCAATGCTTGCACCGAAGACTATTCACCGTAGTCCTTTGAGCCATTGATGCAAAGGGGCCCACGATCATTTTCCGTCCGCCGACACCGCTCGCGTGCTTTCACGTTGGTGGAGATCATGGTGGCCGTGGTGATCATCGGCCTGCTCGCGGCGGCGGCGATGCCGGGCTACCGGCTGATCACACTGAAATCGAAGACGACCGCCGTGGTGAACAACTTCCGCGCCTTTTCCACCGCCCTCGTCACTTATAATCTGCAAAACGGCAAATGGCCGGCCGACACCGGCCCAGGCGCAATTCCGGTCGAGGTCGTCGGGGCGCTGCCGACCGCCTTTGGGTTGAAAACGCCCATCGGCGGGGTCTATGAGTGGGACTTTGACGTTTCCCCCAACGGATTTTATACGAAGGCGGCGATCTCGATCATTACGGTGAGCGGAAACCCCATGTCCGAAGACGTGGAGCTGCTGGAAAAGATCGATAAGGAAATGGACGACGGCAACCTCGCCACCGGCAACATCCGCCTCGGGTCCACCAACGCGTTGGTTTTCATCATCGAACCATGAGCGCACCCATTTATCGTGTCACCCTGGTTCAGCTGAAGGCCGAGGCTGCGGCCTTGGCGGCGCCCAATGAAAAATTGGAGCTCGGCCTGATCACAGATGCCGAAGTTTTCCGACTGGCCGGCAATCTTCTGGCGCTGAATCACTCGGACCAACCCAAGGCCGAGCCCGGCATCATCGTCCACCGCGGCGACAAAGGCTGGCGGATTGCCGTGCGCGCGGGCCGGCTGGTCATGCACAAGAGCACGTCGCTCTTTGATGAATATTGGATCGTGGAAAATCCCCGCGGGCTCGCCCTTCTGCCGCCGTTCGCGACCGGCCCGGTCTCCAGTTCCACCAAGCCGGCCCGCGGTCAAGCCGCCCCGCCCAAACGCTTTCAGGTGCTCCGCTCCTTCGTGGAGATCGCCGGTCTGTTTGCCGTCGGGGTCGTGTTGATCATGGTCGGTTTTTGGTACGGCCTGCCGCAGCGGAAATTATCCGACCTGCCCCCCGACATCATCGTGGTCACCGCGGACAGCGAAATCAATTCGGTCTTCACGACGGTGGCGGGCAGCTACGTCACCGGAAGAAAACCCGGCGACGCCATCGTCACGATCGCACCCAACGGGCGCGTGTCGCTCGGCCGAATTGGCAAGGACGGAAAGGCCGCGGCCCCGCAGATCGAGGAACAGGCCCGCGCCGCCCGGAAGGGCAATCTCGCGGTCGTCGTCACTTCCTTCGGCAACATTGCCGAGTTCCCGCCGGATGCGGTGAATGTCGGCGCGAATCGCTGGCGCAAGTTGGCGACCAACTGACCGCGGCGGATTCGCCCGGCCGCCCGCTCGGCCGGATCCAGACCTCATCGGCTCCACTCTGAGTAGCCCCAGGCTGTATCGGTGCGGTTCAGCCAAAAGCTGAGCCCCTTCCCAGCCGCAGCGGAGGCGGCGCGACTGGCCCCGGGTTCGCAGCAGCGAACCACAGGGCACATTGGCGACCAGCGTCGGTCTGGAAACCGACGCCCACCCCACCGGCGCGGTGCGCCGGTGGCTAAGCAATCCTCC
>CAZAOI010000271.1:0-4651 GCA_964486705.1 uncultured Oleiharenicola sp. | reverse complement strand
CGTCGGTGGCGAGGCCCTGCTTCTTGACCAGCGTGATGCCGGGGATCTTGTAGGTGTTCAGCGCCGTGATGAGCTCGTCGGGGGTTTTCCGCGGGTAGGAGATGCCGCGGAAAGGGAAGTCCTTCCCGATACCGGAGGACCAGCTGGTCTGCTCGCATCCAAGTCCGACCATGGCGTAGCCGACGGTGGCTTCGAAGCTGGTGACCAACGGGGAGGTGGCGATCCACCGCAGTTCGGTGTCAGGCCAGCGCATGGCGCGCGTCCAGCCGCGCATCGGAATGACGGTCAGGCGGCCCTTGGTCCGGATTTTTTCGGTAATCTTGAGCACGCCCGGGGCCTGCCGGGCCATGGTGGCCAGCTCCCCCATCGTCAGGCCGTGGACGTACGGGACGCGGAAGGCGCCGACGTCGGTCATCAAATCCCCATCGAGCGGCGGGCCGTCCACCTTGAGTCCGCCGAGCGGATTCGGCCGGTCGAGCACGATGACCTCGACGCCGGCGGTGAAACACGCCTCGAGGGTGTAGCGCATCCAGCTGATGAAGGTGTAGGAGCGGGAGCCGATGTCCTGCAGGTCGATGACCACGGCATCCAGGCCCTTGAGCTGAGCGGGGGTCGGCTGCTTGGTCTTCCCGTAAAGGGAATAAACGGGGAGTCCGGTGCCCGCGTGGACCGCGTCATCGAAACGCGTGGCGGATTTCGTCTGACCATCAAGGCCGTTTTCCGGGGCGAAGAGGCAAACGAGCTTCGACTGCGGGGCGCGCCGCAGGACGTTGATCGTGCTCTCGCCGCGGCGGTTGACGCCGGCGCGGTGTGTGAGCAGGCCGATCTTCTTGCCGACGATGGCCTTGAAGCCGTCCGCTTCGAGCACGTCGATGCCGAGCATGACGGGCGGGAGCTTCTCCGCCGGCGGAGGCGGCAGCACGATCACCGGCGCCACGGGTTTGCTGATCACCGGCGGCTTTTCGGCGGCCTTGGTTGGCTTGGTGGCGCAACCTAGGGCCAGCGCGAAGACACTGGCGGCGATGGCTCCGAGGGAAATTTTCACGAGCTGCCGGCGGGACATGTGCCGTGATTTCTGAAAATGCCCGGAGCCCATGGCGAGGAGAATCGTTGCACGGGCAGAATCAAAACACGCGGGCGACGGCGGCCGCGAGCAATTCCGCGGTGCGCGGCAGCGCGGCGGAGAGCGGCATCCCGGCGGGAGTGATGGCGTGAAATTCTGGGGCGACACCCGGGTGATGAGATGGCGGTGGGTGGGCGCCGATGTCCCGGTCGCCGCCGGTCGCCGATGGGGAAATCGGCGACCGCCTGAGGTGGCCTGCATCCGGGCTGGATTCTTTGCCTTCGGGCAGAGAAGACAAGCCGACGCTGCCGGCAAAAACGTGCGCTGGCTTACCCAGCCGCCGGGCCGCGGCAACCAGCGAGCCGGGACCTTTGCCGTCGAGCGAGGTGGCGTCGAACCGGCCTTCGCCGGTCAGCACGAGGTCGGCCGCGGCCATGCGCGCCGGCAGATCGAGCCAGTCGGAGACCAGATCGAAGCCCGCGATCAGGGTCGCGCCGCCCGCCACCATCAATCCGAAAGCGATGCCGCCCGCCGCGCCGGCCCCGGGCGTGTCCGCGCGGGAGAAGGGCTGGCTGCAGGCCTCGCCGAGGAGCGCGGCGAGCCGGGCGGCTTGGGCCTCGAGCCGGGGCAGATCCTCGCGGCGCAAGCCCTTTTGCGGGCCGAAGGTGGCGGCGGCACCGCGCGGCCCGAGCAGCGGGTTGGTGACGTCGCAGGCAATGAAGACCGGCGGAAGCTTGCGGGCGCGGGCGCGGTCGATGCGCGCGATCCGCGCCCAGGTCGCCGGCACGGGCTGCGCGATGGCGGCACCGGTCGCGTCGAGGAACTGGAAACCCAACGCCGCGAGCGCACCGAATCCGAGGTCGTTGGTCGCGCTGCCGCCGACGCCGAGAAGGATGGCGCTTGCGCCGGACTCGGTCGCCGCCCGGAGCAGTTCGCCGGTGCCGTAGCTCGTCGTCTGCCACGGGTTGCGCCGTCCGCGAGGCAGAAGCTCGAGACCGCTGGCCGAAGCCAGATCGATGACGGCCAGGAAGTTTTCGGTTCCCAGTCGCGGGCGGGCGGCCGCGGGAATCTTTTCCGCGGCGACGAAGCCCAGCGGCGCTTTAACGGACATTCCGCTGCGCGGTCCTGAAACCTCCCGGAATTCGAGTTGTCCGCCGGCCGAGCCAGTCAACGTTTCGCAAAAACCTTCGCCTCCGTCCGTGAGCGGGCAGAGGTCGATCTGCCAGTCCGGGTGGCGCGCGCGCAGGGCGTTGGCCGCAGCTTCGCAGGCCTGGGGGGCCGTGAGCGCCCGTTTAAATTTGTCGAATGCGACGAGGACGCGCATCGCGATATCCTCAGGCCTTGACCTTCCGCCGCGCGGCGACCGCTTGCGCCAGTTGCTCGAGCACCGGAAGTGTCTCCTCGAACGACAGGCAGGCATCGGTGATGCTTTGGCCGGGGGTGAGCGGTCGGCCGGCTTCATATTTTTGTGCGCCACTGACCAGATTGCTCTCAAGCATGAAGCCGATGAGGGCGCGTTCGCCCGCCGCCACTTGCGCCGCGAGATCCGCCGCCACCTGGACCTGCTGGTCGTGCTGTTTGCCGCTGTTGCCGTGGCTGCAATCGACCAGCACGACCGCGAGCGAACCGGATTGTTTCAACAGCGCCGCGGCCTGCTGCACGGCGACGCGATCGTAGTTCGGGCCGGTGCGACTGCCGCCGCGCAAGACGAGGTGGCCTTCGGGATTGCCCGTGGTGGCGAGGATGGCGGGCGCCCCTTCGCGGGTGAGCGAGGGAAAACAGTGCGGATGCCGCGCCGACACGATCGCGTCCACCGCCACCTGCAGATCGCCGTCGGTGCGGTTCTTAAACCCGACCGGCATCGAGAGCCCCGAGGCGAGTTCGCGGTGGATCTGGCTCTCGGTCGTGCGGGCACCGATGGCCGCCCAGGAAACTAGGTCCGCGTAATACTGGCCGAGCGTGGTGTCGAGGAACTCGGTGCCGATCGGCAGCCCGGTGGCGTTGATGTCGAGCAGCAGCCGGCGGGCGAGGCGCAAGCCGGTGTTGACCTGAAAGCTGCCGTCGAGGTGCGGGTCGTTGATCAGGCCCTTCCAGCCGACGGTCGTGCGGGGTTTCTCAAAATAGACCCGCATCACCACCAGCAGGTCGCGCGCAAGCCGGTCGGCGACGGGTTTAAGTTTTTGCGCATACTCCCGCGCCGCTGCCGGGTCGTGGATGGAGCAGGGACCGACAATCGCGAGCAGGCGGTCGTCCCGGCCGTGGAGAATTTCGCCGATCGCGTGGCGCGCGGTGTCCACCAGGACGGCGCCGGACTCGGTCAGCGGCAGATCCTCCTCGAGGATCGCCGGGGAGAGCAGCGGTCGGGAAGTGCGGATGCGGAGATCGGAAGTCGGCTGGCGCATGGTGAAGGGCCAGTGAACGCACGCCGGCCGAAAAGGCACGGAGATTTTAGTTCAGGTTTGTTTGAAAGTGGGAGGGGCTTTACGCCCCGACATGTCGCGGGGTAAACCCGCGGCACATTTTCCTCTCGGCGGCGGGCGGATAGGTGCTAGAGCTAGCCAATGCTCTCCCTTTGTCAGCACGGTTACGAATCGCTCCTTGAGCGCGAGCTGGGTGAAGCCGGATTGGTCGTGTCGGAAAAGGGCGCGGGGTGGGCCAAGGCGGAATTGGTCGGCGGCGACGCGGTCCGGCAGTCGCTGGCGGAAATGGTGTTCCCGCAACAAACTTTGGTTGCGCCGCGCGAATTGAAGGGCGAGTCCGTCAACGCCGTCGCCCAGCAGCTGGCGGACTATTTCTTTGAAAGCCTGCGCGGCGAGCGCATCGAGACGGCCTGGCCGTGTGTTTTCCAGACCGTGGCGGAAGTGGTCGGGCTCGGCCGGCGGGCGAGCGCGGTGGAGAAAGCCCTGGGCGAGCTTCTGAAGAAGAAACTTTCCCGGATCACGAGACTCGCCACCCCGGAGTTGCCGCGCGGGGCCGGGCAGGCGCGCGGCCTGTTTGTGTTTTTTGCGGATTTCGGCCGGGTCTTTGTCACCCGCGAGGTCTGGCTGGGCGGACAGCGCCGCATGGCCGATGATGACCTGGCGCCGTCGCGCTCGTACCTGAAGGTCGAGGAGGCTTACATCGTGCTCGGCCGCGAGCCGCAGCCCGGGGAGACGGTGGTGGACCTCGGGGCGGCTCCCGGCGGCTGGAGTTACAGTGCGGCCAAGCGCGGGGCGCACGTCATCGCGATCGACAATGGCCCGCTCAAGGGCGGCGCGGTGAACAATCCACTGATCGAGCACCGGTTGGAGGATGCCTTCAGGTTTCAGCCCAAGACCGGCGAGGTCTACGACTGGCTGTTCTGCGACTTGGTGGAGGAGCCGCACCATGTCATGCAGAACATCGTCACCCCTTGGCTGGCCCACGGTTGGTGCCGGCACTTCGTGATCAATCTGAAGTTCGGCCACGTGGATGCGCTCGGTCTCTTGCGGGAGATGCGGGCCAAGGAGTCGCCCTTCGTCGCCCACGCCCGCAATCTGCGCATCCGCCACCTCTACCACAACCGCGAGGAATTCACGCTGGTCGGCGATACCCATCCATGAAACCCCC
>CAZAOI010000270.1:0-4654 GCA_964486705.1 uncultured Oleiharenicola sp. | reverse complement strand
GGAAATTGTCGGATGGCTGTAATTTGATGTGATTTCGTGTGCTTTACGTAAGTTGTCGTGTTTTTGACTTGGACAACAAAAAGCCCACAAGTAACTAACCTTGTGGGCATTTAAATGGTGGACGCTATTGGACTCGAACCAACGACCCCCTGCGTGTGAAGCAGGTGCTCTAACCAACTGAGCTAAGCGTCCGAAAGGAGTGGAGACCGTTAACGGCCGTTTCGCCCAAATCAACCTTGTTTTATTTGCGGGTTTTCACCGGGTGCTTGCGATCGGGAAACAGCGTCCGGCAAAGCTCGCAGACGCGGCCGTCGCACCCGCGCGCCGTGCAGTGCTCCCGACCATAGAAAATCATGCGGAGATGCAGCTGGTTCCACTGGGCCGCCGGGAAAAGCTTCTTCAAGTCGCGCTCGGTCTGCTCGACATTCTTGCCGCTGGTCAGCTTCCAGCGCTGCGCCAGCCGATGAATGTGCGTGTCCACCGGAAACGCGGGGACCCCGAACGCCTGACTCATCACGACCGACGCGGTCTTATGCCCGACCCCGGGCAGATCTTCCAAGTCCGCAAACGTACCCGGCACAATTCCGCCATGCCGCTCGATGAGTAATCGCGACAGCCCGCTGATGGCCTTCGCCTTCTGCGGCGACAGTCCGCAAGGCCGGATAATCGCCTGAATCTCCGCCACCGGGACCCGCGCCATCTCCGCCGGATTGTCGGCTAGGGCCCAGAGTGCGGGGGTGATCAGATTAACCCGGCGGTCGGTGCATTGGGCCGAAAGCAGCACCGCCACCAGCAGCGTGTAGGTGTCCCGATGATCGAGCGGGATCGGCGTATCCGGGTAAAGTTCGGCCAACCGTCGGGAAATCTGGGCGGCGCGCGCCGGTTTGGTGCTGAAATCGGGCCTCATGTGCGAAAGCGAAAACAGATGCGCTTTCCCCGGCCGAAACAAAGCCTAATTCAGCCCTCGCGATCCAAATCACAGTTGCCCCCCGCTTACGCCCCCGCCTAGCGTCCGCGCATGACTTCACCCCGCGACCTGCTCGCTCCGCTCGACACCTTTGAACGCCGCCACACCGGCTCGACCGAGCCAGAGGTTGCCGCGATGCTCCAGACCGTGGGTTTCGACTCCATCGACGCGGTGGCCGACGCCGCCGTGCCGCCGAAGATTCGCCTCAAAAATCCGCTGCGCCTGCCCGCCGCTATCAGCGAAACTGCGGCGCTTGCCGAACTGCGCGCCCTCGCGTCCAAAAACAAAGTTTTCCGCAGCTTCATCGGCATGGGCTACTATGACACCGCGACCCCCGGCGTCATCCAGCGCAATATTTTCGAGAACCCCGGCTGGTACACCGCCTACACGCCCTACCAGGCTGAGATTTCCCAAGGCCGCCTCGAAGCGCTCCTGAATTTCCAGACCCTCGTCACCGACCTGACCGGTCTGCAGATCGCCAACGCCTCGATGCTGGACGAAGGCACCGCCGCCGCCGAAGCCATGATGCTTGCCCACCGGGTCAAACTCGGCGACAGCCACGACGCCTCGGTGTTTTTCGTCTCCGAAAAATGTCATCCGCAAACCGTCGACATCGTCCGGACCCGCGCGAAGCCGCTCAATGTCGCGGTCGTCGTCGGTGACCATCGCACCTACGATTTTTCCGGGCAGGTTTTCGGCGTCCTCGTCCAGTATCCCGACACGACCGGCAGCATCCACGATTTCGCCGCCTTTTTCGAGAAAGCCCATGGCGCCGGCGCTCTTTGCGTCGTGGCGACCGATCTGCTCGCACTCACGCTTTTGCGGGCCCCGGGAGAATTCGGCGCCGATGTCGCCGTCGGCTCCGCCCAGCGCTTTGGCGTGCCGCTGGGCTTCGGCGGCCCGCACGCGGGTTTCCTCGCCACCAAGGACGAGTTCAAGCGCCAGATGCCCGGCCGCCTCGTCGGCGTTTCAAAGGACGTCCATGGCAACCCGGCCATGCGTCTGGCCCTCGGCACCCGCGAGCAGCACATCCGCCGCGACAAGGCCACGTCGAACATCTGCACGGCGCAGGTGCTCCTCGCGGTCATGGCTTCCATGTATGCGGTCTACCATGGTCCGGAAGGCCTGCGGCAAATCGCCCGGCGCACGCGGGTGCTCACCGGGCTGCTCGCGGGCGGCCTCAAAACCACCGGCGCCACGATCAATGCCGAGCCGGTGTTCGACACGCTCACGGTCTCGGGGATCGACGCCGCCCGGATATTGGCCATGGCCGAAAGCGCCAAAATCAACCTGCGCCCCGTCGACGCCACCACGGTCGGCATCTCGCTCGATGAAACCACCTCGGTGGCGGAAGTGGAGAAATTGATCAGTATGTTTAGCGGTTTCGCCCTGCCGGCGGCGGAGACGGTGCCCCTCGGTTACGACGCGCCGCATCAACGCACGTCCCCATTCCTGACGGCCGCCGTTTTCAACCGGTATCATACGGAGCACGAAATGCTCCGCTACATCCGGCGGCTTGAGGCGAAGGATCTTTCCCTCTGCCACTCGATGATTTCGCTCGGTTCGTGCACGATGAAGCTGAATGCCACCAGCGAGATGTTTCCAGTCACCTGGCCCGAGTTCAGCCGGCTGCATCCGTTCGCGCCCGCTGATCAGACGCGGGGCTACGCCGTGCTCTTCAAGCAGCTCGACAAATGGCTCAGCGAGATCACCGGCTTCGCCTCCGTTTCCCTGCAGCCCAACGCCGGCTCCCAGGGCGAGTACGCCGGCCTGCTCGTCATCCGCGCCTACCATGAGTCGCGCGGGGAGGCCCATCGTAACATCTGCCTCATTCCCACCAGCGCCCACGGCACGAATCCCGCCAGCGCCGCCATGTGCAACTTCAAGGTCGTACCGGTCGCCTGCGACGCCAACGGCAATATCGACGTCGCCGACCTCAAGGTCAAAGCCCAGGAATATGCCGCCAACCTCGCCGCGTTGATGGTCACCTATCCGTCCACCCACGGCGTGTTCGAAACTTCCATCCGGGACATCTGCCGGACGATCCACGCCCACGGCGGACAGGTCTACATGGATGGCGCCAACATGAACGCGCAGGTCGGTCTGACCTCCCCGGGCCATATCGGCGCGGACGTCTGCCACCTCAATCTCCACAAGACCTTCTGCATTCCGCACGGCGGCGGCGGTCCCGGCGTCGGCCCGATCGGCGTGGCCCGGCACCTCGTGGAATTTCTTCCGAGCCACCCGATCGTCCATCTGCACGCAGCCGGCGGCCATCACATGGGTGCCGTCTCCGCCGCCCCCTGGGGCAGCGCGAGCATTTTGGTCATCACCTGGATGTATATCCGCATGATGGGCCCCGACGGACTCACCCGCGCCACCAAGTTCGCCATTCTCAACGCCAACTACATTGCCAAGCGCCTGGAAAATTTCTTCCCCGTCCTCTACAAGGGCGGCGGCGGGCTCGTCGCCCACGAATGCATTCTCGAATTCCGCCCTTGGAAAAAACACGGCCTCGAGATCGAGGACGTCGCCAAGCGCCTGATGGATTACGGCTACCACGCGCCGACGATGTCGTTCCCCGTCCCCGGCACCTTCATGATCGAGCCGACCGAAAGCGAAACGAAGACGGAGCTCGATCGTTTTTGCGACGTGCTCATTTCCATCCACGGCGAAATGGCGGCGGTCGCGAACGGCACGAGCGATCCGCTCAACAATCCGCTCAAACACGCCCCGCACACCGCCCAAGCCGTCTGCGGCGCGGACTGGGCGCACCCGTATCCGCGGGAGCTCGCGGCGTTTCCGGACAAGTGGTCACGCACCGCGAAATTCTGGCCCGCCGTGGGCCGGGTGGACAACGTCTATGGCGACCGCAATCTGATGTGCTCGTGCGCGGGGATGGAGGCCCATGCGCAAAGCGCGCGGGCGTGAGGCCGGGGCCGCACCAGCGGCGCAAAATTATAACCTTGGATCCAACCCCACGTGTCGCTGCCAATGGCCCCGCCCTCCAAGAGTAGCCACGAGCGTGAGCGAGTGGACAAGTCGAGCCTGTCGCGGCTTGCGCCCGAATCCTACCGTGGCTTGGTCGCCGTTCACTGGACGCTCACTCTTGAGGATCGGGCGACAGGCTGGTTGAACCCGGGATTCCACTTTCACTTTCGCGAAATCCTTCTCCACGTTTGCGCCCGTTACGGTCTGGCGTGCCCCGCTTACGTGCTCATGCCGGATCACATTCATTTGCTCTTGCTCGGGCTTCAGCGCAAATCCGACCAACGCGTGGCCATCGAATTTGCCCGCAAGCACCTGCAACCGGCGTTGGTCCCTGCCAAGTGGCAGCACCAGCCGCATGATCGGGTTCTGCGCAAAAGTGAGACTTTGCCTGAGACATTTCTCACCGTGGCAAACTACATCCTCGAAAACCCAACCCGGGCAAAGTTAGTCGTCCGCTGGCAGGATTATTCCTTCACCGGAGGCTGTGCCGCGGGCTATCCCGATCTCGATGTCCGTCGCGAAGACTATTGGGAGTTATTCTGGCGCATCTACCATCGTATGGTGCAACTCCCCTAAATCCACTCGCTCACGCTCGTGGCTACACTTCAATAGGGAATTCCTGTCTTTTCATCATGAAACTCCTCCGCCACCTCACCCCGACCGGACCGGCTTACGCGGCGCTGCAGCCCGACGGCA
>CAZAOI010000269.1:0-4678 GCA_964486705.1 uncultured Oleiharenicola sp. | reverse complement strand
ACGGCGGGCATGTGAGTTGGCGCTAGTTTGAGCAAATGCCCCGGGGATCTTTACTCCGGAGTATTCCAGCTTGATCCCTTGATGCTTCGGCCGCTCGCGGGTCCATCCCGTCTCCAATTCCAACAAGTGCAGTGCATCTTGAGCGACGACGACCGCATGGTATTCCTCCAATTCCCCCTGCCTTTCCGTGGGGCGCACGCGCAGGATCCAGCAGACGCGGGCAAAGCGAATGTTTTCGCGGGGGATTCCAGCGGCTTGGGCAAGGCGATCTCCGTCCTCTTCGTGGGTTAGATTGATGGCGCAGCCGGACAAAATCAGGGTGCCGAAAAGCAGTGCGGCGGTTCGGGGGTGCATGGCCTCAGCGGGGACGAGTGATTTGCGCGATAGGATGACCTCAGGCTGGTGGTTCCCAAACATAACCTATCATTATACCGGGAAAATGGCTCCGCAGATCTTGCTCTTTCTCGGCGGAGACAGATCGTCGCTGCACGGCGGAACCTCGGGCGGGTCGGCCCGCCTTGATCCAATCGATCTCGTTATTCGCCGGACGGGGCGGATCGATAATAATTCTGGCGTGACCGCCTCGATCCGGGCTTTCGGCGGGAGACTCCGCCGGCATCGCGACGGCTCAACGCAGCAGCACAGTGGTGAGCAGCGGAAAATAGGTGATGAGCATCACGCCGATGAACATCACGAGCAGCAACGGGAGGACGGCGCGGATGACTTCGCTCATCGGGCGTTTGAGCCGGGAGGAGGCGAGGAGCAGGTTTAGCCCGACGGGCGGCGCGAGGAAACCCAGCTGCATGTTCGCGAGGAAGATCACCCCGAGATGCACGGGATCGATGCCCAGGCGCACCCCGATCGGCACGAGCAGCGGCGCGACAACCACGATGGCCGCGTAGATTTCCACCAAGCCGCCGACAAAGATCAGCACGATGTTCAGGCCGAGCAGGAACAGCCAGCGCGACTGCACGTGCACCGCGGCCCAGTCAGCCAGCCGGTCGGGGATTTGCGCGTCGATCAGATAGTTCGTCAAACCCAGGGCCACGCCGAGGATGAGCAAGATCCCGCCGACGAGCACGCCGGCTTCCGCCATCACGCGCGGGCAGTCGCGGGTGGGATGGAGGTCGCGGTGGATGATCACCTCCACGACAAACGCATACGCGGCGGTCAAGGCCGCGGCTTCGACCGGGGTGGCCAGTCCGCTGAACAGCGCCACGAGCGACACGACCGGGAGCAGCAATTCCCACTTGGCGGCCCACAGCGCCTGGCGGGCCTTGGCGGGATCGAACGTGCGCCCGGACACGCCAGCTTTGCGTCCGGCCCACACCCCCCACGCCATCGTCATCGCAATCAGCAAAAGCGAGGGGATGAGTCCGCCGAGAAACATCTCGCGAAGATCCACCTTGGCGATGATGGCGTAGAGGATGACCGGCAGGCAGGGCGGCAGCAGAATGCCAAGCGAACCGGCGCCGGTGATCAACCCGAGCGCATCCCGCTCCGAGTAGTGGGCGGAGAGGAGGACCGGCAGCAGGAGTCCCCCAACGGCGAGAATTGTCACGCCGGAGCCGCCGGTGAAGGCCGTGAAGACCGCGCAGATCAGGGTGACGGCGATGGCGGGCCCGCCGCGAAACGAACCGAATAGCGCGTCGAACAGCTGCACCAGGCGCCGGGACGCGCCGCCCTCGGCCATGAAATAGCCGGCGAGCGTGAAAAGCGGAATGGCCGGCAAGGCGGGATTGACCGTCAGCCGGTAGTGTTCGACCGCCATGGCGGCGATGGGCAGTTCCGCGCCGTGAAACAGAATCAAACCGGCGCCGCCCAGCAACGCAAAGAGCGGTGCGCCCACCAACGTGGCGGCGACCAGCAGCGCGATGGCCGGCCAGATCATGGCCGCGGCCGGCACGGGCAGCCAGGCGCTGGCCGCCAGAAAGCCCGCCGCTGCGACGGTGGCGAGGGCGCGTCCGCGCCAGGCGGGGTGGGCATGATAGAGCAGGCGCAGCATGACGGCGGCAAAGCCGAGCGGCAGCATGAGGAGGACGACCCACAACGGCACGCCCGGCACGAAAAGCTGGCCGGCTTCGCGCTCGACGAGGACAAACTGCCAGCCGGCCAGGCCCAGCGCGGCCGCCACGGCGGCGGCGGTTGTGTGGCTGAACCAGCCGGCGAGGGCCGCGACGCGGCCGCGCAGCCAGAGCCCGGTCGCGAGGCTGAGCAGGTGTTTTTCCCGCGCGGCCAGGGCGCTGCCGGCCATGCCGACAAAAAGCGTGAGATGCTGCACAAACGCGCCGGGGTTGCCCAGACTCCGCTGGAAAATCGTGCGCAGCCCGATTTCAGTCAGCGGCAGGATCACCATGACTGCCAGGGCGCCGGCCAGCAGCCACTCTTCGGCGCCGGGCCTGAGTCCAGTTGCCGGGGCCGGCGCCGGCGAAGCGAGGCCGGGCTTCATGGCTGCACCGGCTGACTGGCGCGAAACTCCCGCAGATGAAGTTCGACCGCATCGAAAATATCCGCCGGCACGACTGGGCCCCGGATTTTGGGATAGAGTTGGTTGGCGAGTTCCTGCCATTCGCGTTTCGCTTCCGGGGTCAGGCTGTGCACCTGCAGGCCATGCTGCTGCATGGCGCGAACGGACTCCTCGCCTTCCTGGCGCCCGCGGGCGCGGAGCCTTTCGCCGATCTCGTCCGCGGTCGCGCGCAACTTGAGGCGGGTGGCGGCGGGGATTTTATCCCAGACATCCGAACGGACGATGGCCGCACCCACCATCGGCACCCAGTTCATTTCCAACATGTGCGGGGCGGGTCCGTAAATCCGGTAAGCCAGGGCGGCGAGCGGGGGCAGCGGGACGGCGGTGATCATGTTCGTATTCAAGCCGAGCGGAATATCGTTGGTTTCCAGCGGCACGGGCTGGTAGCCGATGGACTGCATGATCGAGATCTGGGTGTTGTCCCCGACCCAGGCGAACATCTTCATCCGCTTGAATTCCTCGGGCCGAACGGCGGGTTCTTTGGAGAAAAATTTCACCCAACCCGTATCGCCCCAGAAGAGGACCTCAAAGCCCTTGGCGTGCAGTCTTTGCTCAAGCTGCGGTCGGATCTTTTCGCGCACGTAGTCCAATTCGTCCCAGGAACGAAACATCAGGGGCAGCAACTGCAGGCCGGTCACGCCCGGATCGATTTCCGACAGGCCGGTGACGCTGAAGAGCCCGGAGTTGAGCTGCTTGATGCGGAGTTTCTTCACCATCTCCGCCTCGCCGCCGAGGCGGCCGTCGGGATAGAGCACGAGTTTCACGACGCCGCCGGAGTCCGCCCGCCAGCGCTCGCCGAGTTCCTGGAGCAAGGCGTGCTGGGCGGTGCCGGTGGGCAGGAGAGTGCCGAGGCGGATGAGCACCGTCTCCTCGGCGGTCAGGCGCGGCCCGGCGACCAGGGCGAGGGCGGCGAGAACAACGAGGCCCGCGGGGGCGAAGAGAGAGCGTTTCATTTGGTCAACGCCGGCGGATTCTCGGCCGGAAGGAAAAGTTCATCGGTCCGGGCCAGCAGCCAGCGGGCGCGGCGCTGCAAAACGAGGTTGAGCAGGCGGGCTTCGGGCCGGGAGTCGGCGTCGAGGGCGAGCGCCTGGGTCAGGAGCGATTGGAAGCGGGCGCGGTCCTGGCGCTGGACGCACACGGCTTCGGCCAGGGCGACGAAGGGCGCGACCTGGTTGCCGCCGCCAAGGGCGACGGCGCGATCAAAATGCTGCTCGGCGCGCGCGGCGGGATCACCGCTGGCGCCCACCCGGCTCATTTCGTAGGTGATCAAAAAGGCGTGGATCGCCCCGTGATCGAAATCCTCGCCGAGCTCCAGCGCGCGGTCGATCAGGGTTTCGGCCATGGGCAACTCCGCAATCAGCGCGGGCTGATCCTTGGCGGCGGCGATGGCGGCAGTCCAAGCCACGGCGGTCCAGTAGAGTAACGGCACCTCGGCTGGCGTGCAAAGCCGCGCGGCGGCGCGCGGGTCGCGCCGGAGTTGCGCGGCAAAATCCGGATGCGCCACCGCCAGTCCGCGCAGCCCGTAGTTGTGCGCCCGCAGGTAAAGCCGGCTGGCCCGCTGCCGGAGCGCGGCGGCGGCGGCGACATCCGTCGCCGCCCTTTCGTCCGCGTCCTGTTGCACGAAGGCATAGGCATACTGGGTGAAGCCGCTGGTTGCGGCCAACAGCAGCCCGGGGTGCGAGGGGTTTTCGGCGAGCAGGCTCTCCATCAATTTCAGGCTAAAAGGCGCGGCCGCCCGCACCAAGTCCGGATCGTCATCCGTGGCATAGGTGGTGCCGCTGCCGGCGAGGGCGTCGCCGAGCTGGTTGACCGCCGTGTGTTTGATCGTGCTGCATCCGCTCGCGCAGAAGATAGCGAGTAGGATCAGCAGGTGCGTCAATCGCAGCCTAAGCATAGCGTTTAAGAGATTCACGGGTTGGTTTTAGGTGTCAAGCGCGCCGGGCTCATGGACTGCCCTAGCGGGTCTGTCCGGCCAGAATAAAGCCGGGTCGGCTGGCGATTCCGGCCGAAGCGGGCCGATGGGGGCACGGATTGGGCGATTTGGCGCCCTCAGTCCGCTGGCCTGAGCCGGATCGATGCAGTTGGTTGGGCGTCGGTGTCCCCATCGACGCCTGTCGCCGGTGGGTCCGGTTGTTCGCGGCTGCGAACCCA
>CAZAOI010000268.1:0-4681 GCA_964486705.1 uncultured Oleiharenicola sp. | reverse complement strand
ACCGTCGCGGACAAGAAAATCGCCGTCCTCGGGTTTGCCTTCAAGAAGGACACCAACGACACGCGGGAATCCGCCGCGATCAATCTCTGCCGCGACCTGCTCGGCGAGCACGCCAACGTGTGCGTCTACGATCCGAAGGTGCCGGCCCACGAAATCAAGACCGACACGCTCGGCAAGGGCGGGGAAAACCCACGGTTGACCGTCGCGCAGGACGCCTACGCGGCCTGTGTCGGCGCGCACGCCGTCGCCATCGTGACCGAGTGGGATGAGTTCAAGACGCTCGACTACGCGAAGATCTTCGCCGGCATGCCGAAGCCGGCGTTCCTCTTCGACGGCCGGAACATCGTGGACCTCGCCGCGCTGCGGAAGATCGGCTTTCGCGCGTCAGGCATCGGCAAGCCGGAGTAGAGCAGTAGGGCAGGTCTTTGACCTGCCAACGCATGATGCAGCCTGCAGGCAAGGCCGGTCACAGACCGGCCCTACACTCCGAGGGCGGTTCGGTAAAGCCGGGGGACGCGTTTCGTCACTGAGCAGAGTGTTTCCCACGGGATCGACTCGGACCAGGCGCTGAATTCTGTGATCGTGATTTCGCCTGGTTTTTGTTGGCCGACGAGTACGACGGCGTCACCCGCGCAGACGGTGCCGGTCACCTCCGTCAGGTCCACGATGGTCTGGTCCATAGTGACGCGGCCCAGCACGGGACAGCGTTGCCCCTTGATCAGGACCTGGGCGCGATTGCTGCAGGCGCGGGCGAGGCCATCGCCGTAGCCGGCTGTGAGGATGGCGACCGTGGAATCTCGTTTTAGCCGATGGGTCTGGCCATAGCTGATCCCGGTGCCCGCCGGCAGATTCTTCACGAGTCCGACGCGCGTGTGGAAGCTGAACACCGGCTCGGTGCGGACGCGCGCGAGCAGTGAATTCGAGTGGGGCAGGATGCCGAATTGCAGCAACCCGATGCGCACGGCATTGAACACGCTTTGCCCGGGCGTGGTCTCGAGCCCCGCGCTGTTGTCGGCATGGATGAACAGCCCATCCGGACTGAAACCCGGGAAGCTTTTCAGCGTGTGGAGAAAAATGGACCGCTGTTTATCGGTGAAGCCCGGGTCTTCGTCGGCACTTGAGAAGTGGGTGAACACTCCGGCCAGCCTCACTCCTCGGGAGGTGCCGATCGCGGCCATCAATTGGCTGGCCTGTTCGTGCCAGACTCCGAGTCGGCCCATGCCGGTGTCGATCTTGAGGTGCACGGCAATCGGTTTGCCGGCGGCGAGGCCGACGGCGTCGAAACGCCGCACCTCGTCCATCGACGACACGGTCGCGGCCAAATCGTAGTCGGCGAGATAGCGGTCTTCGTCGGGCAGGACGGGGCTCAAAAGCAAAACCGGCCAGTCATTGCTCAATTCGCGCAGGGCCACGGCCTCGGCCACGTTGGCGACGGCAAATAAATCCGCGCCGGCATGCATCAGCCGCGCCGCGACATGGTGGAGGCCGTGGCCATAGGCATCGGCCTTGACCACGGCGACAAATTTGATGTGCGGCGGCAGCGAAGCCCGGATGAGCTTCAGGTTGCGTTCGAGCGCCGCGAGATCGATCTCCACCCAGCAGCGGCGGGGCAATTGTCCGGAGACGGTCATGCGTTCAGCCCAAAATGAGAGGCAGCGAGTTCATGGAGATAAAGATCGGGCCGCGGCGGAGGGCAATCACTGGGGGTCGGCGGTGGCGGCGCTGTGGATCTGGGCCGACCATTTCTTGTACTCGGGAGCCGCGTGTTGGAACGTCTCGGGAGCATCCGTCAGGCGGAAGAAGTCCCCGCCGGCCAAAGCCGGGAAGATCTGCGCCAGATCATAACTGCACGAGCGGGTCCCGCCCGGCGTCGGGGCCCAGGCGCGGAAATTTTCCGGGGTCACATATTCGCCGCCGGTCAGTTCGGCGGTCGGCACCCGCTCGAGGGCGGGCATGCGCCCGTCAGCAAGCACCGTCTGGCAGTGCCAGGTATGGCGCCTGGCATCGGCGATCACCGCGAACTCGCGCGCGCCGCCCTGCGACCACGCAAAATATCCGGCCGTCGCGAGACTTTGAAACGCATAGGCCGGTCGGGGTCGGAGCACCTGCCAGGTCCGCAGCGCCATGGCCACCGTGCGGATCCCGAGCATGGAGCCCGGACCTTCACAGAAAATAAAGGCATCGATTTTCTCCAAACTGGCTTCCGCTTCGAGCAGGACCGCTTCCGTGCATTTAAAAATTCCCGCCCCCGCTTCTTCGGCGGAGTGGCGCCAAACCGATAAACCGCCCCGCTGAAGCAAGCCGACCTGAACGTTCGTCGAGGCGGCATCGAGCACGAGCACGCGTTCGTGGTTCGTCAAAAGCTGTGAAAGGGAAGGCATTACGCGAAAGAAAGCTGGGGTTGGGTTCGCGAAAAGTCCACGCCGGTTTCAGAGTTCTCGCCAGCTGGAATCGGGCATTGACCGGGTGCGAGCGGGTCACGTAGCTTGGCCGGTTTAACCGACTCATCCCACCAGAATCTATCGCCGTGAACGTTCAAATTACCGACATTAACGAAACCCGCAAAACGCTGACCGTCACCCTGGACAAGGGCGAGGTGGACGGCGAGTACCAGGCGCTTCTGGGCCAATACACCAAGCAGGTGAGCCTGCCCGGTTTCCGTCCCGGCAAGGCGCCGGCGGCGATGGTCGCGAAGCGTTTTGGCAAAGAGCTGACCGAGGAATTCAAGACGAAGGTGGTCGGGAAGGCCTATCGTGACGGTCTGGAGCAATCCAAACTGGAGGTGCTTTCGCTCGTGGACGTGGAGGAGGGCGCGATCGAGCCCGGCCTTTCCGCCGCGATCAAACTCACCGTGGACGTGCGCCCGGACTTCAAGCTGCCGGAATACCTCGGTCTGCAAACCGAGGTGCAGTCCGCCGAGCCGAGTGCGGCCGAAGTCGACACCGTGATCGAAGGCCTGCGCTCCGAGCGCGCTGATTTCAATGTGGCGGAGCGGGCCGCCGCCAAGGGCGACTATGTGCGCTTCGGCTATGCAGGCACGCTGGAAGGCAAATCCTTGGTTGAAGTTGTCGCCGACAAGGCGATTTATGCCAGCGCACCGCAAACCTGGGAGGAAGTCGAAGGGGCGAACGAGGGTTTGCTCCCCGGCATGTCCAAGCAGATTGCCGGGCTGAAGACGGGCGACAAGAAGACTGTGTCGATTTCGTTTCCCGCGGAGTTCTCGGCCGTGCCCGCGCTGGCGGGCAAACAGGTCGACTATGCGATCGAGGTGCAGGAAGTCCGCGAACGGGTTCTGCCCCCGATGGATGAGGCCTTCTTCAAGGCGAACCGGGCTGACAACCTCGAGGGGCTGACGGCCCAGATCCGCGCCACCCTCACGATGCGCAAGGAGCAGGAGAACCGGTCCGCCCAACGCCGCCAAATCACCGATGAACTCGTGGCCAAGGCGGATTTCCCGGTGCCCGACAGCCTCATTGCTTCCGAGCGGGACGGGGTCCTCCGCCAGTTCATTGAGGAAAACATGCGCCGCGGCGTGCCGCAGGAGCAGTTCGAGCAAAACAAGAAAGAGCTTTACGACAGCGCGTCCAAGGCCGCCGTCGCCCGGGTCAAGGTGCAGCTGATCCTCGCCAAGATTGCCGAGGCGGAGAAAATCAAGGTCGAGGAAAAGGATTTCAACCAATGGCTCATGCGCGAAGCCATGCGCAGCGGCCAGCGTCCGGACAAACTCGCGAAAGATCTCGGCAAGGACCGCGAGCAGGTTCGCGCCGTCCAACAGCAGATCATGTTCGACAAGGCCCTTGATTTTATCGTCTCCAAGGCTACCGTGAAGGTAGCAACAGCCAAAGCATGAGCTACTACGTTCCCATTGTCCTCGAAAACACCGGCCGCGGCGAGCGGTCGATGGATATCTACAGCCGACTGCTGAAAGACCGCATCATCTTCATCGGCACGCCGATTGACGACATGGTGGCAAATCTGGTCATCGCCCAGCTGCTCTATCTCCAGATGGAGGATCCAAAGAAGGATATTCACCTCTACATCAATTCGCCCGGTGGGGTCGTGACGGGTGGCATGGCCATCTATGACACGATTAACTTTCTGCAGTGCGATGTGGTCACCTATTGCATCGGCATGGCGGCCAGCATGAGCACGGTGCTGCTCGCGGCCGGGACCAAGGGCAAGCGTTTCGCGCTCCCGAACAGCCGCGTCATGATCCACCAGCCGTCGGGCGGGGCGGGCGGACAGGCGAGCGATATCGCCATCCAGGCGCGCGAGATCATCCGCTGGCGCAAGACGCTCAATGAGACCATTGCCAAGCATACCGGTAAGACGGCCGAGCAGATCGCGACCGATTCCGATCGCGACTATTATATGAGTGCGGAGGAGGCCAAGACCTACGGCATTGTGGACCACGTGGTTGCCTCGACCCGGGACGCCCAGAAGATCGCGCAGAGCGCCGCGTGATTCCCGGCTCGCCGCGCCCGGCCGGAAAATCCCTCGACTAACCCCCGGCGAGCGCCGATTCTTTCCCCATGGCCAAATCCTCGCGCATGACCCTCTGCTCGTTCTGCGGCAAATCGCAGGCCGAAGTCCGCAAGATCATTGCGGGTCCGGGCGTCTACATCTGCGATTCGTGCGTCAATGTTTGCAAGACGATCATCGACCGCGAGGTGAAGGCCTC
>CAZAOI010000267.1:0-4713 GCA_964486705.1 uncultured Oleiharenicola sp. | reverse complement strand
CGCCGTATCTGCGCGCGAAGTTGAAGCGGTAGGTGGAGCGCGGCCTCCGGACGCGGTGGTCGTCGATTTCCCAGCCGCAGCGGAGGCTGCGCCTATCAACCTAAATTCCGCAGAAGGAATGGCCACAAAAAGCACAAAAAACGCAAAAACAGAGAGTTGTATCAGATTGATCACAGAAATACATTCACTCGGTGGGTGAGTCTGCACTTGAGCGCATTGGATTCTTCTTTCCTCTGTGTTCTCTGCGACCTCCGCGTTTTAACTGCGGTTTCTAGGATCAAACTGACTGGTAGGGCGCACCGCCAAGGCTGGCGCACGTGTCGCCGGCCCGGTGCACCGGGTACGCGATATCACTCTCGCGGCGGAGCGGGCCGCTCCGCCCTACCTCATGCAGCGCCAGCGTCCGTCTATTTTGCGAGGCTCAATGAATCCGCTCATCGGCCATAGCCTGCGCTCGCACCCTTTCCCCCGCGCCAACAGGGCATACCGGGTTGCAGCCGCAAACAACGGGGCCACCCGCCGGCTCGCGCGAGCACTACGCCAAGGCCAGCGGCAGGCTCGGGGCGATTTCGAGCGCGTAGCCGGACCGGTCCACCCCCCGCGCCTCGCGCTCGGCCCACGCGGCAAAGGCGATCATGCCCGCATTGTCGCCGGTGTGCTGCGGCAGTGCACGCAGGAAGGCGACCCCGTGTTCGCGTGCGAGCCGGGCCATTTCCAGCTGCAGCGTCTGGTTGTTCGCCACGCCGCCGGACAGGCCGAAGCTGCGATACGACCCGCGCTCCAACGCCAGCGCCGATTTCCGCACCAGGGCCTCGAAAACTGCCTGTTGGTAACTTGCACAAAAATCGGCGCGGCGGCCCTCGATCACGTCCGCCGGCAATTTGGCGAGTTGGTAGCGGAGACTGGTCTTCAAACCGGAAAAACTGAATTCCAGCGACGAGCGCTGGGCAACCGCCTTGGGAAAGGCAAACGCCGCGGGATTTCCTGTGCGCGCCAGTTTCTCCACTTGCGGACCGCCGGGGTAGCCGAGGCCGAGGAGCTTCGCGCCCTTGTCGAGCGCCTCGCCCGCCGCATCATCCATCGTCGAGGCCAGCAGCCGAAGGCGCCGCTGCTCGTCAAGGGTGAACAGCGCCGTATTCCCGCCGGAAACCAGCAGGCCCAGATGCGGCAGAAGTTTGGCCAACTCCGCGTCAAAGGCCGCGGGATTCGCGGCGTGCAGCGCCAGAAAAGGCGAGAAGGCGTGGGCGCGCAGGTGATTGAGGCCCACGACCGGGACGCGCCAGGCCAGAGCGAGGCTTTTCGCCACGGCGAGGCCCATCGCCAGACACCCGGCGAGGCCCGGGCCGTTCGTCACGGCGATTTCCGTGACGCTCCCCGCGGGCATGATTTCCCGCGCGCGGGCCAGCAGCGGGCCGAAATTCTGCAGGTGTTCGCGGCTCGCCAGATCCGGCACGACGCCGCCATACGCCTCATGCAGGGCAATCTGGCTGTGCACCCATTCGCCGAGCAAGCCGCGGGCCGGGTCGAAGACGGCGACCGCGGTTTCGTCACAAGAACTTTCCAGCGCGAGAATCATTTCACCTTCTTCGCCGCCAGCACCCCGGCGAGAATTTCCCGGGCGGCGGTCAGCTGCTGGTCCTCGATGCGCTGGAAGCCGAAGCGATCGCTGAATTCGGCCGGCGCTGTCAGGTCGGGCCGCGACTGCTGCAGGCTGATCTTGCTGTCGTCATCGGCAGAGACTTCCAGCACGATCTGGGGCAGGATGCCCTTCTCGTGGATCGTGATGCCGCTGGGCGTGTAGTACCGCGCGGTGGTCAGCCGCAAGCCCTCGCCGTTTCGCAACTCCAGGATGCTCTGCACTGAACCCTTGCCGAAAGTTTTCTCGCCCACAATGACCGCGCGCTTGGTATCCTTCATGGCGCCGGAGACGATTTCGGCCGCGCTGGCCGTGCCCCCGTTCACCAGAATCGCGATCGGATAGGTGCGCGACCGGTGTCCGCCGCGCGCGGTGAATTCCTCGCGGGACTCCTCTGTCCGCCCCTGGGTATAGGCGATCAGCTCGTCCTTCTCAAAAAACAGCTCGCACACGTCGATGGCCGCGTCGAGCAGGCCGCCCGGGTTGTTGCGCAGATCGATCACGAGGGCCTGCAAGCCCTGCTGTTCGAGCCCGGCCAGCGCGTCGGCGAACTCGGCACCCGTGCGCTCGCTGAACTGGGTGAGCTGCAGGTAGCCGATGCCCCCGGGTCCCACGGTGGCGTTCCGCACACTCTCGAGCTGGATGCGTTCCCGCCTGAGCGCGAAGTCAATTGTCCGGCTCTGGCTGGGCCGGTAGATTGTGATCGTCACCGTCGTGTCCGGTTCACCGCGGACCAGGCGCACCGTTTTTTCGACGCTCGGATTTTCAATTATCTTGCCGTCGATCTTCACCAGCCGGTCGCCACGACGCAGGCCGGCGCGCTCGGCCGGGGTGCCGGCGATCGGGGCGATAATGACGATCTGGCCGTCGCGTTGCTCGACTTGCACGCCGACCCCGCCAAAGGCGTTGCTCAATTCCTCTTCCGTCTCCTGAAACTCATCGGCCCGCATGAACTGGGAGTGCGGATCGAGCGTCTCAACCATGCCCTTGAGGGCCGCGCGGGTCAGGTCGTCATAGCCCGCCGGAGCGTCCCCGACATAGCTTTCCTTCACGAGTTGCAGGACTTCCTTGAAGTAGCTGACATTGCGGGCCCGTTCCCGATCGGGCCACCAGCTGGGCGCGCCCGCCCGGGCCGCGCCCGGGCCGCGGGGGACCGCAACAAACTGCGCAACTCCATAACCGGCCAGGACGGCCACCAGAATGACCAAAAATCGTTTTAACATGAAAAACAGGAGACGGTGGATTTCGCGCCCGGGGTCCGGCGTCCGCCGCCGCTCAAGCCGCCGGCGCCCGTCGCCGGGCCGGCCGGCCGGCCGCCAAATCCGGCGCGAAAGCACGCGCGAGGGTCTGAAAATTTTTTGAGCATGGCTTTCAGTGGGCGCAAATGCTTCACTTGGCAAATGGGTTCCTCCTCCGATTTTTTTGAAGTCTTCGCCACTGAGCCAAATGCGGCCGCCGGGGTCTCTTTCGCCCGGTTCATGGAACTGGCGATGTATCATCCGCGTGCCGGGTATTATACCAGCACCCGGCGCCGCGTGGGGCGGGACGAAAACGCGGATTTCTTCACCTCGACCACCTTCAGCCCGGTCTTTGGCGAGCTCGTGGTCGCCGCGACGGTCAAACTGCTCGCGCCGGCCCGCCCGGCGGACTTTGTCTTTGTGGAAATCGGGGCCGAACCCGGGGCTGGCATCCTGCGCGGCCAAGCCCATCCGTTCGCCAGCTACCAGACCATTTCGCTCGGCCAGCCGTTTGTGTTGCCGGCGAACGCGGTCGTCTTTTCGAATGAGTTGTTCGATGCCCAGCCGTTTCACCGGGTGGTCTGGCGCGGCGGTGCCGGCGGCAAGTGGCGCGAGTTGGGCGTCGCCTTGAACGGCCGGCATCTGCGCGAGGTCGAACTGCCGGAAATGTCCGCCGAGATCACCGCCCACGCCGAACGGCTGCCCAAGACCGCGGAGGAGAACTACCACATTGATTTACCCTTGCGCACGGTGCCCATGCTGGACCGCATCGTCGGCCAAAAGTGGACCGGCTTGTTTCTGGCCTTTGACTACGGCAAATTCTGGCAGGAACTGGCGGAGAATCTCCCCGCCGGCACCGGCCGGACCTACCATAAGCAGAAAATGGGCGGCGACCTGCTGACCCGGCCCGGCAAACAGGATCTCACCTGCCATATCTGCTGGGATTGGCTCGAGGACGGCCTGGTCCGGGCGGGATTTGGCGAAACCCGGGTCGACTCACAGGAAAGTTTTTTCATGACTCACGCCGCGAAAGCGCTGGAAACGATCACGCTGGCCGAAGCCGGCAGTTTTAGTCCGCGAAAACGCATGGTCATGCAGCTCTTGCATCCTGGTAACATGGGGCAGAAGTTTCAGGCACTGTATGCTTTGCGCAAGTAAGGCGAACATCCCGCAGAAATTTCAAATTCCCCTTGCTAAGACCACGAGCGGTCCTTTACACATGTCCCTTTAACTCAAGAAACACCATGGCACGAATTTGCGCAATCACCGGAAGACGCCCCACCAAGGGCAAGATCATCAACCGTAAGGGTCAGTCCAAGAAGAGCGGCGGCATCGGCACGCACGTCACCAGCTTGACCACCCGTTTGTTCCGTCCGAACCTGCAGTGGATTCGCATCCGTATGCCGAACGGTGGCACGAAGCGCATGTGGGTTTCGGTCAAGGCCATCAAGGCCGGTCTCGTGCAGAAGGTCTGACGATTCCCGCTCCCGTCTCATTTCGAACCCGTCGCTGACCGCGGCGGGTTTTTTTGTGGACCCAGCGGTGGAACGTGCCCGCCCGGACGCGTTCCGCTCAAGTCAATTGCCTCGTTGGCTATGCGGACTCATGCAGCGATGGACGAATTTGTCGCGATCACGCGGCAAAACAAAAAGGGCTCGTCGATTTCCCAGCCGCCGCGCAGGCGGCGCGACTGGCCCCGGGTTCGCCGCGGCGAACAACCGGACCGATCCACGATCAGCGTCGGTGCGGAGACCGACGCCCACCCCACCGGCGCGGTGCGCCGGTGGCTACGCCATTCTCTGCCAGGTGGTCGTCGATTTCCACATCGACGATTCCGGG
>CAZAOI010000266.1:0-4728 GCA_964486705.1 uncultured Oleiharenicola sp. | reverse complement strand
GGTGAATGTATTTCTGTGATCACTCTGATACAACGCTCTGTTTTTGCGTTTTTTGCTTTTTGTGGACAATTCTTCTGCGGAATTTAAGTTGAAGCGAGGTCATGGCTGTCTGGCAGAGCGATGATCAGAAATTCTCTTTCCTTCTCCAGCAAAGATATTTAAGGCGAAATATTTCTGTCTTTTTAAATCGGATGGGGTGTCACGATTTTCGACCGGGATCGTTGGTCTGTGGCGCTGGTTTTCCCCTGGCTGGGATGCAACAAGCCGGGTTATCGTGCTCCCCGATGGACTGCAGCAATCCGAACCATGAGAACGCTAATATCAGCGGGATTTACCCCGCTGATTCGGCTCGCCTGCCCCAGATTGTGCGGTCGGAGTTGGTGGAGTTTCAAGGCGCTTTCTCGACGCAAGCCCGGCGTGGCAAGATAGTCGAAAACCTCGGGGACGCGGATCTTCTCAACTTCTTTCAACTTCGCCACCTGGAGGTATTCCCGGGCTAGATAGCCCCGATAGGTGACGCGGTAGAGAACTTCATCGCGGACATCTTTCGATTCCACCAGAAACGCGGGCGGGAGAGGGGCGGCTGCTTTTTCCCGGCGAATAACGTCAGCCCAAATTCCACCGACGCTTCTCTCCGCTTCCAGAAAATTGCCCCAATATTCAACGCGTGACTGCTTTGCTGTTATATTAGAGATGCGGTTCTGGGAGATAAGTTTACACCGTTTAGAATGTTCGATTAGTCGCAGTTCGGCACTCCCGTGATTGAAGAGGAGACGGTGCTCGGCCCGACTCGTAAACATTCGATAGGGCTCGTTGGTTCCTTTGGTCACGAGGTCGTCGATCAGAACGCCGATGTAACCCTCATGGCGTTGGATGATCATCGGCGCTTCCCCTCGCCCCTTGAGGACGGCGTTGACGCCCGCGACCAATCCTTGGGCGGAGGCCTCTTCGTATCCGGAGGTTCCATTAATTTGACCCGCCATAAAAAGATTTTCGACTTTACGGGATTCGAGCGAGAGATGCATCTGCGTCGGGGGCGCAAAATCATATTCCACGGCATAGGCGGGTCGCAGGATGACAGCCTGCTCTAGACCGGGGATGCTGTGCACCAGATCGAGTTGGACGTCGAAGGGCAGACTCGTTGAGAGTCCATTGATATAGTATTCGTTGGTGTTTCGGCCTTCGGGTTCGAGATAGAGCAGATGGCGAGGCTTGTCGGCAAACCGAACGAATTTGTCTTCGATGCTCGGACAGTACCTCGGGCCAATGCCCTGGATCTCTCCCGAGTACATCGCGGATTTGTGAAGATTGGTTCGAACAATTTGCTCGGACGCTGCTGAGGTATGGGTCATCCAGCAGGAGACTTGTTTGCTGCCGGGAATCCAACCGATGCGCTGCTCGCCCGTCTGTTCCACGTGGAACAGGTCCTCGGGGTCGCGGGTATCATGAAAAGCAAAGAGCGTCGGGTTTAAGTCTCCCTTCTGCTCTGTCAGCCCTTGGAAATTGATACTGCGGCCTAAAATGCGGGGCGGCGTCCCGGTTTTGAGCCTCTGCAACTCAATTCCTGACTCCATTAGGCTACCGGATAAAGTCTTGGCGCTGAAGTCCCCAAGCCGTCCTCCTTCGGTCTTGTTTTCCCCTACATGCATCAAGCCACGCAAAAAGGTTCCCGTGGTGATAATCACCGTCCGTCCATGGAAATTGATATCCAGATTTGTTCTGCAACCGATAACCTTTCCGGACTCAAAGATCAACCCAGTCACCAGCGCCTGGAAAATCTGTAAGTTGGGCTGGAGCTCAAGCGTGTGCTTGAGCCGGTACTGATAGGCTTTTTTGTCGCATTGAGCCCGGGGAGACTGAACGGCCGGACCTTTTGATTCATTCAATAATCGATACTGAATCCCTGTGACGTCGGCGTTGACTGCCATCTCTCCTCCCAATGCATCGATCTCCCTCACGATCTGCCCTTTTGCTTGACCGCCGATCGCTGGATTACAGCTCATCTGAGCAATACTGTCGATGTTGCCGGTGAGGAGCAGGGTAGTGGCGCCCATCCGCGAGGCGGCCAGACATGCTTCGACGCCTGCGTGCCCGGCGCCACACACAATAACATCAAAGAGGGTTTGTTTGTAGATCACGGCTTGATATAGACAATCATCAAAATAAATACTTTGATATCATATTATTTACCGATACAGAAGGCTGAGAAGAGCTTATCCAGGACAAGTTCATTATCAATTCTTCCGGAGATTTGACCAAAAGCGTCCAGTGTTGACCGTAAGTCGCTAGCAACCAACTCGCTAGAATCATTGTATGCCAGCTTTGCTGCAGCGCTTTCCAGGCTTTCCAGCGCCTGTCTTAAGGCGCGAGCGTGCCGGGCGTTAACCGCGATCAACTCTTCGCCAGTGTCGGTTTGATTGGATTCCGCGAGCCGTGAGATGATCGCCTGCAATTCCTCAATTCCAGACCCACTTTGAGCCGAGACAGAAATCGTGAGGAAACCTGTTTGGGACGGCCGAGGGAGGGCCGGCGGAAGGTCGAGTTTGTTGAAAATTGCCACGGTGTTGGCTGGTGTCATGCGGGACCAAAGCGCAGCGGGTAACGCTGGCATGGCTCGAGTTGAGTCGATTACCCAAAGAAAGAGATCGGCGATGGCGGCCTGTTCAAGCGTCTTGTGGATCCCGCGTTGCTCGAGGGGCGAAGGGGCATCATTCAAACCGGCCGTGTCGATGAGCCGCAGCCAGTGTGAACCGACAATCACCCGTTCCTCGATATAGTCTCGGGTCGTTCCTGGTTCCGGGCTGACCAGCGCTCGTTCGTGTCCGACGAGTCGGTTCAGGAGGCTGCTTTTGCCGGCGTTGGGCTCGCCCAAAATGATAGTCTTTATTCCTTCCCGGAGTAACTCACCATAATGGCTTGTGGCCAGCAGTTGCGCGGTGCCGGCGTGTAGCTCCTGCAGGTCTTGCAAAACTTTCTGCCGGTCCTCGGAGGGAAGGTCCTCATCAGGAAAATCAATGTAGGCCTCAATGTGAGCGAGCGCGCTCACGAGGAGGGAGCTGAGCCGCTTCATTCTGCGCCCCAGCGCGCCCCTTAGTTGGAGATTAGCCGCGGCCAATGCCCGTTCACTTCGCGCGTGGATCAGGTCCATCACGGCCTCGGCTTGGCTAAGGTCCAACTGGCCGTTGAGAAACGCCCGCTTCGAGAACTCGCCCGCCTCCGCCGGCCGGCAGCCGCGGGCGAAAAGATCTTCCAGGATCTTCTGCGCAATGAACGGATTGCCATGACATGAGATCTCGAGCGAATCCTCGCCGGTGAAGGAGTTGGGGCCGGCAAAATAGGTGAACAACACATCATCCATGAGCCGATCCTGCCGATCCCGATAGTCCGCATGCCTTGCCATCCGGGGCAGGGGAGGCTGGCCAAAGATGGTTTGCGCCAGATGCGCGGCCAGCGGGCCGCAGGCCCGAACGACCGCAATCGCCGAGGTGCCCACCGGGGTGGCGAGCGCCGCAATGGTGTCCGTTGAATCCGACATTTGCCTCACGCAAGCAAACACCGGGGCGAAAGCAAAATGAAACCGGGCGACCCTTGGGGTTACTTTGAGCGGTTGAAAATCTCGTCCACCCGCCGGAAGCGGTAGTCGAAGATCTGCCGGAGCTGTCGGCCGATCCATAATTTCTCGGCGAGCCAGCCCAGCGGGCCCCAGCCAATCTCATAAGTCACACAATCACGCATCATCACCCCGCCTGCCATCGGCTCAAAATTGTGCTCATGGTACCAGAATTTGTAGGGCCCCGCTCGTTGTTCATCGACGAACCGGATCCCGGCGGTCACATGCCGAATCTCCGTCAACCAGTGCAGCCAGAGTCCGGGAGCAGGTGAGATCCGGTAGGCGATCAACTGCCCGGAGTACATCTTCCCTGGGACTTCGCCGATGATCTGGAACCGAACGCCGGGTGGCGTCAGCTCATTGAGGTTTTGCGGCGTCGAGAAAAAATCCCACACCTGATCAGGGGTGGCGCGGATGAACTGTTCGCGACGCAATTGGCGGAGCATGGGGAAGACTGATCGAGCAACGCCGCCAACACCATCTTGAAGCTGGAAATGCGGCAACGCCTCGGGCGGGCGCGGGACCTGGTGGCGAAAAAACCCGCGAACCCCCGGGCTCGCGAGTTGAACCAGACGCCACAGCGGAAATTTACTCTTCCGCCGAACCGGTCACCGCCGGTCCAGCCTTGACACTCACTTTTTCGAGAATGGCAGCTTTCACTTTGGCGGCGAGCTCGGGGTTATCCTTCATTGCTTGCTTGGCGGCTTCGCGACCTTGCCCGACCAGTTCGCCATTAAATGCGATCCAGGCGCCCTTCTTTTCGAGCACCTTGTGATCGACGCCGAGGTCGATGAGAGAACCGCTGGCGGAAATGCCTTCGTCGTACATGATGTCGAACTCCACCTCTGTGAACGGCGGCGCGACTTTGTTTTTCACGGCCTTGAGTTTCGTGCGGTTGCCGATGACTCTTCCATCGGGCGTCTTGAGCTGGTCTTTGCGGCGGATATCCAGCCGGATGGAAGAGAAGAATTTCAACGCGCGGCCACCGGAAGTGGTTTCCGGACTGCCAAACATGACGCCGATCTTCTCGCGGATCTGGTTCGTGAAAATACACACGCAGTTCGTCTTGCTCACAACGGCAGTCAGCCGGCGCATGGCCTGCGACATCAGGCGGGCCT
>CAZAOI010000265.1:0-4731 GCA_964486705.1 uncultured Oleiharenicola sp. | reverse complement strand
ACTCCGTCACTTCTAGGGGTAAGACTCAATAATGGGTCGGGCGACGGGCCCAGCCAAATCCCGGGCTCGCACCGGCCAGCAACGTGGTCTACCCTTTCCGCTCTCAACTCTCAGCTCTCAACTCTCAACTTCCCGCCCACCCCCCATGAACCGCGATATTCACCAATGGACCAGTCCCCGACTTGAGAAAAACATGGAGATCGCCGTCTACGGCCACTACGGCTTCGCGCTGCTGATGTTTCCCACCGCGGCCGCGGACTATTTGGAGTACGAGCGGTTTCACGTGATCGAGTCGATCGCGTCGTTCATCAACGCCGGTCAGGTCAAGGTTTTCTCGATCAACTCCATCAACAACGAGAGCTGGCTCAACGACTCGATGGCCCCGCGGCACAAGGCCATCCGCCACCAGCAATTCAACGGCTATGTCGCCGAGGAGGTCGTGCCCTTCATTCACGCCCAGTGCGGGGGCCGCGTGCCGATCATCACTACCGGCGCGTCGTTCGGCGCGCTCCACGCCGCCAACACGCTTTTCCGCCGGCCCGACCTCATCGACGGCTGCATCGCCATGAGCGGCGCCTACGACCTCAAGGACTACACCAAGGGCTACTGGGACGACGACGTCTACTTCAACTCGCCGCTCGACTACCTGCCCAATCTCACCGACGAGGCCCAGCTCAACCAGCTTCGCGCCAAGAAACACATTTATTTCGTCTCCGGCCAGGGGGCCTACGAAAAACCCTCTTCAGCCGTGGATGTTGGCCGCGTGCTTGCGGCCAAGGGCATCCCGCACGCGATCGACCTCTGGGGCCACAACGTGAACCACGACTGGCCCTGGTGGCGCTCGATGCTCCCGCACTATCTCGGATCGAAGTTCTGAAGAGGAGGGCCCAGCTCCAACTGGGCCGCCTTGGCGGTAGGGCGAGTCGTCTCTGACGAGCCGTTTCGACAGGCTCAAGGCCATGAGTAAGTCGAAGGGCCGCGGCTCATCCGGAGGATTTGCCCTACCTCAAATCCTCTTCAGTCCCCGAACTTGATTCCCTGCACCAGCGGCAGCGAATCCGAATAGTTGATCGTGACCGCTTGTCGCGCCGTAGCCTCGGCGAAGGCGGATCTGCCGGCGCTCAGTCGCCAAACTTTATGCCCTGCGCTAGCGGCAGGGAATCCGAATAATTTATGGTGACGGTCTGCCGGCGCATGTAGGCCTTCCACGCGTCGGAACCGCTTTCGCGGCCGCCGCCGGTTTCCTTCTCGCCGCCAAACGCCCCGCCGATCTCGGCCCCGCTGGTGCCAATGTTGACGTTCGCGATGCCGCAATCGCTGCCGCGCGCCGCCAGAAATTTCTCCGCTTCGCGCATGTCCGTCGTGAAGATCGCCGAACTCAGGCCCTGCGGCACGCCATTCTGCAGCGCGATGGCCTCGTCGAGCGTCCGGTAGCTCAGCACATATAGAATCGGCGCGAAGGTCTCGTGCTGCACCACCGGCCATTCATTCTTGGCCTCGGCAATGCAGGGCATGACGTAAAGCCCGCCGGGATAATCCTTCCCCGTCAGCCGCTCGCCACCGAACAGCACCTTGCCGCCGCTCTTCCTCAGCTCGGCGAGGGCGTTCATCATCGCCTGAACCGCCAGCGCATCGATCAGCGGACCGACCAGATTGCCCGACACCAGCGGGCTGCCGATCGGCAGCTGTTTGTACGCCGCGATGAGCGCGGCCACGAGGCCCTCCTTGATCGACTCGTGGACAATGATGCGCCGCGTACTGGTGCAGCGCTGGCCCGCCGTGCCGACGGCGCCGAAGAGGATGCCGCGCTTCGCCATCTTCAGATCGGCGGACGGAGTGACGATAATCGCGTTGTTGCCGCCCAACTCGAGCAGCGAGCGGCCGAATCGCTTGGCGATGACCTCGCCGACCCGCCGGCCCATCCGCGTCGATCCGGTCGCGGAAACGAGCGGGATCCGGCGATCGTTGGTCATGAGTTCGCCCACCGACGGACCGTCGCCGATCACGAGCGAAAAGATCGCCGGATCAACGGCGCAGGCCCGGCAGACTTGCTCCGCAATTTTGATGCAGGCGATGGCGGTAAGCGGGGTTTTCTCCGACGGCTTCCACACCGTGGTGTCGCCGCAGACGGCGGCGAGCGCGCTGTTCCAGGCCCAGACCGCCACCGGGAAATTAAAGGCGGAGATAATGCCCACGACGCCGAGCGGTTGCCATTGCTCCATCATGCGGTGGCCCGGACGCTCCGAGGCAATTGTCAGGCCGTGCAACTGGCGCGAGAGGCCGGTCGCAAAATCGCAAATGTCGATCATCTCCTGCACCTCGCCCTCGCCTTCCGCCAGAATCTTGCCCGCCTCCAGCGAGACGAGCTGCCCGAGTTCCGTCTTCAGCTCCCGCAGGGCGTTGCCCAGCTGACGGATCACTTCACCGCGCTTCGGCGCCGGCAGTTCCCGCCACGCCAAAAAAGCCGTGTGAGCCGCCGCCACCGTGCGTTCGTAGTCGGCGGGCGTTGCCTGCCGGACGCGGCCAAGCAGCGAGCCGTCGATCGGCGAACGCTTTTCGAGGACGGCGCCGCTGCCACCCCATGCGCCCCAGAAGGCGCCGGCGTTAACAGATCTGGCCGAAAGGCCGAGCTTGGGAAAGATCGCCTTAGCGACGGCGGAGACGGAAGAGGATTTGGAGGCCATAATAATAAGATTGTAGGGTGGGCGTCGGTTTCCACACCGACGCTTGTCGCCGATGGGGACAGCGGCGACCACCTAAACTAATTCCCGTACACTTTCCCGCCCCATTGGGTGCCGAGGAAACTCTCGAGGGAGACGGATTCCTGTTTGACGAAACCGTTGGCGAGTTTGCCCTTTGCGAACAGCTCCAGCACGCCGACAATTCCGGCGGCCGTGGTGAGCTGGATGGCGTTGAGCTTGCGGCCCTGGATGGTGGCACCGTGCATCTTCTTGATGAAGCTGCGCTGCTTGAGCCCGCCGGCGGCATCGTTGCCGACCACGCTGACGTAGAACACCACGACGTCGGACTCGGTCAGCGGCACCTCCTGGTCGAAAATCTGCGTCACCAACTCCTGCCGCGGCGCGAGGTTGAGGTCCTGCAGGAGGAACTTCATCAGGTCGCGGTGACCGGGGTAGCGCATGGTCTTGTAATTCAGGCTGCCGACCTTGCCGGCGAAGGTCTGGCACATCGTCGCGACACCGCCCGAGGTGTTGAACGCCTCGTACTCCGTGCCGTCGATGGTGATGCGCTCCACGCCGTCGAGCGGCATGGTCGTGACAAGCTTGCCGTCGTGAAGCGCCTCGCCGACCTGGCAATATTCGTTGATCAGGCCGGCCGTGCTCCAGCTGAGATAATACTTCATCTGGTTGCTCGCGTTGAGCGGCAAGGCGCCGACGCGCATCTCGCAATTCCGGACCGAGGTCAACGACGACGCGAGCGAGCCGCCGACGATGTTGATCGCCCCGGGCGCCAGACCGCATTGCGGCATAAACGTGCCCTTGGCGGTCTCCGCCAGCTTTTGGATGAACGCCGTGGTCTCGACGTCCTCGGTCAGGTCGAAATACGACACCCCGGCCGCCGCGCACGCGCTGGCGATGCCGCGATTGAGAAAATAAGGCGCGGCGCTGACCACGGCGTTGCAACCCTTGACAAAGGCGGCGAGCTGCGCGGCGGCCTTGACGTCCACCTGGACGAACTTCGATTTCTTGAGCCCCTTGAGGTCAATGTTTGTGCGGACGTCGGCGAGGGCGACGCTTTTGCAAAACTTGCAGGACTCAAGGAGGGTGGCGATGGTACCGCCGACTTTGCCGGCACCGACAATTCCGATTTTCATAAAGCGATGTTTCGTGGGGATGACCTGCAGGCAGGCGATGAATGGATTTATGACATAAGCCGCCACGCCGCCCCTGTCCAAGCTTGTTCTTATCCGCCATTTGGACGAATTGTTCATAATTCACGCTTCTGGTCCCCGCCAGCAGACCCGCTTCCCTCCGACTAGTCCATCGGGAGGCTCGCCAAATTTATCAAAGCCACTAGTTCTGCCGGTACTTCATCGCATGAGTGCCGCTCCCACTGCCACCGATCTCCGTAACCTCGCCACCCGACTCAACGGCCCGCTGCATTACGATGCGACGATGCGCACGCTCTATGCCACGGACTCCTCCGAATATCAGGAGCTGCCCGTTGCCGTCGCCCTGCCCCGCTCCGATTCTGATCTGCGCGAGCTCATCACGTTCGCCAACCAGTATCGCGTCGGCCTGATCCCGCGCACCGCGGGCACCTCGCTCGCCGGCCAGGTCGTCGGCTCGGGCATCGTCGTCGATGTCGGCCGGCATCTCAACCGCATCCTGACCATCGATTCCGCCGCCCGCCGCGTTTGCGTGCAGCCGGGAGTCGTCCGCAACGAGCTCAACCTCGCCCTCAAGCCGCACGGCCTGTTCTTCACCCCCGAGACCTCCACCGCCAACCGGGCGATGATCGGCGGCATGGTGGGCAACAATTCCTGCGGCGCCAATTCCATCGTCTACGGCACCACCCGCGAGCACCTGGTCTCCACCCGTGGTTTCCTCAGCGACGGCTCGGAGGTCACGTTCGGGCCGCTCACGGTCGCGGAGTTTACCGCCAAATGCGCCGGGCCCGATACCCTCGAGACTAAAATCTACCGCACCGTGCGGGACCTGCTCGGCGACGCCAAGAATCGCCAGCTGATCCGCGACAATTACCCGAAGC
>CAZAOI010000264.1:2183-4738 GCA_964486705.1 uncultured Oleiharenicola sp. | reverse complement strand
ATCAGCCGGCGTTGATCGCGGCGCTGGCGTCCGGGCAGGTGGGCGGGGCGTATCTTGACGTGATGGAACCGGAGCCGCTGCCCCCGGCGCATCCGCTGTGGCGGGCGCCGAATTGTTTCATCACCTGCCACATCGGCGGCGGCACGGGCGACCAGGACGAAAAACTCATCCGGCATTTTTTGGAGAACCTGCGCCGGTTTACCGTGGGCGAGCCGCTGGTGGACCAAATTATTTAAGGGTTTTGCCGCTGCGGCCTTTCGCGTTGGGTCATCGTGCTCCCGCCCCTACTCCTTGCTCGCTCCGGCCCCGCTCCCTGGTAATACTGGCGCCCGAATGAGTTTCGACCGGACAACGGCGCTCTGGCACCGGACCATCATCGGCGACTGCGAGCGTACCTTGGGCCGCCGTTTGACCGAAAACGAACGAAGATTTGTGGTTTCGCGGGGCGGCTTTGTGGCCTTGGAGATGATCCATGATGAGGTGAAAAGCCTCGCCGGAAATCCCAATGGTTTGACGCGTTACTTGAACTCCGCGGCGGGGACGCCACCAGGAAAATAGGATGTTGGTGGCCGTCATCCTTCGCGCGTGCTTTCGCGTTTTATGGGAAATTCGGCTTCCGGCGCTTTGGAGGGCAACCCGACCGAGACTTGCAACCACGACATGCGGATGGACCTGACCGCTTGATTCTTGCGGGCCGGCCGGTTCACCGGCCCCCACCCGGTCTTGACTTGGGCCCCGGCTTGGCTTCGTTCGCCGGGAAAATTGCTGACGTGGGTTGCTTCCGGAACGGTGCGGCCAGCAGGCCGGGCAACTCCCGCCATTCCCGTTCGCTATAGCCATCCAGGCCCAAGGAAATTTCCGCCGGCCTGTCCCGCAACCGGAAGGAACCAAACAGCCGGTCCCAGACCGACAGGAAACTGGTGTAGTTGGAGTCGGTCTCCGGCTGCCAGCGCGAATGATGCACGTAGTGCATCCAGGGCGTGACGATCACCCAGCGCAGGCAACGATCGGCCCGATTGGACATCCGCAGGTTGCTGTGATGAAAGAGAATCACCGGCAGGGAAATGGCCTCGTAGACCAGCAGTTCCGGCAGGCTGAGGCCGAGGAGCGGCAACACCAGCAGGCGGGCCAGCATCGAGAGCACCATTTCCCCGGTGTGGAACCGCACGCCGGAGGTGGCGTCCATTTCCGCATCCGAATGATGCACCGCGTGAAAACGCCACAACAGCGGCACGCGGTGGTTGAAACGGTGCCACCAGTATTGCCAGCAGTCGAACAAGACGATCGCTCCCACCCAGTGCAACCAAGTGGGCAGGACGGTCAAATTCAGCAGCCCAAAGGAGCGCGCCTGCGCCCACTCTGTCACGCCGAGGAGGGCGAAGGCGAAGCCCGAGGCGATCACGGAATTGATCACCGCGAGCCCGACGTTGGTTGCGCCATGCGACCACCGCCGTTGCCGGCCAGTGAACATCGGGACCACTCCCTCCACTGTCCAGAGCAGCGCCAGCATCACCGCGGCGATCAGCGGACGGTTGTGTTGCAGCCAGTCGACCGGAAAATTCGCGGTGAGCTCCATCGCTCAACCCTTGCTTGAATTCTGGATCGGAGATGCGCCCAGCCGGCCTTTCATTATCAGCCACCCGGTGGCCAGCATCCACAGCACCAGCGCGTGAAAAATGGGCAGGTAATACGAGAGATGGTCCGGGAGGGCCATGGTCAGCGCCATCGCACTCAAGCCAATGAGGCCGGCGATTCGGCCGCACCAGGCGGGCAGCAGGGCAAAACGCAAAATCCCCCACGCCAGAACCACCAGGCCCAGGCCGCCAAAGACGCGGCCAAAGCGCACCAGGCAGGTGATGTATTCGGTGTCCACTCGCAGGGCGTCGACGAAGGCCTGCGCCGCCGCCGGTGATTTTCCGGCGAGTTCAAGCGAGCCCCACGCGCCATGATGATAATAAAAGGCGGCGGCGAGGGCGCTCACAAGCATGCCGGCCGAAGCGACCGCCGCTCCCGGCGCGATCAGCACTCGGGCCGGTGAATCCGCCACCAGCGCGGAGAAGGCGAAAAAGGCAATGACCGCGACGATCAGGCCAAAGAGATGGATGCGGTACATCCAGATCCAAAAATGAAAATGCTCCCGGATTCCACCGAACACCTCGGGCGCAAAAAACGTGTCGATTCTCTCGGGCAACAAAAACCATCCGAACCACAGCATCAACGCCGCAGCGACGAAGGCGCCGCCGGTAAACCGGGAAGCAAAGTCATTTTTCATGAGGGGAGAATAGTTGAGAAAAAAAGGCTTTGTCGGGGTTTGGCTGGAGACGTGGCAACCGGGACGGGTGGGGGATGGCGGCGCAAGCAGAGCCCGTTTGGGCTCCGGTTCGCAAGCGAGAACTGCCGACCGGCGGTCCGAAGGCCCGGCCTACTGCTGGTAGACAACGCCGGCTTTCATCACGAAGGTGACGTTCGTCATGAGCTTGATGTCGGTGAGGGAGGCCGCAAGCAGGGCGGCTCCGGCGAGAAGCGGGCGGAAGGGGAAACGCATCGGGATTGTG
>CAZAOI010000264.1:0-2083 GCA_964486705.1 uncultured Oleiharenicola sp. | reverse complement strand
TCCGAGTCTGCCGCCGCCCTTGCATGTTTTTGGAATAAGGTCATGGCTCCGGCGCTCTGATGTGAACGCCAGCTACCCGCCAGCACGTCCTCTGCTTTTTCTTTCCTCAATTTCAATCCCCGTCGTCGGCACCGTGCCGCGCCGCGCCGGATCCGAAAAACAAAACAAAACAAAACAAAACCCAGTCCACATGAAAAAATCGACTCGTCTCCTCATCACGGCTGCAGCCATGGCCGGTCTCTACACCGGTGTGCTCGCCACCAAGTCTTTTGCGGCCGAAGAAAAAGCCGGTACCCCGGCCAAGTCCCCGGACACGGCAAAGCATGACTGCAAGGGCAAAAACTCCTGCAAGGGTCAGGGCGGTTGTGGCTCCAGCGACAACGGCTGCAAAGGCAAGAATTCCTGTAAGGGCCATGGTGGCTGCGCCAGCGCGCACAAAGAAAAGCCCAAGAAGTAAGCTTTTCGTTTTCCCGGCCGGCGACTTGTGCGCGCGGCCGAATTATTTTTCAGGAGGCCGGCGTTATTCCCGGCCTTCATTTTATATTGGCCCATGAGGGTGTACTAAAACTGGTTTGTCATTCTGAACGAAGTGAAGAATCCAGCACGATGCTCGCCAGCGTTCGTGCCGATGGATCCTTCGCACGGCTCAGGATGACCGGAGAGGGGTGGTTCATCCTTATTACTACGCATGCCTGCAAGGGTGTGCTGATGGTCTCAGAATAACAGGTTTAGTGCCTAGAATGATTTTGAAGAAGCACCTAAACGAGTGTTTGCTGTAGCGCCGCTCCAAGACTGCTCCCTTTTCATCGTCCGCCCCAACATGCCCGCCAACGCGTTCAACGGCCACACTGACTACGGCATCGGCATCGGCCTGCGGGTCCCGCACTACCGCCACATCCTTGAGCAGAAACCAGTCGTTGATTGGTTCGAGATCATTTCGGAGAATTTCATGGTTGATGGCGGTCGCCCGCTCGAGGTGCTCGACCAGATCATGGAGCAATACCGCGTCGTCCAGCACGGCGTCTCGATGTATTTCGGCTCGGCCGACAAGCCCGACCGCGCCCACCTGAAAAAACTCAAGGCGCTCGTCAAGCGCACGAAGACGCCCTGGCTCTCCGACCACCTTTGCTGGGGGAGCGTCGACGGCACCTATACCCACGACCTGCTGCCGATGCCGTACACCTTCGCGTCGGCCAAGCGCACGGCCGAGAAAATCCGCCAGATCCGCGACTATCTCGAGGTGCCGATTTGCGTCGAGAACGTCAGCAGCTACGCCGAGTTTCATGTCTCCGAGATGACCGAGTGGGAATTCCTCACCGAGGTCGTCGAACGCGCCGACTGTGGCATCCTGCTCGACGTGAATAATATCTACGTCTCGGCCCAGAATCACGATTTCAACCCGTACGACTACCTCAACGGCGTCCCGGCCCACCGGGTCGGCCAGATGCACGTGGCCGGGCACACCAAGTTTGAGAAATATATTCTCGATACGCACGACCACCCCGTGCTCGACCCGGTGTGGAAACTCTACGCGCACGCCACCAAACTCTGCGGCGTGACCGCCACGCTGCTCGAGTGGGACGACAAAATTCCGTCCTTCGACGAGGTTCATCATGAGGCCCTCAAGGCCAACGAATTCATCGACGGCGCGAAGGCGGCGAAGGGTAAGGCGCGGCCGCCGGGCGCGCCACGAACATGAAGCCGCGCACTCCTAGAGAGTGTTTTCACTCCCGGATTGTCATTCTGAACGCAGTGAAGAATCCATCAGGATTGGTGCAGCGTTCCAGGGAAACCGAACACGCAACTGGATTCTTCGCTTCGCTCAGAATGACAGGTTTTGAGAGTTTAACGGGTTTGAGAGCACTCCCTGATTTTGGAGGGCGGACGCCCTCGTCCGCCATGCCCCGCGGGGTGAGGGCACCCCGCCTCCACTCATGAGTAACCCCGCCATCCGCGCCACCGGCCTGAAGGCCCCGCCTGGACCGCGCCGCCCCTGAACCCCGCCCACGCCGGAACGCCGGTGCCGTTGGGGTTCCCCGTCCGCGCGAAATTGGTCCAGTAGGTCGACATGGTCGCCTTCAGG
>CAZAOI010000263.1:0-4745 GCA_964486705.1 uncultured Oleiharenicola sp. | reverse complement strand
CGACTTAGCTTCGAGGCGCTGAAGGGTTCGAATCCCTCCCTCTCCGCCAGGCGCCGAAAGGGCATGGCGAACCGGCGAAGCCGGAGCAAACGCGTAGCGATTGCAGCGAAGGGATAAGGACAAAGCCACCGGCTTTGAGGCGCAACCCTGAACCGGACTCATGCAGTTATCGACGAATCTGTCTCGATCATGCAGTTGCAGCCAAGATAAGTTGGTGATGGCCGGCTCTGGCTGAGAGCGAGGGGATCAACGTCCGGTGCCCGCGCCCGCAATCTCGCTTGTCCCCTCCGGCCATATCTGAAAATTATCGCGCAGTCGTTTTCCCTGCCTCGAAAAAATTGCCGCGCCGGCCGCCCCTTGCCAGCGCCGGCCGCCCACCTCCTTATACCCTATGCTCCCTCGATGCGTTTTGCTCGGCTGTCTCCTGGTTGCTTCAGCGCTCGCCCACCCGGAGCACGAATCCGACGGCCGGAAAATGGCCGCGACCCCGTTGCCAGCCGGCCCGCTGGGCCAGGGTGTGTGGACCTTCATCGTCGAGACGGGCTGGGCGAAGCTGCCCGATGGCCTGACCCTCGGGCCGACCCATGGCGGAGTGGTGGTGGACCGGGCCGGACAGGTTTATGTCAGTTCGGACGGACCGGCGGGCATTCTGGTGTTTGCGGAGGACGGGAAATATCTCCGCAGCCTGGCCCCGGAGCTCAGCGGCATCCACGGCATGGTGCTGCGCATCGAAGACGACCGGGAATTCATTTACGCCGCCCACGTCAAGGGCCACCAGGTGGTGAAGCTGGCCTTGGACGGTACGGTGGTCTGGACCTTGCCCTGTCCCACGGAGAGCGGGCGCTATCCCGAGCTCAAGGACTACCAGCCGAGAGTGGCGGGCGCCACACCGGAGGCTGTTGTGATGGCGGCCGACGGGCGTCAGTTTGTCGCCGACGGCTACCTGCCGACGGCGGTGGCCGTCGGGCCCGATGGCCGGATCTATGTGGCTGACGGCTACGGCACGAGCGTGATCCATGAATATTCCGCCGCCCGGCAATGGACCCGTGTGATCGGCGCCCGCGGCAAGGGAGACGGCGAATTCGAAACCTGCCACGGCCTTGCCCTCGACCTGCGCGAGGCCGAGCCGCGACTCCTCGTCTGCGATCGTGAGAACCGGCGGCTGGTGCAGCTCGACCTCGAGGGGCGTTTTGTCCGCACCTTGACGACCGGCCTGCGCCGACCCTGTGCGATCGCCCTGCTGGGCGAGTATGCGGCCATTGCCGAGCTGGAGGGGCGTGTCGTGATCACCGACCGCGCGGGCACCATCGTCGCCACGCTCGGGGACAACCCCGACCAAAAGCAATGGGCCGCCTTCAAGCTCGCTCCTGAATTCTGGCGCGACGGGATCTTCATCGCGCCGCACGGTCTGGCCTTCGACGCCACCGGCAACCTCTATGTGCAGGACTGGAACTATCGCGGCCGGCTGACCAAGCTGCGCCGCACCACAACCGAGTTTGCCCTGGCGCCGCATTAATTCCAGACCCACTTGCCCAACCAAGGCCAACCGATCATGTGCGCTGTTTCTTCTCATCTAGGTAGGAGCCTGCAACCAGGCTCCTACAATCCGAAGCACGGACCGCGGGATCAGGCCCACCGCTCATGAAACCATCGGTCGCCCCACCGCAAACGCTCGCCCTTCTCGCCGGCACCGCGGGACTGGGGGCCCTGCTTTTTCAATTCGGCTGCCAGCAGCCGGTCCCGCCCGCGCCGCCGCCACCGGCGAAAGTCGCCTACAACGCCCAGATTCAGCCGATCCTGGCGGAAAATTGTTTCGTCTGCCACGGTCCGGATTCCAGCACGCGCAAGGCCAGCCTCCGGCTCGACCGCGCCGAGTTCGCGACCGCGCCGCACGGGAAGTTCGACGCCGCGATCATGCCCGGCCAGCCGGACAAAAGTCCGTTCGTCGAGCGGATCACCTCGACCTTCGAGGACGAGCGGATGCCCCCGCTCGATTCCCACAAGCAGCTCAAGCCGGCCGAGGTCGCCTTGCTCACGCGCTGGGTGACCGAGGGCGCAGTCTATCAGCCGCACTGGTCGTTGTTGCCGCCGACCCGACCGGCCGCACCCGCGGCCGGAGCCAAGTGGGCGAAGTCTCCCGTCGATCACTTCATCGCGGAAAAGCTGGCGGCCAACGGCCTGCGACCGAGCCGCGAGGAAAATCCGGCGCGGCTGTTGCGCCGCCTGACCCTCGACCTCACCGGACTTCCGCCGACCGCGACCGAACTGGTCGCCTTCGACCGCGACCACTCCCCGGCCGCCTATGCCCGCACGGTGGACCGCCTGTTGGCCACGGATGCCTGCGCGGAACAGTTCGCTCGCCACTGGCTCGACGCCGTGCGCTACGCTGACACCCACGGCATCCATATCGACAACTACCGCACGATCTGGCCGTACCGCGACTGGGTGGTGGGCGCCTTCAAGCAAAACCTCCCCTTCGATCAGTTTACCCTCGAACAGATGGCCGGTGACCTTCTGCCCGACGCCACCCTCGATCAGAAAGTTGCTTCCGGCTACAATCGCTGCCTGCCTACCACGAGCGAGGGCGGGGCCATCAACGCGGAATATGAGGCGATCTACGCCAAGGATCGGGTCGAGACAATGTCCACCGTCTGGCTTGGCCTGACCACCGGCTGCGCGTCCTGCCATGACCACAAATTCGATCCGGTCAGCACGAAGGATTTTTATGCGCTGACCGCCTTCTTCCGCAACAACACGATGGCCGCCATGGACGGCAACGTGTCCGATCCGGCGCCCACGCTCTTCGTCCCGACGGCGGCCGATCGCCCGCGGTCGGCCGCGTTGCAAACCGAAATCGCCGCCGCCCAGGCCGCCCTGCAGGCACGCGCCGCCCAAGCGGACGCCGATTTCGAGGCTTGGCTGGCCGCCGGCCCCGCCTTGGCCGCGTTTCCGGTGGACCGTCGCGTCCGGATGCACGAGCCCTTCGTCGCGGCCTCGGGCCCCGATGCCGTGGCCGGTCCCTTTGGTCCGGCGATAAAAATAAACGGCCTGGATCGCGTGCTGGGACCGCCAGTGCCGATGCTCCACGACGGAGTCGAGAGTTTCGGCCTGTTTGTCCGCATCGCCGGCCAGCCCAGCGGCAGCCTGCTGTCATGCCTGCAGGAGGACGGCTCCGGCAGCGGCTGGGAAATTTTCCTGAGCGACGGCAAGGTCGGGCTCACCTTTGTGGACGGGAAAAGCGGGCTGAAGGCGAGCGGCAAGGCCAAGGAGGCGCTGCCTCCCGGGCAATGGTGCAACGTGTTTCTCAGCTTTGACATGGCAGTCATGCGAAGCCGCACCATCGATCTCTTCGTGGATGGCAAGCACGTGGCCGGCTCCGGCGACGTGAATCGGTTTCCCAATGATCTGCGACCCGCGGTGCCGCTGCGCCTCGGCGCGCGCACCACAGCGGCCGGCACCGCCGGCGCCGCCCTCGCCGGCGGCGAAGTCTGGGTCCAGGACCTGCGCCGCTACGACCGCGGCTTTCAGCCCTCCATCTGGAATGAACAGGAAGCTGCGGTCTCGGACAAGCCGGGGGCCCGCGTCGGCGCCACCTGGACCGCACTCGCCACCACCGCGGAGAAACGCACGCCCCAGCAGCAGCAGCTCTTGCGGGAACATTATCTCACGACCGCCGACCCGGCTTCCTTGGCGCTGGCCGCTTCGCTCGATCAACTGCTCGCTGAGGACGAGGCCCTGCGCCGGCGCGGCGGCGTCACGCTCGTGATGGAGGAGAAAAAAGACTCCGCGCCCTTCGCCCACGTGCTGACCCGCGGCGAGTATACCCAGCCCGCCGAGAAAGTCGCGGCCGCCACGCCCGAGGTGCTGCCGCCGCTGCCCGCCGGCGATCCGGCCAACCGCCTCGGCCTCGCCCACTGGCTGGTCGATGCCCAAAATCCCCTGACGGCCCGCGTCACCGTGAACCGCGTGTGGCAAAATCTCTTTGGCACCGGCCTGGTCGAGTCCGCCGGGGACTTCGGCGTGACCGGCGCGCGCCCCTCCCATCCGGAGCTCCTCGACTGGCTGGCCGTGGAGTTCCGCGAGTCCGGCTGGAATTATCGCCAGCTGGTCCACACCCTGGTCATGAGCGCCACCTATCGCCAGTCGGCGGTCGTCACGCCCCGTCTGCTCGAGCTTGATCCGGACAACCGCCTCTTGGCCCGCGGCCCGCGGGCGCGGCTGGACGCCGAGCAGATCCGCGACCAGGCCCTGGCGGCCTCCGGGCTGCTGGTTCCCAAACTCGGCGGCCGCCCGGTGCAGCCCTACCAACCGGAAGGCATTTGGGAGGACGTGGCCATGAAGCAATCAACCACTCTCTATTACCATGTGGGTGCCGGGGAGGACCTTTATCGCCGGTCCTTCTACACGGTGTTGAAGCGCACCGCGCCCCCACCGGCGATGGACATCCTCAATGCGCCGAACCGCGAAGTCTCCTGCGTCCGTCGCGACCGCACCAACACCCCGCTCCAGGCCCTCGTCACCCTGAACGACCCGATCTTTGTCGAGAGCTCGCGGCAACTCGCCGCCCGCGCCCTGCACTCGGCCCCGCAGTTTGACGCGCGGCTCGACACCGTGTCGCTCGGTCTGGTCGGCCGGGTCTTTTCCCAGGCCGAGCGCGCCGTGGTGCGGCGCACGCTGGACGACGCCCTCGCCACCTATCGGCGGGATCCCACCGCCAGCCAATCCTTGCTCAGCGTCGGCGCCTC
>CAZAOI010000262.1:0-4753 GCA_964486705.1 uncultured Oleiharenicola sp. | reverse complement strand
TCGACTGCGTGCGCTCGCGAGCCCGGCCCATCTGCGACGTCGAGACCGGCCACCGCTCCGCGACCATGTGCCACCTCGGCGCCATCGCGTTGCGCACCGGCCACAAACTCGAATGGGATTCCACCGCGGAAAAATTCGTCGGCCCCGACGCCCAGGAGGCGAACCGTTATGTGGCCCGCGAGATGCGCAAACCTTACGATTACAGCTTTATTGCCTAAGCGGTCGGGATACAGGTCACTTCTAGCCCGAACATTTCCCACCTCGGTCTGAAATCTTCGGGCTAGAGCTTCATCGAAACGCTGAGGTTGATGGTATAGTCGGCGAAAGCCGCATCGCCCGCCTTGGTCGCGCCATAGGTCGTCACCCGGTTGCGGTGCACGGCAATCGGCACGGTCAGCGTACCGCTGTAACGGCCCTTGCTGTAGGTCGCGCCGGGTTCGACCGCGACCGCAAAGCCGGGACGCCGGCTGCCGCGACTGCCGCCGAAAAGATCGTGGGCAACGACGCCTTCGTTGCGCAGGCCAACGCTCACGAATAACCCTTTAACGGCTTCGATCCGGTAGTCGACGCCGCCGCGCACCATGTAACCATCGGGGATGGAGAAGCCGGTCGTTTCGACACGCTCATCAGGATTGAAGAGATAGAATCCGTTTCCATAGGCGGAGAGATTTCCCCCCAAGTGGTAGAACCCTTGAAGTTCAACTGTGCCGCCCCAGCCGCCATCACCGGGTTGAATGGAGCTGTCCACGTAGCGGAGCGATGGACCCGTGGTCCGGTTGAAGATATCTTTTGCTTCGTAGTCGCCGGTTGGGGCCTTGAGGCCGAGCCCGATCGAAAGATTGCCGCGCGGGTGTTTGGCGGGGTCGATGGCCCAATAATAGATGCTGCCACGAATATCGCCCATGCCGGAGGATTGCGTGCTGAAGCGCTGGCCCGAGGGGTTGCCGAGATGTTCGTACATCGAAGAGCGGTCATGATTCACAAACGGCATCGTGAGGCTGACGCTGACGCGTTTCGTCCACTGATAAGTGGCGATGACATCATAAAAATCAGAGTCGTTGTAGACTTCGGTTCCTTGGTCGGAACGGATTGTCTGCTCGTCGTCGCCGGCAAAATGGCGATGGGAATCGAAATGCCGGTAGTTGACGCTGAGCAGCCAGTCCTTTGGTTCGAGGTAACCGCCGCTGCCCAGAAGCCCAGCGGCGCCACCGCCGCGGGCGATGACGCAGCCCTGGGCGCGAGCTTGGGTGGCGGCAAGCAGTGCGGCGATCGCGAGCAGCAGGCTGCGAGCGAACGGGGTGATGGTAAGACGGAGCGAAAACTCCGGACGAGACCAGGCGTGGATGGTCATAAGGATTTGCGATGGGAAAGAGTAGAACTCGAGCGAAGCTGCGAAAATCGCGTCGCTTGAGAATCCTATAGGGACCAACTGCCTTACCGGTGTGGCGAGATGCCAGCTGCCGGGATCATGGCCACGGGCAAGAACTACGCAGTCCATGGGCCCGTACTGAAAGCGGCGCGCAGCCTCTGGGCGGGTTGGTCAAATTCGCGCCGAGCGCCCAACGTGTCCGGAGGCCACGTTCCACCTGGGCAACTGCCTGGGTCCGGGCTACGGCTTCGTCGGGGTGAACAGCAGCAGCGGGCCATCGCAGCGGGAAACGGCGATCGCCGGACGCTTGGACCCGGGCAGATTGAGCGCGACCGCGGAACGGGCATCACCCGTGACACTCAGGCCGGACTGAGCCGGCGAGAGCGGAGTGAAGCCGCGGTGACCATCGCCGCGCAGGAAAACACTCAGGCCGCCATCAAAGCGACCGGTGTTGGCCTCCGGACCAAAGTTGTTGCCGGCGCAATAGAGATCAAGCTGGCCGTCCCCGTCGAAATCGCGGGCCAGGATGGCATTGATCGGCGCGATTTGGGCGAGTCGCGGCAGTGGCTGAAACTGAAACGTGCCGTCCGCCTGCTGAAGAAATATCCCGCTGGCCAATTCCGTTGCGGCCAGCCGGCGAACGGCGGCGAGAGGTTCGGCGCCAAAAATATCCTCCACGGTCGCGCGCGCATAGGCCTGGTAGGTGGGAAATTTTTTCGGCAGCCACGGAAACGCATAGGCCAGTTTGCTGCGGCCGCGCACCGGATACAGTTTTCCGCCCTCGAACTGCGCCTCGATGAGCTGCTCCTTGCCGCGGCCGTCAAAGTCCCCGGCGAAGAGCACGGTCGGCTCGGCGGCGCTGGCGTGATACTTGGTGTTGAGGCCCACATTGCCGGCGACGAGATCGGGCCGGCCATCGCCATTGACATCCGCCACGGTAAGCGCGCTCCACCAACCGGTGGTCGCGGCGAGACCGGCCGTCGCCGTGAGGTTCTCGAAGCCATGACCCGTGTTGTGCCAGTAGGAAATCGGACCCCACTCGGTCGCGAGGAGGAGATCAGGACGCTTGTCGCCATCCACGTCGGCCCAGACGGCGGCCGCAACCATGCCGATCGTGCGCAGGCCGGGGGCGAGTTCGTCGGTCACATCGACCAGTTTGCCGCCCACGTTGTGGCAAAGGAAGCTCCGCGGCGTCGCCGGATATTTCCCCGGGACGACCCGGCCACCAACAAAAAGATCAGCGCGGCCGTCGCCATCAAAATCGGCTGTCGCGAGCGCGGCGGTGCTCTCCCCGTCAGCCGGCAGCAGGCCGGCGGGCGCGAGGGTGAATCGACCGTGCCCCTCGTTGAGGTAGAGCCGGTCGTTGAGCAAAGCGTCGCCCGAATTTTTCTGCACCCCGCCGGCTGCGATCAACAAGTCAACCCGCCCGTCGCCGTTCACGTCGAGAAAAAGGGCGCCGACATCGTCGGCTTCGGCGGACTCCGCCCACGGTTGTTCAGGCGCCGGCTTAAAGCCCCCGTCGGCCGCGCCGAGGAAGAGTTCGCCCGTCTGGCCCGCCGTGCCGGTGACAAAGACGTCGTCGAGACCATCGCCGTTCACATCGGCCGCGACGAGGACGGGGCCAAGGCCGTTCAGGCGGCGCGGCAAGAGGCGCTGGCGGGTGAACTCATCGAAAGGACGCAGCGTGTTGCGGTGCTTTAGCCCGTGGCTGACCGCCATCTCGGCGAAAAGCGCATCGGCCCGAGCCGGGGTCTTAAAGACTGCCGGGCTGATGTTCGGATTACGAACATCAGCCGGGAGGACGCCAGGGGGGAGCGCGGGCTCGGTGACGGTGAGGAACTGGTCGGCCGGGAGATTTTCCAGCACCTGGACCTGGCCGCGCGGCCAGCGGATCGTGAGCTGCTTGATGGTGGTGTCGTCGCCGAGGCCGAAGTGAACGAGTGGTGGCTCACTCGCGACGATTCCGCGTTCGGTGTAAAGCTGCCGCATTTGCGTGCCGGCCGCCGTCTCGACCCGCAGCTCTGCGCCGATCCCGTCGAGATTGGGCGCGCGGCCGGCGAGCTTGATGACCACGCGGTGCCCGCCGGTCGTGTTGTTGCGGACAACCGTGGGCGGTTCATTGTAATTGGCGAAGACCAGATCCAGGTCGCCGTCGCCGTCGAGGTCGGCCTGGGCGCAGCCGAAACTGACGCTGTCGTGGTCGAGGCCCCACTCCGCGGAAACGTTGGAAAAATTCAGATCGCCGCGATTGCGGTAGGCGAGCGTGGTCTCGCGCCGCGGCGGGGCGTTTTTCCACACGCCGGCCCGCGCGGCCAGATTCGGCGCGATGTTCTGCTTATCCACGAGATCGGCGTCGATGAAGTTGCGGATCATCCCGGCGGTCACGAAAACATCAAGCCGGCCGTCGTTGTCGAGGTCGCCAAGCCGGGCCGACCAGGTCCAGCCGGTCGCCTCCATCCCGGTGAGATGCGCCACTTCGGCGAAGCGGTCGGTGCCGGTGTTGAGATAGACCGCGTTCCACATGTATTGCGGGATGAGTTCGGCCACCCGCTCGCTCTCCCAGAGGCCGCGGCCGATCTCCTCCATGCCGGTCATGAACTCCGCGTGGTTGCGGTCGCGCATATCGGTGATGAAAAAATCAACCAGGCCATCGTTGTTGAGGTCACCCGCATCGGCGCCCATGGAGAAATACGTCACATGCGGAAGGCGCTCGTCGACCACATCCGTAAAGGTGCCGTTGCCGTTGTTGAGATAGAGCCGGTCGGGCGTCTCAAAATCATTGGCGACGTAAAGATCCGGCCAGCCGTCGTGATTAACATCGAACCAGAGTGCGGTGTGGCCCTGGGTGAGACCCCAGATCCCCGCCGTCTTGGAGACATCGGTGAAGGTATTGTTGCCGTTGTTGCGGAGCAGGTAGTCGCGCCGGCCCTGCGGGGCCTTGGAAAAATCGAGGATGTTGGTGACGAGGTAGCAGTCGAGATAGCCGTCGCGGTCGTAGTCGGCGAAAACGGCGTGGACGGACGCGTCCTTGAGATCGAGGCCGTAAGCCTTGGCGCTCTCGGCGAACGTGCCGTCGTGGTTATTGATAAAAAGCAGATTCGGCGCGTCGTAGCGGCAGACGTAGAGGTCGGGCCAGCCATCCTGATTGATATCCACCACGGTGGCGCCGGTCTTGCTGGAACCCGCCTCGTCCGCGGTCACTCCGGCGGCCGCGGCGATCTCGGTGAACCGAAAGGGCGCAATCTGCCGGTAGAGAGCGCAGGGACCATTCTTCGAGATAGCGAAGATATCCGGCCGGCCGTCGCGATCGAAGTCGGCGACGGCGACGCCGGTCTCGACGGCGCCGAGGGTGAGTTCGCGGAAGCGCGCGCCCCACATGCGGGG
>CAZAOI010000261.1:0-4754 GCA_964486705.1 uncultured Oleiharenicola sp. | reverse complement strand
GAGCGCCGGGGGGATACCCCTTTGCTCCAGCCGCCTCAATTGCAAGTCGGAGTCTGTGGTCACGCAGACGATGAAATCAAACCAATTCTCCAATCCTTTTTCGAAGAGCAGCGGAACCTCGACTATAAACTTCCGCCCGTGACTCGCGGCAAACTGCTGACGCCAATGCGCGAGCAGGCGCGGATGCAGCAGTTCTTCCAGCCAATTCAAGGCCGCGGAGTCGTTGAAAACCTTTTGACTGACATCGTCGCGCCGGACACGACCCTCCGCGTCGAGAATTTCCGGCCCCCACCGCTCGCGGATTGACCGCACCACTGCCGCGTCGACCAGCAAAACATCCCGCACGTGGGCATCGGCATCCAGCAAATGGAAACCACGCTCAGCAAAAAAGGCGGCGGCGGTTGACTTACCACATCCCATCCCGCCCGTAAGTCCGACGATCAAGTTGGCACGATTAACCATTTCTTATCTTTGTCCGGACAATGGGCTTGCCGCTCCCCGGGGCAAACCCTATCTACTGACTCCACTTCCTCCCATGGTTCCTCCTCACCCGATCGATACCAAGACCCCGCAGGCGGTTGCTGACGCGGTCAAAGCGGCCTTTGGGCGCATCGGGGCGCAGTCAAGTTTCCCTTTGCTCGATCGGCTTTTTGCGGATGTGACCAGCATGTTTAGTGGCAAATACCCGGGATATTTGTGCATTGATATGCAATACCACGATTTCGAGCACACCATGCAGGCCACCATGTGCCTGGTCCAACTCCTGGAGGGCCGCCAGCGCAGTGGCGAGGCCCCGGTTTTGACTGTGCGGGACTGGGAGTTGTCCATCATGGCCGTGTTGCTGCACGATAGCGGCTACCTAAAATACTCGGACGATTCCGAGGGCACTGGGGCCAAGTATACGCTGGTGCATGAACGGCGAAGCTGTGACTTTGCCCGCCAGTACCTGCCCCCCCTCGGCGTCAAACCACAGGAGATTGAGGATGTTTGCGCCGCCATCAACAGCACCGGCCCGCAAAGCAAAATCAGCCAGACGAATTTCAGCCGGGAGGAAGTGCGCATCATGACCTTTATCCTCGTGACCGCCGATTACCTGGGACAGATGAGCGCGGCCGACTACGTGGACGAGTTGCCCTCCCTCTTCGCCGAGTTCAAGGAATCCTTCGATTTTGAGCACGTTCCGGAGCACAAGCGCCCTTATCATGATTTGCGCGAATTGCTGGAGAAAACTCCGGAATTCTGGACCAATTATGTGTGGCCTTTGCTCGACTTTGAGGCGGGCGGCGTGCATCGGTATTTGACGACAGCGGGCCAACCCAATCCCTACTTGCAGGCGGTCGAGGCGAATATTTCAGAGATTCGCCGACGCCTGCAGGACCGGACCGGGTAACGCTAATCCTTCCAGTCCCCTGTTCCATGCTCGCCTCAGTGTGCTCGGCCGCGTTGCTGGGCATTGATGCCGTGCCCGTATTGGTTGAAGTCAACACGGGCGAATCCGGCATCCCCAACCTCATTCTCGTCGGCCTGCCCGACGCCGCCGTCAAGGAATCCGAAGACCGCGTCTTCTCGGCGCTGAGCAACTCCGCGCTGCGCATGCCGCGCACCCGCACCACGATTAATCTCGCGCCCGGCGATCTGCGCAAGGAGGGCGCGATCTACGACCTGCCCATCGCCATCGGCATCCTCGTCGCGACCGCCCAGCTGGTCTGTGAAAATCTGGCCGACTATCTTATCGCCGGCGAACTCAGCCTGTCCGGCGCTACCCGCCCGATCAAAGGCGGCCTCGCGATGGCCGTGCTGGCGCGGGAGTCCGGGAAAAAAGCTATTTTGCTCCCGCCCCACGCCGCCCAGGAAGCGGCCCTCGTCGACGGCATCGCCGTCTACGAGATCACTTCGCTGGACGCGGCGAACCGTTTTCTGAGCGGGAAACTGGCGTTGACCCCGCTCTCAGCCCCGTCCGCCAGCCTGGCGGATGCCCCCAATCCCGAGCACGAACCCGATTTCGCCGAAGTCAAAGGCCAGCACGCAGTGCGTCGCGCCGTCGAGGTCGCCGTCGCCGGCGGACACAATCTCCTGATGATCGGGCCGCCGGGCTCTGGGAAGTCCATGATCGCCAAACGCATTCCGGGCATCATGCCGCAACCGACGCTCGACGAATACCTCGACATCCTGCGCATCCACTCGGCCGCCGGCCAGACTATCCAGGGCGGATTGCATTTTCTGCAACGCCCCGCGCGCGCGCCGCACCACACCATTTCGGACGTCGGCCTGCTCGGCGGCGGCACGATTCCCGGCCCGGGAGAAATCTCCCTCGCCCACCACGGGGTCCTCTTCCTGGATGAGTTGCCGGAGTTCAAACGATCCGCCCTGGAAGTTTTGCGGCAACCGCTGGAGGACGGCCATGTGACGATCTCGCGCAGCGCCGGCAAGATCACCCTGCCCTGCAATTTCCTCCTCGTCGCCGCGATGAACCCCTGCCCCTGCGGCTATTTAGGCGATTCCAAACACGAATGCCGCTGCGCACCGTCCCAGATCCAGCGCTACCGCGCCCGGATCAGCGGTCCGCTGCTCGACCGTATCGACCTGCACATCGAGGCGCCAGCGCTCTCCATCGCCGAGCTCCGCAACAACGTCGCGGGCGAAGCCTCGGCGGTCATCCGCGCCCGCGTGGAATGCGCCCGCCACCGCCAACGCGTGCGTTTCCAAGGCAGCAAGGTCACCGCCAACGCGCGCATGAGCACGCCGCAATTGAAAAAATTTTGCGCCGTCGAAACGAAACTTGGCGATTTGCTCCAGCAAGCCATGGAGCAGCTTTCCCTGTCCGCGCGCGCCTATGACCGTATCCTCAAAGTTGCACGCACCATCGCCGACCTCGCGGCCGCCGACCGCATCGAGTCCCCGCACCTGCTGGAAGCGATCCAATACCGCAGCCTCGACCGGAATGTGTTCTATTGAGCCAACTCAATGGCACCGGCCCAATCGCAAAATCGCCGGCCGGCAGGCTCCACCAATCCGACCAAGCTGAAGCCAGCTTCGAAGGATTGAACCCACCGGCAACAAAAACCCCGGGCGCTGTGACCGGGGTGGGCTTCAGGCTCGCGATTCGGGCGAAGGCGGCGGGCCATCGAGTACACTTTGGACCGCGTGCACCAGCTCGGCACTGGTCATGGGCTTTGGCAGGTATGCGAGCCGGCCGGGCTCTTCCAGAAACCGATAATTATGGTCGACCACTCCGCTCATGACCACGATCCGGGCATTGGGATTGAGGCGCCGGATTTCATAAATGACCTCCGTGCCGCTCATGTCCGGCATTCGCATATCGGTCACGATTGCGTGGACCCCCGACAGATGCTCGCGGTACAGGGCCAGCCCCGCACTTCCATTCTCAGCCACCAGCGTGCGAAAGCCCCGAAACTCCAACAACCGGCGGATCATCTCCCGCACGTCGGGTTCATCCTCAATCAACAGGATGATCTCCCCGTTGCCTCGGATGGCCGCCGGTGAAGGCAGCGTATTGACCTCGGTTCTCATTGCGCAGTAGCCATTACTATTTCTGCTGCGCCCGAAAATGCCAAGGAAAAAATTGTTGCGATTCACTTCCGGGCCAATGGATCAGGATTTCGCTTCGTTCCGCTGCGAATGAGGAGCTGTCATGGCTCTGAGAGCCGCATCGCACCGAGGGTGGGCCGACACTCCGACTTTTCCAAAACAAGGACCGGGATGCCCGTCCTTTCGATCCGGCCAAACCGCACCTTAATCCTCAATTATCCAATTCAACCACACCTTGCGCGTGGCACAACGCTTCCAGCACGCGATAGTCCAGACTCAGCTTGTCGTACGCGTCGAGATTGACGACGAAGCCCGTGACCAGGGCCTTCATGACTTCCGCGTGGGTCTTGGCGTTCGGCGTGACTTGAATCCGCTCCAGCGCCCGTGGGCCATGGCCGATGAACGCCGCGGCCGCGGCATAGAGATCATGCGTCTCGCCTTTGTGTGGTCGACTGCCACTGCGCACGGTAATTTCCATCTGCCCATCAGGCGTATTAAACTTGAAAGGCATCTGCGGCAGTTTGATTTCCATCGGAAGAACGTAGTCCAATCTTCCGCAAGGGAAAGGTCTAACGCCGATCGAGTCGAAAGAGCCCGCTGAGCCAGCATCTTCGGCGGAAATGCCCGTCCCAATCCGCCTTCGGCAAAGGAGCACGCAGCGCATCTCGCCCCAGATAAACCCGGCCGCCAGGCGCGCGCGCGCGCCACCGCCCTTCGTGAACGAAGGCAGAACTCAGCGGTCGCGAACCGGCTCTGCGGGCCCATAGCAGTGCGGGCAAGACCGGTCCGGCACGTAACGGGGATCGCGTTGCTCCAACTCGGACAAGGGCATCTGGCAGTTGAAACATTGCACGGAATTCGTCTCCTGCAGCGCCGGGTTCACCCCCACCCGGCGATCAAAAACAAAACATTCGCCGTCGTAGTGGGCGCTGCCGCACTCTTCGAAATACTTCAAGATGCCGCCTTCCAGCTGATGCACGTCTTGATATCCGACGCTCTCCAGATACGGACCGGCCTTCTCGCAACGAATCCCGCCGGTACAAAACATTACGACGGGGCGCTGTTTCAGTTCCTCCGGGAGCCGGCCGACCGCCGCCGGGAAATCCCGGAAATGATCGATGCCCGTGCGGAGCGCGCCCCGAAATGTGCCCATCCGAACCTCGTAGTCGTTGCGGGTGTCGAGCAGGGTCACTGGCCGTCCTTCA
>CAZAOI010000260.1:0-4770 GCA_964486705.1 uncultured Oleiharenicola sp. | reverse complement strand
CCGGCAGCCAGAGGGCAACCAAGAGCAGAGCTGCGAGCGTGGAAAAGCGGGGCACGGACCGAGAATTTGCCACGGAGCCGGCATTGTCAAGCGGACCGGCTGAGACACGGTGTCTTCCGCGGGCTGAATGCAGCCGATGGAACTGGTGGCTGCCCTTCATTTCCAATCGCCAGACAAGTCATTGGCTGCACCCTGTCAGCCTGATGTTCGAAGTCCTCCAAACCATCGTGTTGGCTGCGGTCATGTTTGCGGCGACCAATGCCGACGATCTTGTTTTATTGGGTATCTTTTTTTCCCAACCCGGATGCCGGCCGCGCGACGTCGTGCTCGGTCAGCTGGCGGGGATCGGCTCGCTGACCGCGATCAGTTACACCGCCTCGATGCTGGCCCTCGCCGTGCCGCACGGCTGGTTGCCGTGGATCGGTCTGGTGCCGCTCGTGATCGGATTCCGCTGGCTGCGCCGCCGGGCGGAGGAAGGCGGGGCCCCGGTTCCTCCGATGGCTTGGTGGGGTTATGCCGGGATCACGATGGCGAATGGGGCCGACAACCTCGGCGTGTACATTCCGGCCTTCGCCATGCAGACGGGCGCACAAAGGATTCTGACGGGGGCAATTTTCTTCGGACTTACCTTCGTGTGGTGCAGCATTGCCTGGACTGCGGTCAGGCATCCCCGGCTCGGACCGTCGATCCGGCGCGTCTGCCTGAAGGCCGCGCCCTTTGTCCTGATCGCCATCGGCCTCTGGATCATCGCGCATCATCCGGTCTTTGGTCTGGGCCTGGACGACTCGTTGGTGCCGGAGGGATCAAACTGAGCGAGGTGGGAACCGGCCCCCGGACGCGTCGTTTGTATTCCTCATGCTAACCCGTCCGGAGGCCGGGTTTCACCAACCGCCGGGCCGTTCCTATTCAGTGAACAAAATACCTCAGTAATCCCAACGTGCCGCATGCCAGCACGACGGAAATAAGGCCGACCTTGAAGCGCTGTAGTGCTAGGAAGGCGGCAGCCGCCAGCGAGAGGGCGAACCATTCAATGCGGCCGGTCGCCGGGAAAATCACCTGCCAGCCGAACCAGACCGCGAGGTTGAGCACGACGCCGACCACGGCCGCTGTGACGGCGGAGAGCGCGCAGGTGAGCCGGGTTTGCCGGCGCAGTTGCTCGATGTAAGGCGCGCCAAGGAAAATCCACATGAAGCACGGGACAAACGTCACCCAGGTGGTGAGGGCGGCGCCGAGCGTGGCGGCCAGCAGCGGGGTGAGGTTGCCGGGATGGTTCCAGCCGCCGAGAAACCCGACGAACTGCAGCACCATGATGAGCGGGCCCGGTGTGGTCTCCGCCAGGCCGAGACCGTCGAGCATCTGCGGGGCTGTAAGCCACTGGAAATTATCCACGGCCTGTTGCGCGACATAGGGCAGCACGGCGTAGGCCCCGCCAAAGGTCACCAGGGCGGCCTTGCTGAAGAAAAGACCTTCTTGCGCGAGCGTGCCGGACCAGCCCTGCCAGAGCCCGGCCAGCAGCACCGGGGTCCACCACAGCGTCAACCCGACCGCCAGCACGCGGCCGGCCCGCACGAGCGAGGGCCTTGTGTGCGCCGGCGCGGCGTGGGTATCGTCGATGACGGCGGAGGCCGGGAGGCCGGCTTGGCCGCTGTGGCCCTTGACGATGTTAAACAGATTTTCCCAACGCAGTCCGCCGAGCCAGCCGATCAGCGCGGCGCCCACAATGATGGCGGGGAAGGGCGCGTGAAAAAAGAAAATCGCGACGAACGCAATCGCGGCGAGCGACCCCATGACGGCATTCTTCAGCGCCTTTTGCCCGAGGCGCAGTACGGCGGAGGCCACGATGGCGACCACCGCAGGTTTCAAGCCTGAGAAAATCGCGGCGATCCACGGCACGTGGCCGGCGGTGACATAGACATAGCTGAGGCCCCAGAGGATGAGCGCCGAGGGCAGCACGAAGAGAATCCCCGCGGCGAGCCCGCCCCAGGTGCGATGCAGCAACCAGCCGCAATAGATCGCCAGCTGCTGCGCCTCGGGCCCCGGCAGCAGCATGCAGTAGTTGAGGGCGTGCAGAAAACGTTCCTCGCCGATCCAGCGCTTCCGCTCAACCAGCTCGGTATGCATGATGGCGATCTGGCCGGTCGGCCCGCCGAAACTGATGAAGCCCAGTTTCAGCCAGAAACGCAGGGCGGTTTTGAAGCGGGGGTGGGCCGGGCTGGCTTGAGGTGCGGCGTGGGTTTCGTCAGTCATTTGGCGCGCGAGAGATAGCCGGAGCCTCGGTTCACGTCAATCGCCGCAGGCTCCGGCGGGCCCCGGCTCGGCCTGACCTGTTGGTCAGCGTCACGATAGAATTTAACCGGTCGAAGTGACGAGGGGACCCGACTGGGCGGGCGAGTGGTCCTTGACGAGCCGCTCGGCCGAACGGCTCATCCGGAGGATTCGCCCTGCCTTTATTGCCCTCACTTCGATCGGTAGCTTCACCAGGAGGACACGAGCGCAAAGATCATGAGGCCGAGGAGAACAAGGCCGGTGCCGACGAGCACGAAACCGAGCGCCTTGTAGAGATTCTTCCGGGATTCCCAGTCGTCGTGCACCACCCGGTGCTGGTCCAGCCGGCCGGTGGCGACGAGCCGATCGTACCATTTCCGACGCTCCTGCCGCATTTCCGTCTTGGAGATGCGGCCGGAGAAAATGACCGTGTCCATCGGGAAGCGATCCGGGCGGAAATGGGTGTTGAAGAAATGAAAGGCGAAGATGAAGCCGGCGGCCAGCAGCGCTTCGTCGGAATGGATGACGATGGCGATGTTGATGAACCAGCCCGGCAGGAATTTCGCGAACAGGACCGGAAACCACAGGACGAGGCCCGAAAAACCGATGATGGCCACACCCCAGAAAACGGCGAGGTAGTCAAAGCGCTCCCAATAAGTCCAGCGATCCCATTCCGGCTTTGGACCGCGACCGAAGAACCAGCGCGCATGGGCCCAGAGATCCCGCAGGTCCTGGAACGAAGGGGCCATCGAGTCGGGGCCGAAGAGTGCGCCCCAGACGCGGCGCAGCTCAAACCGGCCGGTCTCCGGGTGGAGGACGGCGCGGCGGTTGCGCCAGACGTGAAGCCCGAGGCTGCCCAGATGCAGGGCGAAATAGCCGAAGGTGACGATGGCCGCAAGGTGATGCAGCGTGCGGGCGGACTCCGGGCCGCCGAGGAGGGAGAACATGGCCCGGGCCCACGCGGTGGAATAGAATTTCAGGGGCATGCCGGTGATGACGAGCGCGAGGAAGCTCGTGGCGACGAGCATGTGCAGAAAGCGCTCGAAGGGCGTGAAGCGCCGGTAGGTCTCGGGGTCCGCGTGGGCCGCGGCGCGCGCGGCATGGAAAGCGGCCGGGTCGCGCGCCAGATTCACGAGCATGCGGCCGACCCACAGCAGCGTGTGCACCCCGAAGAAGGCAAAGACGCCCACGAGCAGGGCGGTCATGGCCAGGTAAACCTTGTGCAGCAGCGGATAGTTTTCTCCGTCGGAGGGATCGGCGTGCGGCTGGTAATGGGTGAACGAGGCGTTGGCGCCTTCGTGGCACGCGGCGCAGGTCTTGACGATGTTCGCTGCGTGCAGCCGCGACCGCGCATCGGTGTCGGGGAAAACATCGTGGTGGCCGTGGCAGTCGTAGCAGGCGGCGACGGTCGGTGCCTGGTTGGCCCGACCCAAGGCCATGGCTTTGCCGTGATAGGTCTCGTGGTAATTTTCCAACCGGTCCTCATGACACTTCCCGCACCGCTGGTCGCTGGTCAGCTTGAAGTGGCCGTTGGTGGGACGTTCGATGTCGTGGGTTGTATGGCAATCCGTGCAGCCCGCGGCCGGCTCCGGCCTCTGGTCCCTGGCTTGCCCATGCACGCTGGCGGTCAGGGTTTTTTCCACGCCCACGTGGCAGACCGTGCAGGTGGCGGCGAGCCGGGATTTGCTGGTGTGCGAGGCGGTGTCGCGGGAGGGCCGGATGTCATGGACGCCGTGACAATCGTTGCAGGTCGGGCTGACATTGAGGCCCCGCTTGTAGAGGCCCTGACCGTGCGTGCTGTCGCGGAAGTGCGCGATCGCATCCTGTTTTTTCAGGCCGAATTTTTTTGCGGCTTCCTCGTTCTCGTGGCATTGGGCGCAGGTGGCCAGCAGGTTGAATTTGGCGACGGGCGAGTCGAGATGCTTGGCCGGCAGCATGGCGTGGGGGCCGGTGCCGTGGCAGGTGGCACAGGTGGCGGCCGGCGGCTCGCCGCCCGCGCGCGGGGCGCCGTGAATGCTGGCGCGGAACTGGGCGACTTCGGCCGGGTGGCAGGCGGCGCAATCAACCTTGGGCAACTTCGACTCGTGCGGGGTCTCCGTGATGGTCGCATGGCACTCGACGCAGGCGAGGCGGGCATGGGCCGAGTTGGCAAACTCCTCCGCCTTCACCCCGATCCACTCGGGCGGCAGACCCTTTTTGCGCGGTTTGAATTCCGCTTCGTGGCACTCCAGACACTCGCTGTCGGGCACGGCGGGCGCGGGTATGGCCGGGGCGGCGGATTCAGTCGCGCGCAGCGCCGCGGGTGCCAGCAACAGGGCGGCCAGCACGGCCCGCCCCAACCGAAACGGATGTAATGTGTTCATTTTCCCTCCGGGCAGTATGTACCGGCGGCCTGGCGAGGTCTCCGCAGCGGTTGCGCGGTCGTGGGCGTATCTTGGTCTGGAGCGCAACCGGCAGATCGAATTCCGGCCTAGGGCGTGGGTATGATCCGGAGTGATAGGTAAC
>CAZAOI010000259.1:0-4781 GCA_964486705.1 uncultured Oleiharenicola sp. | reverse complement strand
GTGGTCTTCATGACCAACCGCACGCCGCATTGCTCCACGCCGAACACATCCGACCACATCCGCTGGAGCGTGGACCTGCGCTTCCAGTCCGCTGCGACGCCAAGCAATGTCGGGCTTGTGCCGGCGGCGATCGCCGCCGACGGCACGGCCGACGCGGCGTTTTATGAAAAGGTGAATGTCGCGTGTTATCCGCCGGAGGCCGATTTCCTCGTGAGCAGCCGGAAGCACCCGGAGCAGGTGACCGACTACCCGGAATATGCCCGTCGTCGCGAGATTTACGACCGCACCAAGACCGGTTTTTCCGCCTACCGTCGCTGGCCGGGCAAGATGAATGCCGCCGATCCGGCGCCCCCGCGCAACGGGCATTGAAGGCGCCCTATTTTCCCGACGGCTCGGATTCGATGATTTTCAGCGGGCCCAGAATGACGTGGCCCTGGGGCTCCCTCGCGTTCACCCTGACTTCCTCGTCCTTGAGCTGACGATCGAAATAGTCCGCGCCCGCCGCCAGCATTTTCTTGGTCACCTGATTCAGGTCGCGATGGTTGGGGTCGTCGACGACCATGGTGGTCTTCCATTGCTCCGCCGGCTTTTCCTGCGGCGCGTCGGGGAACTTCCAGGCGGTGATACGGAGGAAGAGTTTTTCCTGCTGGGCGTCCTGGATCTTGGCCTCTTAGCCGGCTTCACGCTGACGGAAAATCTGGTCGGGCAGATTAATGGTGGCGACGGGTGCACTTTCCGAGTCTTCGTCCAGCATCGCGCCCCGGAGGTAGGGATTTCTCAGGAAACCCCGGCCGTAGAGAATGGTGAGGACGACATCCGGCTTCTTCGCAGCGGTCATCTCGACAAACCCCCGCGTCTTGAGCTCCGAGCGCAACAGCGTTGCCAACCGAGCCTCGTCCACCGGCTTGGTCAACCGGTTTGTCGAGGGCGCTCCCTTGATGGAGGCGATCCCGTAAAGTTTGCCGTGCTCGATCGCGCCATCCTTGTGGATGCCGTGCCAGCGCTCGTCCACCGACGAGCGCACGCCGATCTCGAGCGGTACGGCCGGGTCATCGGCCGATTCAACCGCCCGCATCGACCCCAGGGCGGCGAGCAAGAGCAGGAGGACGGAAAGGCCGTATTCCGGGGCGCGGGTCCGGCGCAATCGAAGAGCATGACATTCCATGAAGAGATGGCGAAACTACCTGGCTGCGATTCGGCAGCTAGGCCGCCACCGGGTCCAGACTCAACCTTTATACCGGCATCGGTGGAGCCACGGCCGAAGATTTCAGGCTAAGAGACGCCGCGCGAAAATTGACTCGCGGACCCTTTCCCTTTTAAAAGCGGCCCCACATGCCAGCGGACAATCCCATCCAACGAGTGGCCATTGTCGGCACCGGTCTCATCGGGTCCAGTTGGGCGGCGCTTTTTCTCGCCCGCGGGCTGGATGTGGTCGGCACCGATCCGGCCCCCCACGCCGAGCGCAAACTGCGGGAGGCGGTGGATCGGATCTGGCCCGTTCTCACTCAGCTCGGCCTAGCGCCCGGGGCCAACCGCGCCAGACTGACGTTCGCGGCGGATTTGAAGACCGCGCTGACCGGGGCGGATTTTGTCCAGGAGAACGGACCGGAAAGGGAGGACGTCAAAGTCCAGCTCTTTGCCGAGATGGATGCCATGCTGCCGCCCGGCGTTATTCTCGCTTCCAGTTCATCGGGCCTGACCATGTCAGCGATTCAGCGCGGATGCGCCCACCCCGAGCGCTGTGTCATCGGCCATCCCTTCAACCCGCCCCATCTGATCCCGTTGGTGGAAGTCGTCGGTGGGCGGAGCACGGCGGGGGCGACCTTAAATCGGGTGGAGGATTTCTACACCCGGATGGGCAAGCGGGTCATCCGGCTGAACAAGGAAATTCCCGGGCATGTCGCCAACCGCCTGCAGGCCGCCCTTTGGCGTGAGGCGGTGCATCTGGTCGCCGAGGGGGTGGTGAGCGTGTCCGATGTTGACGCCGCCGTATCCGAAGGCCCCGGCCTCCGCTGGGGCGCCATGGGCCCCAACCTGATTTTCCATCTTGGCGGGGGCAGCGGCGGAATGACGCATTTCATGGAGCATCTGTCCGGTCCTTTTGCCCGAATGTGGGCCAATCTGGGCCAACCTGAACTGACGCCCGAACTCAAGGCGGCGATCATTCAGGGCGTCCAGGCTGAGGCCGCCGGTCGCTCGTTGGAGGATTTGGAGAAAGAACGCGACCGCGTGATCCTCGCGCTTCTCACGCTCCGGTCGGCCCCGGCCAAATGATCGGCTTCGTCCGGCAAGGGATGATTGCGGAGCGGGATTGCGGCTGAATCCGGTAATAGTTGGAATAAGCGCGCGGTGAAGCTCATCTCACGTCGATGAAACTCCGCCCCCTGCTCGCCAAGTTCGATGACCTAACTTCGTGCCTGCAATCACCCCTGCTGCTGGTCGTCCGCCTCTATTGGGGCTGGGCCTTTGCGCAAGCCGGTTGGGGCAAGCTGATGCATCTCGACAAGACGACGGCCTATTTCACGGATCTTAATTTGCCCTTGCCCCGCCTTAACGCGATCGCGGCCGGCTCCGTCGAATGTTTCGGCGGTGCGCTGCTGGCCCTCGGACTCTTCGCCCGGCCCGCGTCCGTGCCGCTGATTTTCACCATGATCGTGGCCTACGTGACCGCGGAACATGAAGCGCTGCAGGCGTTCTTTCGCGAGCCCGACAAGTTTGTCACCGCCTCTCCCTTTCTCTATCTGTTCGCGGCCCTCCTCGTGCTGGTGTTCGGCCCGGGAAAATTTTCACTCGATGCGCTGCTGGGTGGGAAAACAAGAACGGGAAGCTAACCGCGCTAGCTCGCCTGGAAATCAGGGTCGGGGAAATCGTCCCGGGCTCGAGCGGCTCTGTCGCGGCGGGCGTGATTCAGCTCAGGCTTTTACCACCTTGGTGCCGGCGATCAGGTCGTGCAGACAACGGCGGTCCTCGCGGAAGATGAAACAAATATCCACGAGCGAGTAAGCCAAACCGACAACCGGCACGGCGCCGATCAGTCCGTTCACGAATACCCGGAGCAAGAAGGCCTTCACAAAGCCGGGGTTGGATTCGTCGTCAAAGCTGACGATCTTGATGTCCATTAGTCTCTTTCCGATCGTCTGGCCGCGAGTGGTGAGCAGGTAGATCTGGAAGCCGAGGAGGATGATCACGGCCAAGGCGATCAGGGCGAAGCCGCCCATCGCGAGAGGGCTGGTCTTGTTGCCACCGGCGGAGCCAATAAACAGCAGAGCGGCGCCGGGAAGGATGGCGACGAGACTGGCGAGGCCATCGATCAACTGGGCCAGGAACCGGGTGCCGCGATCGGCCGGCACCAGCTCAAGGTTGGCGGCGGCGGGCGTTTCGGTGATCGTGGCCGTGGCGGAAATCGGCGGGGCGCTCTTTCCGCTGCTGGCGCCGAATTCCCCGAACTCGGGATAGTCGGCGAGGGTTTTCCATTCGGTCTCGTCGGCGCGGCGGGCCTTGGTCTGCAGGTTGGCCCGGCCACCCGCGATCCATTCATGCAATTTGCCGGCTGTGACCGGTCCGTATTCTTTGTCGTCGGCGCCGAGAATGGTGAACATGCGGCCAGTTTGCGGTTCGGCCCCCTGACGTCAACGCTGCGCCGTGGATGGGGTCGGGGCCTCGTCGCCGCGCCGCGCGCTCAGGCGGGGCTCTCGTTTCCCCTACTCGTCGCCGTGTTTTTCGTGGACGCGCTGGCGGAGGTTCTTGGTCGCCTTCTTGAAATGCGATTTGTGCTGCTGTTGGGCGTGGCGGTCGGTGCGGCGCACCTCGTGGGCGGTGGCGCGCCCCATCCGCAGGTAGCTTTGCCAGCGGGCGGACTCAAGCGTGCCGTCGGCCAGCGCCGCCAGGACGGTGCAGCCCGGCTCCACGGTGTGGCTGCAATTGCCAAAACGGCAGCGGCCCGCCAGCGCGGCGACGTCGCCGAACGCCGCCTCCACGCCGGCCCCCGCGTCCCACGGCTGAATCTCGCGCATGCCGGGGGTGTCGATGACGATCACCCCGCTCGGGGCGATCAGGAGTTCCCGCGAGGTGGTCGTGTGCCGGCCCTTGCCGTCGGCCTCGCGCACTTCCTGCGTGTCCTGCCGGACCTCGCCGACGATCCGGTTGATGAGGGTGGACTTGCCGACTCCGGACGAGCCGAGCAGGGCGATGGTCACCCCGGGCGTGAGATAGGGGGCGAGGGCCTTCAGACCGCGGCGGGTCTGCGCGCTGACCACAAACACGGGGACGTCGGGCGCGACGATTGCGATCTCGCGTTTCATTTCCACCGGATCGTCCGCGACGTCGGCTTTGTTGAGCAAGATGATCGGTTGGGCGCCACTCGCCCAAGCGGCGGCGAGATAGCGTTCGAGCCGGTGCAGGTGGTAATTGCCGTCGAGCGCGCTGACGAGGAAGACCGTGTCGATGTTGGCGGCGATAATCTGCTCAATCTCCTCCTGGCCGGCGGTTTTGCGGGAGAACTTGGTCCGGCGCTTCAGCCGGGCGTGAATGCTGGCGCGGGTCTCGTCCCCCGGTTGCGGCGTGATCGCCACCCAGTCGCCAATGGCGGGGTAGTCCGCGGTGGACGCGGCCGAGTCGATATATTTTCCCGTGCATTCGCCGAGCTTGGCGCCGAACTCGCCGGTGACCTCAAAGTAGCCTTTCAACTCGAGGGTGATGCGCGCCGGCACGCAGCCCTCCGCCGCGTGCGGCGCGAAGGCCTGCGCAAAATAGTCGTTCCAGCCGAGTTCCTGCAGGGTCAT
>CAZAOI010000258.1:0-4835 GCA_964486705.1 uncultured Oleiharenicola sp. | reverse complement strand
AGCCATGACGCCCCCCCCCCCGCCATCGCCCAGCCAAAGCCGCGGTGTCCTGCCTCTCCCAGAATGTCAGACCCAAAAGGCCGGCGGTGAATCTCGGAATAAAGGGCCCGGCGGTGAACTCCTACTCGGCGCAATGAAAGCTCTCGACTCGAACTCCAGATCGGCGATGAACACGGGATGGCTCAGGAACACCGGGGCCCGACGTGGGTGCCTGTGGATGCTCCCAAACTAGTTCCACTATCACCATGAACATCGCGCTTATCGGACAAACCCTCGCCGCTCTCGCCTTGAGCGGGGTCCTCCTTGTTTCCCGGGCGGCAGCCGCCGAGTTCGACCAGACGCATGCCCTTTTCACCAGCGTTCTGGTGCGTCACGTGCAAGCTTCCCGGGTAAACTACGCCGCGCTCCAGGCCAGCTCACAGGACCTCGATACTTACCTCGCCGAGGGTGCCGCTGTTACCCGGGCGGAGTTCAAGGCCTGGCCCGAGCCGAGGCAGATCGCCTTTCTGATCAACGCCTACAATGCTTGGACGCTGCGGCTCATCGTCGACCACTACCCGGTCAAAAGCATCAAGGACATCGGGAGCTTCATCACGGGTCCTTGGGATCAGCCGATCGTCCGGCTCTTCGGCGACGTGATCACCCTGAACATTCTGGAACACAAAATCCTGCGGGTGGACTACGCGGAACCCCGGCTGCATTTCGCGGTGATTTGCGCGGCGAAGGGTTGCCCGCCCCTGCGGGCCGAAGCTTTTGTGGGCAGCCGGCTTGATGAGCAGCTCGCGGATCAAGCGCGGCAGTTTCTGGCCAATCCGGCCAAGAATCGGGTCGAGGTCGCCGAGCGCACGGTCTACCTGTCTCCGCTCTTCAAATGGTATGGGGCGGACTTTGGAAAAACATCCGGTTCCGTGCTGGCGGCATTGAGTCCTTACTGGCCGGAAGAGGCCGCGGCGGCGCTGCGGCGCGGCGATTTCAAGATCCGTTACACCGACTACGACTGGTCGCTGAATGAACTAAGCAAGTAGCGCTCCGCCGTCTCTTTTTTAATTCCTATTCTTTTCCCTGCCATGACTACCCCCTCCCATCCGCCCGCTGTTTCCGGCTTCCGCTGGAAGTGGCTGTTATACATCGCGGTCGCCGCCGCCCTGATTACCGCCACCAGATATTTTCATGTTCAGGATTTGCTGAAGCAGGTTCTGGCGTGGATCGGCGGGCTCGGACTTTGGGGCGTGGTGCTGTTCGTCGCGATTTATGTCGTGGCCACGGTCTTCTTCATTCCCGGCTCGGTGCTGACGCTCGGTGCCGGCGCCGTCTTCGGGGTGGCTTGGGGCTCCGTGTATGTGTCGATCGCCGCCACCTTGGGGGCCACATGTGCCTTTCTCGTCGGGCGGTATCTCGCGCGTGACGTCATTGCCCGTAAAATCGAGGGCAACGAACGGTTCGCCGCCATCGACAAGGCCGTGGCGAACGAAGGCTGGAAAATCGTCGGCCTCACGCGACTCTCGCCGGTGTTTCCCTTTACGCTGCTCAACTACGCCTTCGGCCTGACGCAGGTGAAACTGGGGCATTACGTCCTCGCGTCCTGGATTGGGATGATGCCCGGCACCGTCATGTATGTTTACCTCGGCTCGTTGGCCCAGGCGGCCTCGGGGGATCGGACCCGCACCACAAGCGAATGGGTTCTCTACGGCGTGGGCTTGCTCGCTACGGTCATCGTCACGGTTTTTGTCACCCGCATCGCGAAACAGGCCTTGGCCAGGCGCATCGCCCAGTAACCACCCTTCGAAGCTCATTACATGCGCCCAGCAACTCCTCCTCCTGTCCTTCCGTGGGATCGCCATAACCAAAAGCTTGTCTCCCATGTGCACCCCGCCGATTGGAAGAATCCCACGCCTGCCGGGCGTTATAACCTTGTCGTCATCGGCGCCGGGACCGCGGGATTGGTGACTGCCATCGGCGCGGCTGGGCTGGGCGCCAAGGTCGCCCTGATCGAGAAGCATTTTCTGGGCGGCGACTGCCTCAACGTCGGCTGTGTGCCTTCCAAGGCCATCATTCGCGGAGCGCGGGCGGTGGCGGCGGTCCGGGAGGCCGGTGAGTATGGCGTCCAGGTTCCGCCGGGCACGACCGCGGATTTCGGGGCGGTGATGGAGCGCATGCGCCGGCTGCGGGCCGACATCAGTCCTCATGATTCGGCGCAACGATTCACCGACCTGGGCGTTGATGTGTATCTCGGCGCGGCCAAATTCTCCGGGCCGGACACGGTCGAGGTTGGCGGGCAGACGCTGCAGTTCGCAAAGGCCGTCATCGCCACCGGCGCCCGGGCGGCGGCGCCGGAAATCTCGGGCCTCGATCAGGTGCCTTATCTCACGAACGAGACTTTGTTTTCGCTGACGGAATTGCCCAAACGTTTCGGGGTCATTGGCGCCGGACCGATTGGTTGCGAAATGGCCCAGAGCTTTGCCCGTTTCGGCTCCGAGGTCTATCTGATCGAGACCGCGAACGGGCTGCTCCCGCGCGAGGACCGGGAGGCGGCCGGAATAGTCCGGGCGGCCCTCGAACGCGATGGCGTGAAGATCGTCCGGGCGAAAAACCCCCGGCTCGCGCGGTCGCCCGGCGGCGTGCGGATGCAAGTTGAGGCCGACGGCCGGGGCCTCGAGGTGGAGGTTGACCAGTTGCTTGTTGCAGTTGGGCGCGCCCCGAACGTCGAAGGGCTGGGCTTGGAAACCGTCGGCGTCGAATACAGCAAGAAAGGCGTCAAGGTGAACGACCAGCTGCGAACCACCAATCCGCGCATCTACGCCTGCGGCGATATCTGCTCGCCCTTTCAGTTCACCCACGCGGCGGACTTCATGGCGCGCATCGTCATTCAGAATGCGCTGTTCAAGGGTCGGGCCAAGGCGAGCGACCTCATCATTCCCTGGGCAACCTACACTTCGCCGGAGCTCGCACATGTTGGCCTGAGCGTGGCCGAGGCCAAAACCCAGGGCATCGCGCTAGACACCTACACCCAGGAGTTGAGCAAGGTCGACCGCGCGATCCTCGACGGCGAAACGGCCGGCTTCGTCCGCGTCCATGTTCGCAAGGGCACAGATGAAATTGTCGGCGCGACGATCGTCGCGACGCACGCGGGCGATATGATCGGGGAGCTCACGCTGGCGATGAAGGGCAAGCTCGGCCTCAAGACCGTCGGCGGGGCGATCCACCCCTATCCGACCCAGGCCGAGGCGATCCGGAAGACCGGCGATCTCTACAATCGCACCCGACTGACGCCCTGGGTGAAAAATCTCATGCGGCGCTGGCTGGCGTGGCAGCGGTGAACGAACTCCGGAAGATTTGCCCTTCCGGGGTTGGGTCATTGGATTGATTCGCTCATGCCTGCCGCCACGAATCTTTCCCTCATTTTGTTTACGCGCCTGCCCCAGCCGGGCCGCACGAAGACTCGTTTGATCCCGGTGTTGGGTGCGGAGGGTGCCGCCGAATTACAGCGGCGGATGACGCGCCTCGCCGTGGCGCGGGCCTGGGCGTTTTGCGCGGCGGCCAGTGGCCGCCGGCTCGTCATCGCCTACGATGGCGGCACCGAGGGTGAATTGCGCGCGTGGTTGGGGCCGCTGGCTTGCGTGCCGCAAAGAACCGGTGATCTTGGCGAACGAATGCTGCGGGCGGCGACGGAGGAGTTCAAACGTGGCGCCCGCACGGTGATTGTCATCGGAGCGGACTGTCCGCGGTTGGAAAACGGCGTGCTCGAATCGGCCGCGTTGGCCTTGGAGGGCCACGACGTGGTTTTTGGTCCGGCGAGCGATGGCGGCTATTATTTGGTCGGGCAGCGAAAGCCGGTCCCGGAGATCTTCGCCGGGATCCCCTGGGGCACGGGGACAGTACTGGAAAATTCCCTCCGGCAGGCGCGGCAGATCGGAATCGAGCCCGCGTTGCTCGAGCTTCTCGCCGACGTGGACGAACCATCCGACCTGCCCGACGGCCGCGCCGCGCTTGCCGCGAGTCGCACGGTCTCGGTGATAATTCCGGCCCTGAATGAAGCCGCCAACCTGCGCCGGCTGTTGCCGCGCCTGCTCGCGGGGCAACCCCATGAGATCCTGGTCGCCGATGGCGGCAGCGCGGATGACACGGTCGCGCTGGCGCAGGCGCTCGGCGTCCGGGTGGTGGCATCGTCCCCCGGTCGCGGCCGGCAGATGAATGCCGCGGCCGCGGTTGCAACCGGGGAATGCCTCCTTTTTTTGCACGCCGACACGGAGCCGCCTGAGGGGTTTTCGGCGTTGATCGCGGCGACGCTGGAGCGAGCCACGGTGGCGGCCGGCGCGTTCCGCTTCACGCTGCGGGAACCGGTGGCGGGCCGCACGCTGATTGAACGGGGGGTCGCGTTTCGCTGCGCCCGGTGGCAGCTGCCTTATGGCGACCAGGGTTTGTTCCTGCGCCGCTCGCTCTTTGCGTCGCTGGGAGGGTTTCCCGACCAACCGATCTTGGAGGATTTGGAAATGGTCAAGCGCCTGCGGGCGCTGGGGCGGATCGTGGTCACGGCCGAGGCCGCGGCCACCTCGGCGCGTCGTTGGCGGGAAGGCGGGTTAATCCGCACCTTCCTGCGGCACCAGTGGATCTTGCTGGCCCATGCGCTTGGGTTCACGCCCCGATCGCGTTGACGGCCTCACCTGATCGGGGATGAGACTGGTTTGACTCAGGCGGGATCATGCAATGGGTGGGCGTCGGTCTCCGTACCGACGCTGATCGTCGCTCTGTCCGGTTGTTCGCGGTTGCGAACCCGGGGCCAGTCGCGCAGCCTCCGCTGCGGCTGGACATCGACGATCCCCTGGTCGGTGTGGGTA
>CAZAOI010000257.1:0-4838 GCA_964486705.1 uncultured Oleiharenicola sp. | reverse complement strand
GCTGATGCGTGGCGGTTGGTGGAACTGGCGGAGGAAGCGTACCGGGCCGGTGCGGTGGATGTGGCGGGAGCAGACGAAAATCGATCAGCGTTGGCCGGCGGTTTTGGGGCAGGATCGACAGGGTGGCCTTGTCGAGTTGGAAGTCGGTGGCGGCGCCCGGCACCTGCACGCGGAAACGCACGTAACGCCCGTGCGATCCTTCGGCGAAGAAGGCGCCATCGCGCAGCTTCATCTCGCTCCACGGTGACCAGCCTTCGATCTCGTCGCTGCCGTAATTGGTGCGCACCTCGAGCTTGAGGGCCGCCGCCTCGACCCCGCGCAGCCGCGAAAAACGGAAGCCGCCCAATTCGGCCGGCGAACCGAGGTCGAGGCGTTTGGTTTCGAGCTCGCGCACCGGGGAGGGCGCGAACGACAAGAGCGCGAGCCCGGGCGCATTGTTACGCAGGGCCAGGAACCGTCCGTCCCCGAGCGGCGCGAGGTCATTGAGCTGGGCGGAGGCGCTGCCCGCAAACGTGAGCGCGCGGCGGGCGACGGGATCGTAGCCGAAGGCATCACCCTGCTCGCCCGCGGTCAGAAGCAACCAATCGTGGTGCCGGGCCAGACGGTAGAGGGCGATATTCGTTTTCGAAATCACGTTCTCGGGATAGCCATTGACGGGGAAGCGCACGACACTGGTGCGGCCGGTGAAGCCGGGTTTTTCCTCTTTGTCCTTCTCCTTGCTCTCGCCCTTGGCGTCGGGCGCGCGGATCAGGCGGCTCGGCTCGCCGGCGGTGGAGACCAGGCCGGCGTAGAAACTGCCGTCATCCATGGGCAGGAGATCGACAACTTCGGTGTCCCGGTTTTCCTGCAAGATGAGCGGCGCCCCGCCCGCGGCGGGAAAGGAGTAGACGTTGCCCTTGGGCGACGAGCCGGCGATGACGCGTCCGTCGGTGAGTCGGATCAGGCGGCGGACGTTGCGGTCGCGGATTTCGCCAAAGAGAGTTACGCCCTTGGCCGCGAGGTTTTTTTCGTCCGCCTTGCCCTCGGTCACGCCGGCGGCGGCCAGCTTTTTTAAGTCGAGGCGATAGATTTTTCCCGGATTGCCGGTCGCGGCGAGGACACCGCCATCAGGCAGCGCGAGAAAGGCGAATACGGAGTCGGCGGTCAACGGTACCCGTGTGATCGTCTTGCCGCCCTTCACCAAATACACGGCGGCGGTGGGCGAGGTGCCGATCAGGAGGCTGCCATCGGGCATTGGTTGCACGGCGATCGCCTGGGTCTCGGCCACATCCGCGACCTCGCGGACGGTGTAAGTGGCGTCGTCCGCATTAAAGCTGACTTCCTGCACCTTGCCATCGGGGCCCGTGCCGACGAGAAAACGGTAGCGACCGACCCGGTCTGAAACTCCCTGGTTGGTCTTGATCATGATCCGGTCCACGCCGGCGGGCTGCAAGGTCCAGAGGATATCGCCGAGTTTCGGCCCGGCGAGATCGGTGAACACCGGCCCAGGGAGCACGCGGCCATCCGAGCGGGTGGCCAAGCCCTTGAGGTGCCGGCTGGCAACCTCCTTCCCAAAATCGATCTCAAGCTGCTTGGTCAGCGGGTCGGCGGGCAGGGTGGCCACAAAAAGCACAAACAGCGCAAAAACAGGCGGAGCAAAGGGGCGGGAATGATTTCTCATGAAAGGCGGTCGGTCGTTCAGTAGGGGGGTGAAAAATCCCGGGTGCCACCGGCAACTCCTGAGGGATTGTTCGCGGCGCTCAGAATGACACGGCAAAGGGAGGGGGCGGTTTATTCCGTGATCGTCAGCGGGCGGCGCACCTGGATGTTGAACAGGCGCCCGGGCAGCACGTGCCGTTCCCACAGGGGCGTCACCGCATCGCGGCGCTGAAACCGGGCTTCATCGGCGCTGCTCGCGATGCGCGCCAGCGAGCCGGGCATATCGCGCGTCGCCGTGCGCTGGTCGACGAACATCCGGGACTTTTCCACCACGGCCAGATAGAGCCCGTCGGTTTCGCGAAATTCGCGCAGGGCCGAAATGTATTCCTCGAAGCTCCGCAGCTGCGCCACTTGGATCACGCGGGGGCGCCCGGTCAGCTCATCCAGGGCCGGTCCGGTGGTGAGGACGACCTCCAGCTCCTTCCCGGCCCATTCGGGCGGGATGTCGAGGCCGAGGCCCTCGCTTTCCGCATCCCGCTGAAAGCCGCGCCACCCGATCGTCAGGTCGACGTGCTCGCCGGGGCCGGCTGCGGCTCGCGAGACCAATAATTGCTCGACGACGCCCTGCGGCGTCTCCGGCGTGCTCTCGACGCTGAAACGGATGCGCTCGGGGAAAACCCGCTCGTAGGGATTGACGAGCCAGAGCGACAAATTCGCGACGAATTCGCCCAAGCCTTGGTTGAAGCCTTGGGGGCCCGGATAGATTTGGCTCAACACGATCGGCGCAGTCCCGGGAAAATCCACCGTCGTCGTCACCTTGAAGCCGCGGGACAAGCCCGACTCGTTGGAGCCCATGACCGCCTGCGCCAGGCCGGTGGCGGCGATCCTGGGCAGGACCTGTTCGTGGCGGACCACTTGAAAGTGCAGCGTCTTCCGATTGGCGCGACCGGGAAAGTTGACCTCGACCGGCACCATCTGGGGAATGCGACCCAGTTCGCCAGAGATGCCGGAAAGGCGATCCTGGGTGAAAGCGCCGATGAGCCCGCCCGTGTTGCTGACCTTGATGGAATTAAACTGGCTGGGCAAAATCGTCACGACTTCAGCCGACGCCATGGGAAGTTCGGTGGCGCCGAGGGACATCATGGGATGGCCGAAGGCGAGGATGCGGTTGCCGTCGACGTAGGAGACCGTGCCCGTGCCCGCGAGGCTGATATCGCCGACGGCCAGGGCCACCGCGACGACACCGCCGGGACGGAGTGCGGCGAGGGGCAGAACGGTGGAAGCATCCGGGTCGCTGCCGGAGTTTCCGCCGAGTGCAGTGATGTTCAGGCCGAGCGCGGTGAAATGCGGCTGCAGCGCCTCCGCGACACTCGGGGCGAGTCCGCCGAGGGAAAAAGCCGGGGTCATCGGGATGAATTGCGCCGGAGTAAAGTCGGTGGCGCGAGCTTCGCGGTTGCCCTTGACGGGAATGGGGCTCGGGCCGAAGGCGTCCTTGCCGGCGGGCATCGCTCCGACCTCAAGCAGGTCACTGATGGGGGTAAAGCCTGCATAGCGCACGGTCTCAAACCGCTGGATCTGGTAGGCGAGCACGCCGGCGAGCTTTCCCCCAAGGTAAAGCGGGCTGCCGCTCATGCCGGCCACGGCTCCCATCGACTGCACGCGCGGATCGGTGAGTTCGCACAGAATCATGCTTTTGCCCGGTCCGAGCGCATTGCGCAGGATGCCGGTCACCTGCACGGCAAAGGGCTCGGGTTGGCGGCCCTTGAAGACGGTCCAGACTTCGCCCTTCATGCCCGGCTGCAGCTCGGCGAGCGGGATGAGCGGGGCGTCAGCCGGCTGGGCACTCAGCTGATTAACCACCGAGGCACAGAGAACACAGAGAAATGTTTTCAGGCTTTTGGTCATCGTGGGGTCACAGGGTTTTGCGGTTCCTTCTCCTACGTTTCAATCGACCCTATCTTAGAGGGACTTAATGGCCTTCGTGATGACATCGCAAGCGCGGTCAATGGCGGTCCCTTCGTGCGCGGTGCTGAGGAACCATGATTCATAGGCACTTGGGGGCAGATAGACGCCCCCGGCGAGACAGGCGTGAAAAAAACGTCCAAACAGTTTGGCGTCGGACGCCAGCGCCGTCGGCATGTCGCGGACCGGCGTCGGCGTGAAAAACAGGCTGAACATGGAGCCAACCTGCGGGGCCTGCAGCGGAATGCCCTTGGCTTGGGCGGCGGCGAGCGCGGCGGTGCAGACCTGCCGGCCGAGCGCATCGAGCTTGGCGTAGGGCTTGAGCTCGTCGAGGAGTTGGAGTCCGGCGATGCCCGCGGCCATCGCGAGCGGGTTGCCGCTCAGCGTGCCCGCCTGATAAACGGGGCCGAGCGGTGCAAGGTGATCCATGACATCGGCGCGGCCGCCAAACGCGCCGACCGGCAGACCGCCGCCGATGATTTTCCCGAGACAGGTGAGATCGGGCGTGACATCAGGATGCAGCGTTTCGTTTGCCGGTAGGGCGAATCCTCCGGATGAGCCGTTAGTCGAGCGCGGCTCGTCGGGACGACTCGCCCTACCAGCTGATTGTCGAGCGTAGATTTGACGACTCTCGAGCTCCTGCACGCCGCCGCGCGCGAGCCGGAAGCCGGTCATGACTTCGTCGAAGATCAGCAACGCACCGCTCGCCGTGCAGGCCTTGCGCAGGTGTTGGTGGTAGCCGGCGTCGGGCTTGATGAACCCGACGTTGCCGATGTAGGGCTCGAGGATGATGCAGGAAATCTGGCCCGGGTTGGCGGCGAAGGCGGCGTCGACCGCGGCGGTGTCGTTGTAGGGGAGGACGATGGTTTCCTGCGCGAAGGAAGCCGGCACGCCGGCGCTGTCGGGATGGCCGTGCGTCAGCGCACCGGAGCCGGCCTTGATGAGCAGCGAGTCGGAGTGACCGTGGTAGCAACCGGCGAACTTGATGATCTTGTCGCGCTGGGTGAAGCCGCGCGCCAGCCGAATGGCGGACATCGTCGCCTCGGTGCCGCTGTTGCACATGCGGACCTTCTGGATCGACGGGAAGAACGTCACGATCAACGCGGCCATTTCGACCTCGTAGGGATTCGGCGTGCCGAAGGAGGTGCCGTTCTCGAGGGCGGCGGCGATGGCGGCCTTGCTGCGCGGGTGGTTGTGGCCGTGAATGGCCGGGCCCCAGGTGCAGACAAAGTCGATCC
>CAZAOI010000256.1:0-4854 GCA_964486705.1 uncultured Oleiharenicola sp. | reverse complement strand
AGGGCGGAGCGGCTCGCTCCGCCGCGGCGCACCGGGCCGGTGCGCCCTACCCGAGCTGGCACTCGAAACTTGCGGGCTATTTTCAATGAGTGAATCGGGTTTGACGATCCGCCCTAGGGATTACGCGACTTGCTGTTTGTGAAGATCAACCGATTGGTCAGCGCAGTGAGTCGTTCGGTCAGCAGCAAATCCTCCTGTTCCACCGTCTTGTTGTAGGTGGTACGCTGGGTGGCCCGCTCGGCCAGTTCGGTGCTGAGGACGTAGATGTGGCGATTGCGCACGAACAGCAGGGTGCCGCGTTTGGCCGTGACGGGGTTGTCCGGGGGCGCGTCCAGCACCCGATTCCTGCCCTCGAAGGAGGAGCCGCCCGGCAAGAGCGAAAAGGTGATCAGCGCGCCCTCGAGCAATTCGCGCACGAACCGGGCAGTCGCAATGGTCGCCCCGGGGAAACGGGCCTGAAAGTCGGGCTGCACAAAACTCGTGAAAAAATACAGCAAGTAGTCCCGCCGGCCGCGGGTCTCAAGCTCCCACTTCTGCGAGGCATCCAAGGGGAAACAGGCGATGCTGATGTGGGTGTTGAACTGGTCGCTGAAGGTGACGACATTTTCCGTGTCGGTGATGCGACCCCCCAGTTCGGCGAGGACCGGGCTTGCGATCTTGAATTCCCCTGTGGGTGAGACGTAGCGATCGTCTTCCAGGCGCCCGACCATGACGCTGTCCTGCGCGCCGGCGATCGGCCCAAAGGCGGCAAATGAGGCGAGCAGGCAGAACAGTCGAGGTGACATGGGCGAGGGGAGCATACGGGGGCGGGGCCAATATTCAAGCCGCCGTCGGATCAGGCCGGGAACTGCTTCCACAGGGCCACGGGAATTTGCTCCGCCCGGGCGTGGGCGCCGAGACCGGCGGCGGTGAGCCGGGCAATCCAGCCGGCGCCACCGTCGGGCAGCTTGCCGCGCAGCAAACCGCCGATTTGCTTCCGGCGCTGCTGAAAACAGGCGCGAATCATCGCCTTGGTCGCCGGGGGGAAGACAAAGGGCTCGGCCTTCCGGGTGAGATGCAGCAAATAGGACTCGATGTCCGGCCGGGGGAAAAAGCACGATGCGTCCACCTTGTGTCCGGGCGCCACGTCGAAGGCGGCTTGGATCAGGATGGAAATGGCGCCGAATTGTTTTGATCCCGGTTGGGCGATGTAACGCTGGGCGGCCTCCTTCTGGAGCATCAAGACCATCCGCTCCGGCAGCGGGCCGGACAGGACCGCGTCGAGCCAGGGCGTGGCGATCGCGTACGGCATGTTGGCCACAATCTTGAAGGCGGACGCCCGCCCGGGTGCCAACCCCGCAATGGGATGGTCCATCGCATCGCCTTCGAGGAGATGCAGGCGCGGTTCCCGGGCCGCGAGCTCGGCGGTGAGATAGGCATGCAGGTTGCGGTCCTTTTCCACGGCCCAAACCTCGGCGCCGGCGGCCAGCAGCGCTTCCGTCAAAGTCCCCAGCCCCGGGCCCACCTCGACGACCGCGTCCCCGGCGGTGACGCCGGCCAGTTCGAGTGACTTGCGCACGATGTTGCCGTCGACGAGAAAATTTTGTCCCAAAAAGTGTTTGGGCTCGTGGCCCAGACGGGTCAGCAGTTCGCGGGTGGCGCTGGGTGAAAGCGGCATGGGCTAGTTTCGCTCGTCCCACTCCAGGTGAAACGGGTGGAGAAAACGGTGGATCCCCGGGACGAGGATGACGCCGCAGATGCCAATGAACGCAATCCCGCAATCGATCGCGTAGCAGCCGGCAAACAGTTTGGCGGTGTCGTTCGGCAGCGGCAAAAGCGGCCGCATGCCCGACAGGATCATGGATGCATCCAGAAAGGCATCGACCCTAGTCAGTCCGGCCAACGGGTGAAAACCCGGCATTCCAGGCGCGAGGGAGAAGGAAATCAGGCCGGCTCCGACCGCCAGGCTCCAGCCCAGGCGATGGACAGAATCGCGCCGCGGGAGGAGCGGTTGTTTGCGGTGTTCAAACACAGCGCTGGAACTCCTCAATCAGGTGGCGGGGGCTGGCGGCCCGCATCAGCGCCTCGCCCACCAGGACGGCGTGGGCGCCCGCCGCCTTGACGCGGGCCGCGTCGGCCGCGGTGCTGATGCCGCTCTCACTGACGGCGATGATGTGCTTCGGGAACTGAGGAATGAGCCGTTCGCTGAGCGTCAGGTCGGTCTGGAAAATCGCCAGGTCGCGGTTGTTGACTCCGATGATCTCCGCCCCGTGCTCCAGCGCGCGCGGCAGTTCCGCCTCCTGATGGATCTCGTAGAGCGCGTCGAGCCCGGCGGCCGTCGCGGCATTTTGCAGCGCCGCGATCTCGTCGTCGTTCAGGGCGCGCACGATGATGAGGATGGCGCTGGCCCCGGCGGCGCGCGCCTGAAGCACCTGGATCGGGTGCACCATGAAATCCTTCCGCAGGCAGGGCGGGGGTTGCTGCGCGAAGTGGGCCGTCACCTCGCTGAGATCAGCCAGGGTGCCGCCGAAATATTTCTGGTCGGTGAGAATGGAAAGCGCCGCGGCGCCCGCCGCCCGGTAGTCCAGCGCCTGCGCCAAGGCGGAGGCATTTTCCTTGATCGCCCCCGCGGAGGGCGACCGGCGCTTGATCTCGGCGATGATCGCCAGCCGACCGTCAGGCCGCCGCAACGCCTGAAGGAACGACGGCGGTTTGGGCAAAGCCCGGTTCAGCTCCGCCAACTCCTCGCCGAAGACGGGGCGGACGAGCGCGGCAATCTCGCGTCGTTTGTGCGTCATGATTTCGGTGAGCTTGTCCATCCCGCCCACGGAAGACACGGAAGACCCGGAAGACAAAGCAGAAAGTTAATGGTTTTTCCGTGTCTTCCGTGGGTTCTGTGGGCAAATTGCCGTCATGTCCGCTATCGAAGACCTCTGCCGCACCGTGGCCCGGCTCCGCGCGCCCGACGGCTGTCCGTGGGACCGGGAGCAAACCCATCAGTCGCTGACGCGCTGCCTGATCGACGAGTGCAGCGAGTTGCTCGATACGATCGATCGCCTGGACCTGCCGCACATGCGGGAGGAACTGGGCGACGTGCTGATCCAGGTGGTCTTCCACGCCCAACTGGCCGCCGAGCGGGGCGATTTCACCTTCGAGCACGTCGCGCAGGAAATCAACGACAAGCTCATCCGCCGGCATCCGCATGTCTTCGGGACAAACAAAGTCGATACCTCGGCGCAGGTGCTCGAGGTCTGGGAAAAAGTGAAGGCCAGCGAGAAGGCGGCCGCGGGCAAGACCGAGTCGACGGTTTTCAAGCATCTGCCCCCGCGTTTGCCGGCCCTGATGTTCGCGGAAGCGGTCTGGAAGCAGATCGAGAAAAAGCAGCTGCCCGTCGAGGGATTGATCGACACCGTCCAAGTGCGCGCCCTCGGCCCGCACCTCGACGACGCCTCCCTCGGTCGCATGCTGTTTGAAATCACCGCGGCGGCCCGGGCGAAGGGACTCGATCCCGAAGGTGCGTTGCGGCTGGAAACCAGCCGCGTGATGCGCGAAGTGGAAGAGAGAGTCGGGGCGGTGGCCCCCAACCGCCCTTGAAAAAGGGCCCATGTGGGCCATGGCCCCGACCACCAAACCTTTGCAATCGAACGACGCCTTGCCACCGGCCGTCGTCGCCGAATGGCTGCAGCCCTTCTCCGACTACCTGGAAAAAGAGCGGCGCTATTCCGCCTACACCGTGCGCAACTATCGCCAGGCCTTTGAGGACTTCCATCGGTGGTTGAAGCAGACGCGTTCCGGCGAGGTTGATTTTTGCGCGCTCACCGCGCGCGACACGCGCGATTTTGTCATTGAGGCGCAGCGCCGCTTCCAGCGCCGGACCCTGCACAATCACGTCTCGGGTTTGCGGACGTTTTTTCGTTTCTGGCAGCGCCGCGGCCGCGTGACGCGCAATCCATTCGCCGGAGTGCCGCTGCCCAAGTTGGAAAAAGCGCTGCCGAAATTCCTCACCGAAACGCAAATGACGCGTTTGCTCGGCGGGCCGCAGCAACTGCTGGCCAACGCAACGCTGGACCCTTTCTGCGCGTGGCGCGACCGGTTGGTGCTCGAGTTGCTTTACGGCGGCGGACTGCGGGTGAGCGAACTGGTGGCGTTGAACTACGGGGCGTTGGATTTCAGCAGCGGGAGTGCCCGGGTCCGGGGCAAGGGCGGCAAGGAGCGCCTCTGTCCGCTCGGCGCCGTGGCGCTGGCCGTGCTGAAGAAATTCCAGCAGGACTTCGCCCGGTGCGTTGGACCGGCGGACCCGGTGTTGCTCAACGAGCGCCAGCTACGGCTGCCCGTGCGGGCGGTCCAATTGCTCGTGAAAAAATACCTGGCCCTGGCCGGTCTCCCGATGGACCTGTCGCCCCACAAGCTGCGCCATTCCTACGCCACCCACCTCCTGAACGCCGGCGCCGATCTGCGGGCGGTGCAGGAGTTGCTCGGGCACGCCAACCTGACGACGACCCAGATCTACACGCACACCAGCGTCGCACGCTTGAAGGAAATCTACGCCAAAGCGCATCCGCGGGCCTAGTCCCAGCTTTCCGGAGGGCGACCATCGTTTCCATCAATTCCATGCCAAGAAAACCCGAACGCATCCTGCCCTTTCGGGAGCAACTGGCGGCGCACGAGAGCGTCGAGGCCTTGCTGAACCTGGGGCCGAAATCGTCCCAATGGCTTCTCGAAGCGGGCATCGACTCCGTGGAGAAAGTCCGAAATCTCGGGCCGATCGAAGTCTGCCGCCAGCTGCGCGCGAATGGGCGGTTGGTCTCGGTGGTCATGGCTTATACCAACGTCCCTTAGCAATTAGACTTTAGGTTGGTGCGCCACTGTTTAAGC
>CAZAOI010000255.1:0-4899 GCA_964486705.1 uncultured Oleiharenicola sp. | reverse complement strand
CGTGATGGCTCTCTTCCACGATTAGGGCCGTCTCCGCCTGTTTGCGCGCCGTGATATCGGTCAGCACGACGTGCAGCTTCGCTTCTTCGTCCCCGCCGGCGACCGGGGTTGCCACGAGGTCGGTCCAGAATTGCGACCGGTCACTCCGCTTCATCCGCAGTTCGCAGTGCACCGGCGCGCGATCCGGTTCGTCGAGGTCGGCGAAGCCGGAGTGCAGGGTGGCATTGACCGCCCGGGCTGCCCGGAGGGGTTGGTGCAGCCGGTGGAATTGATCCGCCGATTCCTGGGTCATGAAGCGGGCGAGCGGCGTCATGGTCAGTTCGCTGCGCGTTACGCCCAACTGGGTGGCGAGAGTGAGATTGGCCTCGAGGATCAGGCCCCCGGCGTTAACGGTGCAGAGGCCCGCGGGCGCGAAATCGTAGAGGTCCTGCGCGCGCGCGCGCGCCTCGACGACCTCGGTTTGCGCGCTGCGCAGTTCCTCGTTCTGCAGTTCCAGCTCAATTTGGTGCGTGCGTAGATTTTGTTCGGTTAACTGCCGCATCCTCACTTCGGTGTGCAGCTGTTCGTGGGCGATGGCGAAGTCGATGCGGTGGGTTAACTGGCCGAGATAGCCGCTGCGCTTGATGACGTAGTCCGTCGCGCCCAACTGCATGGCGGCGAGCGCAACTTCCTCGTCGCCGGCGCCGGTGATGAAGATGAAAGGCGGCAACGGGAGGCGGGCGGCCTGGGCGGCGCGCACGAACTCCAGCCCGCTCATATCGGGCAGGCGCAGGTCGACCAGGACCAGATCATAGGCGGGGGGCTGGGTAATGCGGGCCAACGCCTCCGCGCCGCTGCCGACCACGTCCACGAGGAAATGCGGCGCCACTTCGGCGAAATGCCGCCGGCTCATCTCGATGTCCATCGGCAGATGCTCGACATAGAGAATCCGCCGGTGCTCGCGGAGGGCGGGCCCCGCCTGCGCTCGCTTCCGCTCGTGTTGGCGCAGCACGTCGTGCAGCCGGGCGGGCAGGGTGACGAGATAGTTTCCGCGTTTCGCCACGTAGCTTGCGACGCCGAGTCGCATCGCAATCACGACCAATTCCTCGTCGCCTTCGCCGGTCACGAGTACCACCGGCACGGGCGCGCTGGTCTGAACCAGCGCCATGTAGACGTCCATGCCCTCCATGTCGGGCAGGCGATAGTCCAACAACAGCAGGTCCGGCGGGGTCAGGTGGATTTGTGCCAGGCAGTCCGCCCCGGTGGTCACGACCACGAGTTCGAACTCCGGCGCGTGTTCGGCGAAATAGGCACGGGTCAGGTCGGCGTCTTGGGGATTGTCTTCAGCGTAGAGGAGGCGGAGGGAAGTTTTCATCAGTGAGGGGATTGGCAGCCGGGGGCAGCGCGAGCAGGCGCGGGCGGGAGCGCGTGCCCCGGGGGAGAATTACGCGGTGGACCGCGGGGCGGGTTGGGCATACGGGGGTTGATTGATCAACAGCCAGTAGGCATTGATGTGCTGCACGACCTCGGCGAAGGCGGCGAAATTCACCGGCTTCACGATATAGGAGTTGGCCCCCGCCGCGTAGCCGCGGGAAATGTCGGTGTCCTCGCGCGAGGTGGTGAGAATGACAAAGGGGATCTGCTTCCAAATCGCATCTTCCCGGGCCTGCCGCAGGACTTCGAGGCCGTCCACTTTCGGCAACCGCAAATCCAGCAGCGCCACCAGCGGCAGTTGCCGGTCGTGCGGGGTCCCGTGCGCATGAATGAAGTCCAGCGCCTCCTCGCCGTCGCGGCAGAGGATAACGGGATTGGCAACCTTGCTTTCGGCGAAGGCCTGGAGGGCAAAATCAATGTCCATGGGATTGTCCTCGACCAGCAAAATGGGCCGGGGCGGGGGCGCGAGGGGACGGGACGGAGAGGGCGTTTTCATGGGAAAGCGGGGCTCAGTTTGGTTTCGGCCGCGACGGGGGCGGTGGGCAACTCGACAAAGAAGGTCGCGCCGTGGCCGGGCTCGGCTTCGGCGCGGATCGTGCCGCCGAGTTTGTCGAGGACCTTCTTCACGATCGCGAGGCCGGCCCCGGTGCCTTCGAACTCCTCGGCGCGCACGAGCCGGTTGAAGAGGCCGAAGATGCGATCATGGTACTTCATGTCGAAGCCGATGCCGTTGTCGCTCACGATGAATTGCCAGCCGGTGTCGGTTTCCCCGGCGCGGAGTCGGACGCGCGGCGGACAGGCGTGCGCGCTGTATTTTAACGCGTTATCGATCAGGTTGGCCAGCACTTGCCCGAGGCCGCGCTCCCACGTCTGCAGCGTGGCGTCGGGGAGATCGAGCGTGACTTCCACCTGCTGTCCGGCGATGAGCCGCTGGCGGTCGTGCAGAATCGTCTCGACCAGGTCGCGCGGACTTACGGCGGAGAACACTGGCAATTCGCCGTCGAAGCGGGCGTATTGGAGGAGGTCATCAATCAGCTGGTCGAGGTTGCTCGTCGCGGTGGCGATCTGACTCAGGCAAAAAACCGCGCGCGCGCTCAGGCCGGCCTGGTGTTTCCCCGCCAGCTCCTGGGCGTAGCCGGCGATCCCGCGCAGCGGGGCCTTGAGATCGTGCGCGATCGTGTAGGCGAACCCTTTGAGTTCGGCATTGCGGGCGCGGAGCAGGGACTCGGTCTCCTGGAGACGTTGCGCCTTATCCGCCAGATCCGCATAGAGCGCGATCACGCCGTCATTGGTTTCGCTCAGCTCGGCATTAACCTGGAGCAATTGTTCTTCGCGCTGCCGGAGCTGGGTGAAGGTGGCGAGCAGCTCCTGGTTCTGGGTGTGGATTTCCTCGAGCGATGATTCGACCGGCAGACCGGCGAGGGTCGCGACAAGGCGGCCCACGACGGTCGGGGTGACGAGCGGAGCGGTGGCGGGCAGCAGTTGCCCCAGTTTGACCGTGGTGCCTTCGCCGGGCGGAGCGGCGATGAAAAAATGATCCAGCAGCCGCCGGCACCCCGCGATGCCCAGCCCCAGGCCAGTGCGCGAGGTGTAGCTCCCGTCCAAAATCGCATCGAGGTGCGGAATGCCCGGACCGTGGTCTTGCACGGTGATGGCGAACTGTTGGGTCGCCGCCTGGCCGGTGACCGCAAAAGCCGCGGTGCCGCCGCCGCCATACTGCTGGGCGTTGCGGGCGATTTCCGAGACCGCGGTGCCGATCCTGGTTTGTTGCTGGCGGTCAAAGCCGAGCAACTCCGCGATGAGCCGCGCCCGCTGCCGCGTGTGCACGACATCCTGGTCGGACCGGATTTCTACCTGCAGAAGGACAGTGCTCATGGCTCGATCCTCCGCCCAGCGGCCTTCGCGACGAGCACGGTGCTGTCGTCGCGTGGCCGCTGCTGGTCGCGCCAAAGCACGCCGGCGATCAGGGTGGGGTGCTTGGCCACGAGTCCGGGATGGTTTTCCAGCGCGCCGAGCGTCGCGATGCCATCCGAGTGCAACACGAGCAGTCCGTCTTTCGGCCACGGATAGGTGAATTCCTGAATGGTGCGTGCCTCGACGCCGGCCGTGCCGTTGTTGGAGACCAAGTGGCGGGAGTTTCCGCCCGCCAGAATCAGCGCGGAAAGATTGCCCACGCCCGCGAAGCGCACCTGGCCCAGGCCCGGTGACACTTCCGCGACGGCCACCGCGGCCCCGCGCGTGCTCCGCAACGCGCCGTGAAGCAGGTGCAGCAATTGCGCGGGCGCGCACGCGGGATTTTTCGCGAACAGCTCCACGGCCACGTTGGCCGCGGCCGCGGCCTCGGGGCCGTGCCCCAAGCCATCGGCCAGCAGGAAGAGCGTGGCGCCGGCGTGCGTTTTCATGGCCCAGGCGTCGCCGCAGGCTTGCTCGCCGTCGACCGGCAGACACACGGCGCCGACCGACAGGGCCGGGGGGATCGCGGGCGGACCGGTTTTCCAAACGCGGCTGAACACGGCGGTGCCTTGCCCGGGGGCGGAATACATTTCAAAAATGGCCGACTGCCTTTGCATCGCGCCCAATCCGCTGCCGGTGCTGCCGGTCGTGGAATGGCCGTCGCGCAAGCTCAGGCCGAGGTGGGCGATCCCGGGGCCCTGGTCGAGCGAGAGGAGGTCGAGTCCGACCGCATCGGCTTCCCGGATCGGACTGAAGACCACCACGCCGCCGGCGCCGCCGGTGTGTTTGAGGAGGTTGGTGGCGAGTTCGGTGACGATGAGTTCTGCCTGGCCGGTGCGGGTTTCGTCAAAGCCGAGGCCGCGCCCCAGCGCGCCGGCCAGGCGCCGGGCTTCGCCGACCTGGCTGGAATCTTCCACGCGCAACAGGCGGGGGAAGATCCGCATCGGAGGAGAAAGGAGCGCAGGGTTCATGGGCGGGATAATTTTAGTGAGGTGCAGCGATGCGGGAGCGATCGACGCAGCCCGCTCCTTTTCGTACTCGTTCTCGTTCTCTCGCTCAGCCGTAACGATGCAGTTGACGTGGGTGGAACGCGGCCTCCGGACGCGTTTTCTAGAGCGGGCGTCAAACCAACCCGTCCGGAGGCCGGGTTCCACCTTTCGGAGCAGACTGCCGGTGGGCAGCGGAAATCTGTCGGCATGGCCACAAGGGCCAGCCCTACGAAATGCTGTTTCCTAGGAGTTGACGTGGGTGGAACGCGGCCTCCGGACGCGTTTTCTAGAGCGGGCGTCAAACCAACCCGTCCGGAGGCCGGGTTCCACCTTTCGGAGCAGACTGCCGGTGGGCAGCGGAAATCTGTCGGCATGGCCACAAGGGCCAGCCCTACGAAATGCTGTTTCCTAGGAGGAGAACGAGTGGAAGAACGCGGTGATTCGGTTTTCATCGTCAGCCTTTATTTCCAGCGCGTGATCATCACGCGCGTGCCTTGGCCGGGCGCTGACTCGATTTCGAAATCGTCCACCAGCCGCTTCGAGC
>CAZAOI010000254.1:0-4918 GCA_964486705.1 uncultured Oleiharenicola sp. | reverse complement strand
GTGCTGTAGGAGCCGCGGATGAGAAGCTTGTCACTCGGGGTAAAGCGCAGGGTGATCTTCGGATTGGTGGTGGCGCCGAAGCCGGTGTAATCATCGCGCCGGGCAGCGGCGTTGAGGTCGAGGTTCTTCAGGACCGGAATCAGGACCTCGGCGTAGACCGCCTTGATGGTGCGGCTCAAGGTGCCGGCCGTGGCGAGGGCGTTGTCGAACGGCACATTGAAGATCAGGGAGTCGGCGGTGCTGACATTGGCGCGTTGGTCGCCTTTGAACAAATATTCCTCCTTGCGGTAGTCGGCGCCGACGGCGGCCTGAACGATGCCACCCGGGATGCGGAAGAGCGGGCCGGAGGCGGTGAAGTCCGCGCTGGTGGTGGTAAAGGTGCCGCCGTAAAGTTCGACCCCGGTGGCGGAGGCGGCCTTCAGGCCGTCCAGCGCCGCTTGCGTCTGGGTGTAGGAGAAGGGACTCAGGACCCCGGTCTTGATCAGGTTGACGAAGGGCACGGTATAGAAGTAACCGTTCTCCAGTTTCGATTTCGACTTGCTCTCGGACTGGGCGACCCCGGTACGATATTCCCAGTCGGAGAAAAACTTACCGGGCAGCGGCAGCGGACCTTCCATGGAGACGAGAAAGCGGCGGGTGTCGCTGACGGTATTGATCTCACGGTTGCCGCCAGGGAGCGCGCGCCAGCGGAAGCCCATGGGGAGACCGCGGTTGACCTCAAGGGCCGGGAAGAAGGCTACGAGGGCGTTGAAGACCCGGTTGTAGTCGGCTCCGGTGCTAGGATAGGCCATGCCGGAGCCCGGATTTGGCACCACCGTGAGATTGGCGGTGGTAGTGGTAAGTTGGGCGCCACTTGCGGCCAAGCCGGCGCTGCTCCACTGGTTGGGCGAAAAGCTCTTGGTGGAATCGGAGCGGCCTAATACGGCCTCGGCGGTGAGCAGATGCTCGCCGAGTTTGAAGGAACCACGGCCGACAAAGTTGGTGTTTTTCACGGGCTGCTGCAGCACGGCGGCGCGGCCGGTGTCCCAGGCCGAACCGTATTTGCCATTGCCGGTGGTGCCACCGGAGTTCCAGAGGATCTCCTCGTAGGGCCCCATGCCATCGAAACCGGTGTAACCGGCGCTGTTGGTCGGTAGATCGATGATGTTAATCTGGTTGACCCGGATGGCGGAGTTGGCGGGATCGACCGGATTCGCGGTGCTGAGGCCGAGGACGGTTGGCAAATTGGCCAAAGTTTGGAGCGTGGCAATCGGGGTGCCGCGCGTGTCGGGCGAGATGCCGCGATTCGGCTGGAAGGTGTTGACAAAGTCGCGCTGGGAACCGTCGAGGCGCTTGCTGTCGGACAGCGCGAGCGAAGCCATGATGTTCCACTTGTCCTTGTTGAGGTCGCCCCAACCGCCGACCACCGAGTAGCGGTAGATATTGCTGCCGCCGTCGTCGGTGACGTCGGCCGCGGCGCTGGCCACGAGGCCCTGAAAGTCGCGCTTCGTGATAAAGTTGATCACGCCGCCGATGGCATCGGTGCCGTAGATGGCCGAAGCGCCGTCCTTGAGAACCTCGACCCGCTCGGTGGCGGCAAAGGGGATCGAGTTAAGATCGACCACCCCGCCGTTGAGACCGTGCGAAGCGACGCGGCGGCCGTTGAGGAGAATGAGGGTGGCGTTCGAGCCCTGGCCGCGGAGATTGGCGGAGGTGGCACCATTATTGCCGCGCGCGGCGCCGGCCACGACGTCGGACTGCGACGCGAGGTTGTCGAGGCCGTTGCCGTTGATGTTGAGATTCATGATGAGCTGCTCGGCGCTCGCGATGCCTTCCTGCTCCATCTCGAGCTTGGTGAACACGGAGAGGGGCAGTGCACCCTCGTCGGCGATGCGCTTGATCATCGAGCCGGTGACCACGAATTTCTCCAGTTTGACGGCTTCACCCGTTTTTTCCGGCGCCTCCACGGCCGCAGAAGTGAGCGGGGTGGTCGTCTGCGCGGCGGCATTCAGCGCCAAGGACGTGAGAAGAACAAACAGGCTCGTTGTCGTGCGCAACAGCCGGACGGAAAGACCATCGTGATGGTTTTGCATAGGGGTGGGTGTTTCTTTGGCCAAAGGTGTGAATTGGCGGAATAGGAACGTTGATATTATTCTTACGGCGAAAGCCAATGCCATTTCCCACGGCCCACAGGAGAAAACCCACTTCCCGAGGGAACCCCGGATTTACAGTAGCATTCTTGTTAAAAGAAACATCGCTCCTGAAAGTTGCGAACGGCCACCAGGGGTCAGATCTTCACGAACCACTGCTTCCGCCACAGACCCCACCCGATCGCGAAGTGCAGCGCCACAAAGACCACGGCGAAAGCCAGTGAGGCATTGACCGGACTCGCCCACGAAACGCAAAGATGCTGATAGGAAAATTGCTTCAGGCTGATCGTAGTTCCGTCGGCCGCCGCCCAGGAGATCAAGCCCAGCAATCTCGCAACGAGTCCGGCCAGAACGAAAATGACGATCGCGTTCAGGCCAAAGATCACGAGGGGCGTGGCCCACCGCCGGTAACCGCGCACATCAATCAGCCAGTAAAAGCCCGCGAGCAACGTCATTGCCCAACCGGCCATAAAAATGACGTAGGAACTCGTCCAGAGATTCTTGTTGATCGGGATCCACCGATCGAGCCCCGCGCCAAGAGCCAGAAACAGGCCCCCGCCCAGCAGGAGCCCGAGCGCCTTGCGGTGGACGGACGCGGCGGAACGCAGCCAGTGCCCGGCGAGGGCGCCGAGCAGCGTCGTCGCAATGGCAGGCAGGGTGGAAACAATTCCCTCCGGGTCGAATCCCGGGACCGGCGCCCCGGCCCACGTGTGGCCGGCCAGCACGTGCGAATCCACCCACCACGGCAGGCTGCCCAGCGCCTCGAACGGGCTCGCGCCCTGCCCCGGCACCGGGACAAAAACCAGCAGCGCCCAATAGCCCGCCAGCAAACCGGCGGTCCAGCCCGCCTGCCCGCGCCAACTCGTCCGCAGAAAAATCGCGCTCGCCGCCAGATAACACAGCGCGATGCGCTGCAGGACGCCCGGAATCCGCATCGTCCCAAGGCTGAAGGGATGCGTCGGCCACAGCCCGAACGGAAAGGCGGCGAGTAGCAGGCCCAACGCGAAGATGATGGTCGCGCGGCGCCAGACATGGGCCATGAGTTGGCCGCGATCCGCCCCGGCCTCGACCCGGCGGGCGAAGGAAAAGGTCAGCGAGACTCCGACGATCCATAGGAAGCACGGGAACACGAGATCGGTCGGCGTCCAGCCATGCCACGGCGCATGCAACAGCGGGGCATAAACATCTTTCCACGAGCCTGGGTTGTTGACGAGCAGCATGCCCGCGATCGTCGCGCCGCGGAACGCATCGAGGGAAATGAGCCGATTACTAGGCGTCGGGCTCATTTTCGGTGGGTCCGACACCTCAGGGGTCGTTCCAGCTTGGTTGGAATGGAGGAGCCTGCTTGCAGGCGATGCAGCGCATGGACCGTTAGCAAGCGTTTCGAATCGCCTGCAAGCAGGCTCCTACAAATAGCAGAAAGAACATCAGGCATGGAGAATTGGCGTTGGGTTTGGTCAAATACCTCAATGACGAGGCTCGCCCTGGGACGAACTTTGCCTTGCATTTTCCCCAGCGTAACTTGCCAGCAGCGCGGCAAGTTCGTCGAGGTCCGCGGGGGCCTGACGCCCGGTCGGGGCGAGGTGGCGGTTCAGCATCAGGCTGAAGACGAGCCGCTCGCCGGCCGCGCTCGTGACGTAGCCGGAGAGCGAGTTGGCCCAGCGCAGCGTTCCGGTCTTGGCCCGGACATTGCGTTCCGCCGCGGTACCGAGCATCCGGTTCTTCAGCGTGCCGTTGACTCCCGCCAGCGGGAGGGCCGCGAGAAAGGCGGACGCCTCGCGATGCCGGGCCATGAAGGCGAGGAGATCCACCGTGGCGGCGGCGGTTGCCAGATTGTTGCGCGATAGGCCCGATCCCTCATCAAAGAGCACCGCGCCGGCGGCCGTCCCGATGCGGCCCATGAATTCATCGAGGGCCGTGACGGCCAGTTCATCCGATCGCAACCAAAGCGGCGTCGCGGCCGTGCGCCGCAGTTCGCCAAGGTGCGCAAAAATCAGGTCGGTCTCCAGGTTCTGCGAAGGAATCAGGAACCGCGCCACCAGGTCGCGCAGCGGCGGCGAGACGATTTCACCGAGGACCACGTCGCCGGCGGCGGGAGCGTCGGGCCAGCGGAGGGCGCGGCTCTGCCCATCGACGGCGATGCCGGACCGGCGCAAAGCCTCGCGCAGGGCGGCGGCAAACCACGCGGCCGGGCGCGGCACCGGAGCCTCGGTCAGTTCTTCTTTCCCGTTCACGGGCAGGGTGCCGAAAAGATGCACGACATTCTCGCCCGGCAGGCGTTGCACCCGGATGAGACGCTCGCTGCCCACCGGACCGGTCGTGGTGCGGTTGTCGAACACGAGTCCGCTCAAAGGCTGCCGCACTTCGACGGTGCAAGGTTGTCCGCTCACCCTCGCCGGCACGATCCGCAGATTAACGAAGTTGTCCGCCAAAGTGACGGCCGAGATCTCCGCGCCATACTCATAGTCCATGTCGTCCACGGTCCAACTGGCACCTTGAGGCGGCGAGCGCAGCCAGGTGGCATCCGCCACGATATCACCGGTGATTCGGGACACCCCCGCCCGGCGCAGCGCCGCGACAAACGGCTCAAAGACGGCCCAGAAGTCCCGGTCTTCCGTGCGGAAGTCCCAGCTCGGATCACCCCGGCCCGCGACAATCAGATCGCCGGTGAGCACGCCCGCCGCGTCCGGCCGCGCGGTGGCGCGCAGCGGAGTGACGATCCGGTAGTCTCCGCCCAAGGTGTCGAGAGCCAACGCGCCGGGGTAGAGCTTGCAGCTCGAAGCCGGACT
>CAZAOI010000253.1:0-4958 GCA_964486705.1 uncultured Oleiharenicola sp. | reverse complement strand
GAGCGGGCCGCTCCGCCCTACCACCACACAACGCCAGCGTCAGTCTATTTTGCGAACCTCAATAGGAGTTGAAGCTGGGGGAGCGAGCTTGCTCGCTCCCCCATTTTTGCCACTGGAAAGGTGGTCGCCGGTTTCCCAGCCGCCGCGGAGGCGGCGCGACTGGCCCTGGGTTCGCAGCCGCGAACAACAGGACACACCGGCGACAGGCGTCGATGGGGACATCGACGCCAGTGGATGCTGGCCACCGCACGGAAGACCCGGACGACGCCTGGCAGCCCGATGCGCCAGACGGCTTCGGGGCATAATCGCTTGCGCCGAATCATGGCAAAGTCATGGTGTCGACCATGCCATGGGGCGTGATGGGAGTGAAATCGTCCGATTATTTTCCCCGCGTTCACATTCGCCTCATGGCCCAGTGAATCCAGACTCCACAATCCATCGATTCACCCTTCCCCTTAAACCCCTTCCCCTCAGACCATGCTCTTCCCCAAAATCCAGTTTCCGATCAGTGGTTCAGTCATGTTAAACCTTCGTCTCCGTTTGGCCTGCGTTGTTTTGCTTTCGATGGGTGGTGTGATGGCGGCCCCGGTGCCGGCCGACCTCGACCTCGTGGCGCTGCGTTCGGCGCTCATTCCAAAGCGTGAAGTGGGCGCGGACGCTTTTTTGAAGGAGCATCCGACTTGGGACGGGCGCGGCGTCGTGATCGCGGTATGGGACACGGGCGTCGATCCGGCGGCGGCGGGGATGGCCGTCACGACGACCGGCGAGCGCAAGATCGTCGATATCCTCGATGCGTCCGGTTCGGGCGATGTCGTCACGACGACCAAGCGCAAGCCCGACGCGGGCGGGCAACTCCTCGGCTTGAGCGGGCGGAAGCTCACGTTGCCCGAGGGCGTCAAAAACCCGACCGGCGAATACCGGCTCGGGCTCAAACCCGCTTCCGAATTGTTCTACACCGAGGTGCTCAAGCGCGTGAACGACCGGCGCGCCGCCGAGCGCGGGGCGGCGGCTTCGCGGCGGCAAGCGGAGCGCGCGGCGTCGCCCGAGGCGGCGGCGTTGAAGGCGATCCGCGCCAAGGCTCCGGGCGACCGCACGCGGACCGAGCGCGATGTGGCGGCGCGGGCGGCGGCGCTCGAGGCGCTCGAGGACAGCAAGGCGACCGTGGATTCCGGGGCGCTCTACGACTGCGTGCTTTGGCAGGACGGGACCGACTGGCGTGTCGTAGTCGACACGGACGAGGACGGCGATCTGCGCGATGAAAAAATGCTGCGGCCCTTCGGCGTCGCGGGCGAATACGGTTCTTTTGGCGACCTCACGTTTGCGACGTTTGGGGTGCAGGTTTATGCCGGGGGCGATCTGCTCTCAGTCGTCACGGTGGGCGGGTCGCACGGCACGCATGTCGCTTCGATTGCCGCGGGGCACTCGCCGAAGGAACCCGGCCGCGACGGCATCGCGCCCGGTGCGCGGATTCTCTCGATCAAGATCGGCGACATCCGCGTCGGCGGTTCTTACGGCCCGAGCGAGCTGCGCGCGCTCGCGCTCTCGGCGCAGCATAAGGTCGACATCGTCAACGCGAGTTTTGGCGGCCGGTCGCAGTATCAGGACGGCAAGAATCTCAACGGGCGGGTCTACGACGACTTGACGGAACGCTATGATATTTTGGCGGTGCTCTCGGCGGGCAACAATGGTCCAGCGCTCGGCACGGCGGGCACTGCCGGCGCCGAGGCTTCGCGACTGCTCGGAGTCGGCGCGTATATGTCGACCGAGATGGGCCGCGTGCTTTACAATACGCTGAAGCCGAGCGCGGCAGCGGCGCAGCAGTTCACCAGTCGCGGGCCGACGAAGGACGGCGACTTCGGCGTGGACATCATGGCGCCGGGCGCGGCGTTTGCCGCGATCTCGGCGGAGACGATCCGCGGGGCCGACATGTATAACGGCACGTCGATGGCGGCGCCCTCGGCGAGCGGCGTGGCGGCGCTCGTGCTCAGTGCGGCGAAGGCGGAAAAGCTCGACGCGAGTCCGGCTCGGTTGCGCGCGGCGTTGATGCGGGGTTCGCAGCCGCTGCCGGCGGAGGAGCTCTTCACGAGCGGCTCGGGCCTGATCAACGCGCCGGGCGGCTGGGCGAAGTTGCGGGCGCTGCAGGGCGTCGCGGCGTTTGGCGGTTTCTACGATCTCGAAGTCAACCAAGGCACATTCACGAGCAAGGGCCGCGGGCTGTTGCTGCGCGAAACGATCACGGAGCCGAAGCGACGGGTGGCGGTCAAAATCACGCCGGCGTGGGCCGAGTCGGTCGCACCGGCGGCGCGGTTTGCGTTTGAAGGCGACGTGGTGCTGAAGCCCAGCGTGCCATGGATCACGGCCCCGGATTTTGTGCACCTGACCAACGGGGCGCGCACGGTGAGCCTGCTCGTCGATGCACCGCCCGTGCCGCCGGGTGCGCTGGGAGCGGTCCACGTGGCGCGAGTCGATGCGCTGCTGGTCGGCCGGCCAGAACTCGGGCCGGTGTTTTCGATTCCGGTGACCCTCGTGCAGCCGGCACCGGCGGCGGCGTTTAAGGATGAGAAGCTGGAGACAACGGTGCCGCTCAGCCCGGCCGAGACGAAGCGGCTTTTTGTCGAAGCCCCGGCGGATGCGACGCGGCTGCGAATCACGGTGAAGCACCGCGCCCCGGATACCTTGGTGCGGACATTTAGCATCCAAGCGCTGGCCTTTGCGGCGCAGACGCATGTGGCGGCGATGGAGGCGGAGGTGACGGCGGCGCTGCTGCCGGGCGAAGAGCGCACCTTTGACCTACAACTAAAGCCCGGCAGTGTGGCCGAGATCGCGTGTTCGCTGGCGTTCAGCGCCGTCGGCGACGCGACACTCGACACCCGGCTGGAATGGATCGGGGTGGGTGCGGGGTCGGAGCCGGTGGGGCTGCCCACGAATGCGGGCTGGGGCTCGCTCGAACTCAACCCGCTCGCGAATCGTGACGTGAAGGTCGAGGCAAAGCTGGATCAGGCCATTCATGTGTTTTTGCCGGAGAGCACGACGATGCTCACACTCGACGCGCGGTCGGAACTGCCGGCCTCGCCGTTGACGCCCGGGCCCGAGCGTGCGCCGCTGCTGCGGCAACGGTTCACGCTCGATCTGAAGGAGCCGATGGCGGCGCACGTGTTGCCGGGCTACGCCAATGATTTGACGGATGCAATCGGCGGTGGTCGCATCACACTGGTGCATGAATCAGGCGAGGTGCTTTACGATTCGTTGGCGAGCAACTCGACCGCCGTGACGCGGCTACCGACGAAATTGCCCAAAGGCAAAATCACGGCGACGCGGGATTACACGGCGTTGAATGCGGAGTCGCTCGCGGGGGTGACCTTCGCTCCGCTGCGACTCTCGGAGCCGTTGAAGACCGCGCGCGCCCTCGGCGTGCGGGCGAGTCTGCGCGACCGGCTGTCGGGCAAGGATGTGACCGAGCTCAAGCTCAAGGGGGGGCGTGAGGAGGTCTTATATTTGCAGGACAAAGCGACGGACGATCTGGCGAAGCATGAGCCCAAGCCCGCCTATTTTGCCGGCGAAGTGACTTTTAAGGACAGTGATAGCCGTGAAATTGCGCGGCAGCCGCTGCTTTATCTCGTCGGAGCGTCGCCGGCCAAGGAGACCAATGCCGCGCCGAAGGCGAAGCCGGTGAAGGACGACCGCAGCGACATCGAGAAACTGGCGGATACGCTCTATGACGGACGCTTGGCGTTCGTGCGTGAACAGCGGGGCACGAAGGACGAAGCGGTGCGGGCGCGCCGCGCCGAAGTGCTGACGGCCCTGCGCACGGAGCGGCCGGCCGATGCGGCGCCGGTATTAGAGCAGGCGCTCGATGCGGCGCTGGCCGCGGGGCTGGCGGGCGATTCATGGCCGAAGGCTAAACCGACGCCCTCGGCGGCGGCGGCGGGCGGGGCCGCGGGCGAGGGCAAAGCCGACGACGACGACTCGAAATCAGATGACGATACCGTGGCCAAGCCGACGGCTGAAGCTGAAGCTAAGCCCAAGCCGGCCGCAGTCGCGAGTGCGCCGGCGGCGAATGCGGCCCCCGCGGCTACGCCGGCGGTGGTCAAGCCGGCGAAGGCAGCGGGTCCGACGCTCGATGCAGTGCCGGCGGTGCTCGCTCTGATCGACGAAGCGGCGAAGCTGGCCGGGCCGGAGGCTGTCGCCCAATATTTCGGGGCGCCGCCGGCGGCTGTGCCGGGCGATCAGGCGGCGCAGCCCGCGCTCGAGCGAGAAAAGAAACGGTTCACGGCGCAGCGGGAGATTTTAGCCCGCACCGAGCGCCTGCGGGCCGATGTGCACCGCGCAGCCGGAGCGTGGGATGCCGCGTGGAAGGCGCTGGCCGAGGTCAGGCGCTGGGAACCGGAGACTGGGGACAAGCAGACGCGCGCGATCGAGGCGGCGGCTCTGGAGCAGGCCACATTGTTTGGTCTCGCGCTGGAGGCGCTGAACGCGCGGCTGAAGGATGATCCTTCCGATCGAAAACTGCTCACAGAGCGGGCGGCGCTCTACGACAAACTCGGTTGGAGCGAGTATGCCGCGTGGGAGCGGCAACGGCTCGCACGCTTCGCGCACCAGCGCAAAGTGGCGGACGGTTGGTGATTTTTCCCCTCCGTGCGGCGGGGAGGGCTGATCAGCGATCTGTCCTCCGGGAGCAGAAAAAGAGAGTCAGGCTTTGTAGTTTGATTCTGCTGAAATCCCCTTCCCCTCCGACCAGGCTCGTCCCCGAAATCCAGCTTCCGATCAGTGACGGGATTCGCATCGACCTTGCCCGTCAGCCAATGGGACCGGCGGAGGGAAAATGACTTTGCCTTTGTTCCTGCGAGTCGGACTATCCCTGCTGTGTGCGAATTCTCCCTGCGTAAACCGTCCCCGGAGCTAGCTCCGGGGCATTTGCTCAAACTAGCGCCAACTCACATGCCCGCCGTTTCTTCTTT
>CAZAOI010000252.1:0-4959 GCA_964486705.1 uncultured Oleiharenicola sp. | reverse complement strand
GCCGGTGGACCAGGCCATCGCATTCGGCCGCCAGCAACACATTCACCGCAAGACGCGGGCTGGAAGGCCCCGGGGCTCAAGTTCATGGCGACGCGCCCGAATCCGTTCATCGCCTCGTCGAGGCATGGGGACAAGGACACGGTCCCTGAGTGGTGCGAGTGCCGGGAGTCGAACCCGGATCATCAGCTTCGGAGGCGGATACACTATCCATTGTGCTACACTCGCAAAACAACTCCGGCCTAGCTTTTGGCTAGGCCGGAGAAATTCAAGCTGTTTGTGGAGAAACGCTCAATGAGCGACCGTCACCGCCGCGGTGAGCGGCTGGCCGATCTCCTCCAGCAGGGCGCGGAACCACGGCAGGCGGGTATCGAACGCCTTGCCGCCTTTGATGCGCTCAAACTCGATGGCCCGCAGCACGTCCCCGCGTTCCTCATCCTCGCCGATGAGCCCGGACTCGCCGTTCCGGGCGCATTCGATGGCCTTGAGCACGCAGCGATCGATGAGCTTGAAGTCCGCGGCGTTGGCCGGCGCCGAGCGGGCGAAGTAACCGCTCTTTTGGACGAGCACCTTGTCCGCACCGAGCATGGCGGCAAATCGCTCCGCAAACCACTTGCCGGGGTTGATCGTGTCGAGCCGCACATGGCCGAACGCATCGCGGTCGATCTTGGTGCCGCTCGCGGTCATCTCGCTGATGATGCTGTCGAGGCCCGCGCCTTCGCTGACGAAGAGATTGATGTTGCCCTGCCGGTCCATGATCGCGCGCAAGCGCGCCGCCTCGGCCTCGATGTCGAGGCTGAGCTCGGGCAGGTAGACGGCGTGGACGGAGTAGCGTGCGCGGGCCAGGCCGATGCCGGGCACGTAGACATTCTCGCCCACGATCTTCTGGTAATCCCGGGTGGTGGCCGCGGTCAGCCAGCCACAGTTGCGCCCCATGATCTCATGGACGATGAGCATCCGCGAGCTGGCGCCCATCTCGGTCACCACGTTCTGGTAGAAGCGCGCCCCTTGCTCGGCGGCGGTCACGGCGCCCAGGCTCTGCTTGATCGGAATGATGTCGTTGTCGATCGTCTTGGGCAGGCCGATGACGTTCAGTTGGTAATTGTTCTTCTTGAGATACGCGGCGAGATCGGCCGCGGTGAGGTTGGTGTCATCTCCGCCGACGGTATGGAGGATGTCCACGCCATCGCGCTGGAGTTGTTCCGCAGCGACGGTCAGGGGGTTCTGGCCTTCCTGGACCAGTCCGCGCTTCACGCAGTCCTTGGCATTGGTGAGCTTGACCCGGCTGTTGCCGATGGGGCTGCCGCCGTAACGGCTCAGCACGTGGGCCTGCGCGCGCAACTCCGCCGTGACCGGAATGCTGTCGCCCTTGAGCAGGCCCTTGTAGCCCGAGCGGTAGCAGATGATCTCCCAGTCGGGGCACTGCTCCGTGTAATGATGAATGAGCTGCCCGACGGCGGCGCTGAGACAAGGGGCGAGGCCACCGGCGGTGAGAATGGCTACTTTCTTTTTGGTACTCATGGGAGGGGAGGAATTCGGATGAAATGTCCCGATCGCCGGCGAACGAGGCAACAGCGATGAATGTAATAAAAGACCGGCTTATTAAGTCTCGCCTATCAGACTGACGGGTAGGGCGCACCGGCCCGGTGCGCCGGGAACGTGATATCATCCTCGCGGCGGAGCGGGTCGCTCCGCCCTACCACCATACAACGCCAGCGTCAGTCTATTTTGCGAGCCTCAATAGGTCGCCGGTTTGCGCGACTTTTGCCATTCGCGGAGCAGTTCCACGACAATCGGCACCACGGACAGGACAATGATCGCGAGGATCACCAGCTTGAAGTTCTTCTGGACGAAGGGCTGATTGCCAAAAAAGAAACCGGCGTAGAGGAAGAAATAGATCCAGATGAAGCCGCCGATGAGGTTGTAGGCGAGAAAACGCGGGTAGGTCATCGCGCCGACCCCGGCGACGAAAGGGACAAAGGTGCGGACGATGGGGACGAAGCGGGCGAGGATGACGGCGCGGCCGCCGTATTTCTCGAAAAACTCGTGCGCGCGCTCGAGGTGTTTCTTGCGGAGCCAGACCGAGTCCTCGCGCTTGAAGACGGCCGGGCCGATCTTGTGGCCGATCCAGTAGTTCAGTGTATCCCCGAGAAAGGCGGCGATGAAGAGCAGGAACGCCATCCAGTGGATGTTGAGGCCGGTCTCGGGCTTGGCGCAAAAGGCCCCGGCGGCAAAAAGCAGTGAGTCGCCGGGGAGCAACGGCATCACCACGAGGCCGGTTTCGGCAAAGATGATCAGGAACAGGATGGCGTAGGTCCACGCGCCATAGCTGGCGATGATTTCCGCCAGATGGCGGTCAATATGCAAGATGAAGTCGAACAGTTTTTTCGCGAGGTCGAGCATGACGGATAGCAAAAAGGGCAGGTCGACGTGCGATCCTGCCCACTGGGTGAAGCGAAGGCCGGTTTAGGCGTCGGCTTTGGTCTTGCGCAGACCTTGGACGCGATCGCCTTCCTTCCATTGGCCACGCTTCTTCAGGATGGCGACGCGCTCGAAGCGCTTGAGGACATTGCGTTTGATGACGAGACCGCCGCCGGACTTAAGACTGTTGTGCTGGGACATGGAGGGTTGGATTAAAGTGGTTTCTGACTTTGGAAGGGTGCGGATGTAGAGTTCGCCATCGCCCATGACAAGTACTTTTCGCCCACGTTTTCAGCCCCTACCTCAATCCACTGCGGCGTGGCGTGCGGATGGTGGCTGTGGACCCACGCGCTGAGCGCCGAAGCGTTGCCCGGCAGGTATTTAAACCAGACGCGAAATTCCTCGGCCTGCTCCATCCGTCCTTCCCAATGATAAAACGAAGTGATCGGGCCGTCCACTTGGGCGCAGGCGGCAAGCCGATGTTCCACCGCGCCGCGCGCCAGACGTTCGGCATCAGCGCGGCCGCCAGTCGTTGTCCACGCGATAAACATAGGAGCAATTTTGCCGCAAAGGAGACGAATGTCAAAGCGCGCACCTCTACGTCCAACGTGTTTGCGATTCTCGGCCTGCGTTCGCTCTACTTCGCGCTGGCGGGCGTGATGGACAAATTCCATTATCTCAAGATCGGTCTCGGCGTGGTGCTGGCCTTTGTCGGGGTGAAGATGGTCCTCATTCATACGGCGTGGAAAATCGACACCCTCGTCTCGTCGGGGTGATCGTGCTGATTTTGACGACCTCGGTGGTCATGTCGCTGCTGCGGCCCAAGACGGTGGCAATCCCGCACGATCGTCCCAAGCCGTGATTTGACCCTAGAGAGGCGGAGGTCAAAGCCCGCGCGGGGGCGTGCACGAGCAACCGGGCCTTTCCCATCCACGCCGGTGCGTCGCGGCGGCAGGCGATTTTCAAGCGAAACCCACCCTCCACGCGTCGCCGCTCTCGGGAACGGCGGCCAACTGGAATGTCACCCCGAGCGAAGGGAGGGATCTCGAAGTTGCCGTCGACCCCGCGTACGCAGCGGGAAATTCCCCGCTGCGGTCGGAACGACAAGTCTCGTGGCGGAGCCCAATCCGATTCCGGTCGGCTCGCGGCGCCTGGTCGTTACGGGGCTTGCATCAACGCTTCGATCTCTTCGGCCTCGATCGGGATGTGGCTCATCAGGTCGAGATTGCCGTCCTTGCCGATGAGCACGTCGTTTTCCAACCGTACGCCCAGGTTTTCTTCGCGGATGTAAATCCCCGGCTCGATCGTGAACACCATGCCCTCCGCAAACGGCTCGTGCGGCGGGGCGACGTCGTGCACGTCCAGCCCCAGATGGTGCGAGGTGCCGTGCATGAAGTATTTTTTCACCAGCGGCTTGTCCGGTCCCTGCTCCTTGGCGGCCTGGGCGTCGATCAGGCCCAGCCCGATCAACTCCGCTTCCATCATTGCCAACACCTGCTGCTGGTATTCCAAGGGCCGGAGCCCGGGCCGCAGGATAGCATTGGCCCCGCGCACCACGCGCAGCACCGCATCGTAAACCTGCCGTTGCCGCGGCGTAAATTTACCGTTCACCGGCACGGTGCGGGTGAGGTCCGCGTTCCAGCCGGCGTATTCCGCCGCCACGTCCATCAGCACCAGCTCGCCGTCCTGACAGCGTTGGTCGTTTTCCAAGTAGTGCAGCACGCAGGCGTTCTTGCCGGTGCCGATGATCGGCCCGTAGGCAAAGCCCCGCGAGCCCCGGCGGACAAACTCATGCACCAGCTCCGCCTCGATCTCCCATTCGCCCACGCCCGGTTTGATGAAGCCCAGCACCCGCCGGAAGCCGGCCTCCGTGATGTCGCAGGCGCGTTGCAGCATCTGGATTTCCGTCGGCTGTTTGATGATGCGCAGCCGTTGCATCAGCGGGGCCAGTCGCTCATACCGGTGCAGCGGATAGCGCCGCTGGCAGTCCCGGATGAAGCGGTCGTTGGCGGTCTCCACCACCACGGGGTCCCGCAGGTCTTCATTGGTCAGCAAATAGATGTGCTCCGCCTGCGGCACCAACCGGTGCAGCTTCCCGTCGAAGGCACTGCTCCACTCCACGCGCTCGATGCCGGTGGCCGCGCGGGCGCCCTCCTTGGTGAGTTTTGCCCCCTCCCACACCGCGATGTGCTCGCTGGTCTCCTTGACGAACAGCACCTCCCGCTCCTTTGGGTCCACGGCGTCCGGCATCAGCACCAGCACCGTGTCCTCCTGGTCCACGCCGGTCAGGTGGAATAAGTCGCTGTTCTGCTTGAACGCCATGCTGCCGTCGGCGTTGGTCGGATAAATGTCATTGGCCCGGATGATCACGATGCTGTTGGGCTTGAGCAAGGCCCGCAGCCGGTCGCGGTTGCCGCTGAAGAAGAGGGAGGGGATCGGTTCGTAACGCACGCGTCCGTTTGATCCCATCCGCCGCCCCGTGCAATCGCATTTTCCGCCGCCAAGCCGTGGGCTTCCGGCGGGGGGGCGAGATGAGAGGGG
>CAZAOI010000251.1:0-4974 GCA_964486705.1 uncultured Oleiharenicola sp. | reverse complement strand
GGCGCTGAATCTGGTCATCATGTTTGTCGGCTTCTTCGCCTTCTACACGAGCGGTCACGGCGAGGGTGGGCGAGTCATCGCACCGGGGATAATGGCTGTCGTGCTCGTGCATGGCATGGCCATCACCGCCTGGTATGTGCTCATGCTGACGCAGGCGCTGCTGATCACCGTCAAGAACCGCCGGTTTCACATGAAGCTCGGTTGGAGCGCCGTGGGTCTCCTGCCTGTGCTCACCATCAGCGGCGTGCTGGTGGCCGTCCGCTCCGCGCAGGGCGCGCCGAATTTTCGCTTCTTCGGCATGCGCTACCACGATTTTGTCCTGGTGATGCTGACGGAGATCGCGGTCTTCACGCTGTTCGTGGCGATGGGACTCCTGAAACGGAAACAGCCGGAGAAACACCGGGCCATGATGCTGTGTGCGAGCCTGAGTCTGCTGCTCGGCGCCACGACCCGCATTCCCAGCCTGGTCTCGCTCTTCGGCGGGGACGCCTCCCGGGTGGCGTTTTTTGGCCCGGTCTTTGCCCTGGCCGCGCTGCTCCTGCTCGTGCGCTGGGCCATGACCCGCAGTTTCGACCGGTGGTTCGCGGGTGGCTTTGCCTTCATGGTGGTCACTTACCTCGGGGCCGAACAGCTCTCGCGGAGTGACGCATGGCATCAACTGGCCGGCGTGTTGCTCAAGAGCTGAACACCAGAAGGGAAGGGCGGGAGAATTGGTCACAAGAAGCGCAAAGACTGGGCAGGGGCCTAGCGATAAATCTCCCGGCGGTGGCCGGCAGCCAGCAGGTGGATTTCGTTCCGGGCGGTGTCGAAGGTATAGATGATCCGGTAGTCTCCGACGCGGAGCCGGTAGCGGTTGCCGCCGGTCATACGATAGTGGGGATAGAGTGCGAGGCGCAGGCCCATGTCATCAAGGGCGGCCTCAATCCGGTGGCGGATGTTGTCTGGCAGTTTCAGAAACACCTCGTCAAACGCGGCGTAATAGATCTGAAGCGCCGTTGCTGGCTGCTGCCAGCCCGGTGTTTGTCCGGGCCAGTCGCCCGGCAAACGCTCGGCTCATCCGGGTCGGATCAACGAGTGCGCGGACGCTGGCCTTCGGCCATCTGGCGTTCGGAACTCTCGATGTGGCCCTTGAATTCATCAGTCATCTGCAAGCGGTCCTCGAGCTGGTTTTCCAGCCAGTCACGTACCAGGCGCATATCCTCGGGAGAGAGGCGGCTGATGGCGGACTCGATTTCCTGCACGGTACTCATGGCGGGGAACATAGCCGGGAAGGGGAGTCAGGCAAGGGGACTTTTAACCGCTAATCCACGCCAATGGGCGCCAATGGAGGTAGCAGAGGCAGGGTTTGACCACGGATGAACCGGTCGCAAATTGCGACCAGTTCGGTGCAAGCATCTCGTCGACAAAATTAATGGGGACGTGCATTGGGAGGTGATCTCCACAAAAGACACAGAAACTTGAGGTGCCAAATTGGCGCCGCAAGTTGCGCTCTCTCCGCCAACTCTGGGGCCTCCGCGTTAAAGGTATTTCTTCAAACGCTTGATCAGTTTGGCCTCGGTCTTCCGCCTGAGATCATGTTGTGACCGTTCCTGCCCGATGGGCGCCCGGATCAGTCGTAAGCACCCGGCCGGGTGCTTAAAAAAGTGGGAGTTGCGGTTGAGGACTACCAGATCGGTGAGAACTGAAATCAGCGAACCGGGCAAGGGCGAGCTATAACCATTCGGGGGTGTTTTCGAACCCGTTTGTCATCCTGAACGCAGTGAAGGATCCATTGCAATATTCGCTACCCCTCAGAGCAACAGTCATCCCGATGGATTCTTCGCTTCGCTCAGAATGACAGGCCTTCATGAGGTTTGAAGACACTCCCTGAGCTGCCCTGATGGACGGGAGTGAAGATCCTCGAGGCAAGCCCCGAGGCATTTTCCAAAACCAACACCAACTCACGATGTTCGCCATATCTGCTCTCCATTGTAGGAGCTTGCTGGCAAGCGATTCAGCAGGGGGTCCGTCAACAAGCGTGCCGCATCGCCTGCAAGCAGTCTCCTCCATTCCGACCGAGCCGAAGCCGTTCGACGGGCTCACGGTCCACGACAAGCCTCGGGGCATCGGACCCATTGCGAGTGAAGCAGGGCAGGATTGGAGGAGTGGTTGTCCGGAACGGCCGGTTTGGGGTGTTCGCTATTGACCGTTTGCCAGACAGAAAACAGCCTTTCGCCACTTTACTTCGCGGAACCCCTGATGACATTCGACCGGACATTCTACTCCACGGCGGCGGCGCTGAATTTGATGATCATGCTGGTCGGCTTCTCGGCGTTCTATACCAGCGGGCACGGCGAGGGCGGCCGGATCATTGCGCCGGGCATCTATCCCGTGGTGCTCGTGCATGGCATGGCCATCACCGCTTGGTATGTCCTGTCCCTTGCTCAAGCGCTGCTGATCACCGTCAAGAACCGGCGTTTCCACATGAAGCTTGGCTGGAGCTCCGTGGGCCTGATGCCCGTGATCGCGGTCAGCGGCGTGCTCGTGGCCGTCCGTTCCGCGCAGGCGGCGCCGAACTTTGGTTTTTTCGGCATGCGCTACCACGACTTTCTCCTGGTGATGCTGGCGGAGATCGCGATCTTCACGCTTTTCGTTTTGGCCGGGCTCCTGCTGCGGAAACAACCGGAGAAACACCGGGCCATGATGCTGAGCGCGAGCCTGAGCCTGCTGCTCGGCGCCACGACGCGCATCCCCAGCCTGGTCTCGCTTTTCGGCGGGGACGCCTCCCGGGGGGCGTTTTTTGGCCCGGTGTTCGTGCTGGGTGCGCTGCTCATCCTCGTTCGCTCCGTCATGACCCGGAAGTTCGACCGGTGGCTGGCAACCGGCTACAGTGTCATGGTGATCGCCTACCTCGGGGCGGAGCAGCTCTCCCGGACCGACCTTTGGCATCAGCTGGCAAGCGCAGGGCTCAAGGGCTGAGGGTCGGAGGCAGGGAACGGAGGGTTGACCACGGATGACACGGATGGGCACGGATGAGGTGGCCGCAATTTGCGCCCATCTCTGATCTCGGGCCAGCGAGCTTGTTGCTTGGGGATGCGCTTGGGCAGGCAGCGGAGACTGTGAGCTTCGTTTTTGACGGGAAGAATTCGAGAGCTTGCGGCTGAGTATCGCCGGGCCACGCGGCTGCCATTTGCAGCGCAGATTTTCGGCCGATGAAAAACGAACTCATCCCAGTCGCTCAGATACAGGCGCGCATCCCTATTGTCCGAGGCAAGCGTGTGATGTTGGATGCCGATCTTGCGCGCTTCTACGGCGTGGGTATCTGAATGTGGATCCGCCGTCGCCCTCCAGGCTATGGCGTGGCAGGCGATAAGTCACAATTTGTGGCAAAATCGCGAATCACCCGTCGTCGTCCCGTCGTGGCGGGACTATGCCGCGGCTCGTCCTGACGCTCAGCGTCAGGCGAGGAGGACGCAGGCAAAGTCCGGCGCGTCGACCAGCGACGGCCCTACAGGGAGAGGAATCGACCGGAATCGAATCTTGCGAGGTGGCAGGAGCGGAGTATTCATGACTCCATGCTCGATTGGAAAGATTGCCCGGAGGTGGAGCGTTTGCCCGACAAGGTGAGCGGGGCTTGGGTATTCCGCGGCACCCGCGTGCCGGTCCGGGCGCTGTTCGAGAATCTCGAAGCCGGGGCCAAGGTGGATGACTTTCTCGCATGGTTTGAGGGAGTGACCCGGGCCCAGGTGGACGCCGTGCTGGAGCACGCCTCGGCCAGCCTGACCACGGCCAAGTAGGCGGATTCGCCGTGAAAATTCTTTTTGACCAAGGTGTGCCTGTTCCCCTGCGGCAGGAACTGCCGGGGTTGGAGATCGCAACGGCGTATCGTCTGGGCTGGAGCAACCTGAGCAATGGCGCGCTGCTGACGGCTGCGGAGGAAGCGGGGCTCACGGTATTTGTCACCACGGATTAAAATCTTCGCTGTCAGCAGAACCTCCAAGGGCGTCGTATCGCCATTGTGGTTTTGCCAACCACCCGCTGGCCGGAGATCAAGCCTCACGCCAGCAAGATCAGGGAGGCACTCAGCCAGCTTCAGCCGGGAGATTACCGGGAGCTGGTCTGGTGAGCATGCGTGGCAGCGCCCGGTCGCGGCGACGGCCGGTGAGCCCGTTCTACAGTCTCAGGGTCCGGAGGACGATGAGGTGGTAGCTGACGAGTCCGAGGGCGATGGGTGTGTGTTGGAGAGACAGAAGAGTTCGGCAGCGTTGAATATTTTGGGTGGCCTGGCGGATTACGTGTAAAGTTAGCTTGACACGTGACAAGGAAGCTTTACACAGGGGTCATGAGCAATTCAAACCTCTCTGAACGGGACGGGAAGCAACCCGACCGCACTGCCGTCAAGCGGGCGCTGCGCGCTTTCGAGCTCAACGCCTGGCTGGCGGTGAGCACGGCGGTCTATCTGGTGACGCTGTTCCTGGTCCGGCATAATCCTGACTGGAGTCCGGGGTGGAAGATCACGCTGGCGCTGACGCCCATCTTGCCGGGGCTGCTCTACCTGCGGAACGGTCTGCAGTTGCTGCGGGGATTGGATGAGTTGCAGCGGCGGATCCAGCTCGAGGCCTGGCTGTTCGCCGCCCTCGGCACGGTGATTGTCAGCACGATCATCACTGTCTGCAACGCACACGGTTTCGCGGTGCGGTGGGCGACCCACGGCCTGGAGGTGGGCGGGACCTACCTGACGATGTTCATCCTGTGGTGTGTCGGGGTCACGATCGCAAACTGCCGCTACAAATGAAAAACCGGCTGAGGGAATTGCGGGCGGAGCGACAGTGGTCGCAGGGCGAGCTGGCCGAGAGGCTCGGGGTTTCGCGGCAGACGATCAACGCGATCGAAACGGAGAAATATGATCCGAGCCTGCCGCTGGCCTTCAAGTTCGGCCGGTTGTTCAAGCAGCCGATCGAGCGGATCTTCGTGCCCGGGGAGTGAGTGCGGGGC
>CAZAOI010000250.1:0-4975 GCA_964486705.1 uncultured Oleiharenicola sp. | reverse complement strand
CAATTCCTCAAGTTCGGCGGGCTGGCCGCCACCGGCGGCGAGGCCAAGCAGATGATCAGCGAAGGTCTGGTGCTGCTCAACGGCACGGTGGAAACCCAAAAACGCAAGAAGCTCGCGGTGGGCGATCAGGTCAAAGCCAACGGTCACACGATCATCGTCCAGCTGGCCTGAGCGTCACGCGGCGTTTTTTCTGATGTCTTTTTCCTCCCTGGGCCTGTCGGAGCCTCTGCTGCGGGCCGTCGCCGACCGGAAATATTCCGTCCCCACTCCGATCCAGGCGAGCGCCATCCCCGCGGTTTTGCGCGGGAGCGACGTCTGGGCCTCGGCGCAGACCGGCTCGGGCAAGACCGCCGCGTTTGCCCTGCCGATTTTGCAGCTGCTGGCGGCCAGTCCGCGGCCGCGCGGCCGGTTTGTCCGCGCGCTGGTCCTCGCCCCGACCCGCGAACTGGCCGCGCAGATCGGAGAATCGTTCCGCCACCACGCCCGCCATTTGCCGGAGCCCACCAAGACGCTCGTCGTTTACGGCGGCGTTTCCATCAACCCCCAGATGATGGCCCTCGGCGGCGGCGCGGATGTCATCGTCGCCACCCCCGGACGCTTGCTGGACCTGATCGATCACAACGCTGTTTCGCTTTCCGCCGTGCAGGTCCTCGTCCTCGATGAGGCCGACCGCCTGCTCGACCTGGGCTTTACGGACGAACTCGCGCGCCTCATCGCGCTGCTTCCGGCGCGCCGGCAGAGCCTGTTTTTCTCGGCGACATTTCCGCCGGCCGTCCAAGCGCTCGCCGAAAAGCTCCTGCGCGATCCCGTCCGCCTCGACGTGCCGGCCGAGCCCGACACCACTCCCGACATTCTCCAGCGGGCCATCGAGGTCGATCCCCCGCGCCGCACCCAGCTGCTGCGCCATCTGATTGAGGAAAATCAGTGGAGCCGGGTCCTCGTCTTCGTGGCGACGAAATACGCCACCGAGCACGTCGCCGAAAAACTCCGCAAAGCCGGCATCGCGGCCACGGCCTTCCACGGCGAGCTCAGTCAGGGCGCCCGCTCCCAGGCGCTGGCGGATTTCAAGGCGTCGAAAGTCCGGGTGCTGCTCGCGACCGATGTCGCGGCCCGCGGCCTCGACATCGCGCAGCTGCCCGTCGTCGTGAACTTCGACCTGCCGCGCTCGGCGGTGGACTACACCCACCGGATCGGCCGCACCGGCCGCGCCGGGGAAAGCGGCATCGCGATCAACTTCGTCAGCGCCGGCACCTACGCCCATTTTCAGCTCATTGAGAAGCGCCACCGGCTCAGCTTGCCGCGCGAGCAGATCGCGGGATTTGAGCCGGAGGAAACCGCGGTCGATATCCCGCCGGCCACCGGCGGCATCAAAGGAAAGCGGAAGAGCAAGAAGGACAAACTCCGCGAAGCCGCCGCCGGGGACAAAAAGCCAGGGCAAATCACGCCCGCACCGGCGGAGAAAATATTCTCCTGGCCGCGGTTGCGGTAGGGTACGGCGGGATCAGCGATTCCGACCTCCACTCTCAGTCCCGGAAATCCGTGTCCGGCCCGTCGAGGCTGAGTTCCTTGATCCACGCGTTGCGGTAGCGCACGTCGTGGCCCTCGCACTGGAGTTTCAGCCCGCCCGGCGTGTCGGTGATACCCTTGCCGCTGTCGTTGCCGCCATCCAAGCCGGAGTTCGGTCCGCCCCACACCTGGTTGATGGGCTGGTTGTGGTGAACTTTGATCCCGTTGAAATACACCGTGACCATCGCCGGCTCCACGCGCTTGCCGTCCTTGAAACGCGCCGCGCGAAAGGTGATGTCGTAGGCATTCCACTGCTTGAGGCCGCGATAAACACGATAGGGCGCCTCGGCTTCGTTGATCACTGCGCCCATGCCGTGCATGCCGGTTTCGCTGTCGCAAATCTGGATCTCATAGCGGTTCTGCAGATAGACGCCGCTGTTGCCCCCTACCTGCATGGCGAGAAATTCGAGGTGCAACCGGAAATCGCGGTAGGTTTTCTTCGTCACAATGTCCGCCGCGCCGTACTTGCCGCCGGCCGCTGCAGGATCATCGGTCTGCACGACGGTGCCAGGGTCCACCGGATCGGCCACAATCTGCCACTTGATCGGCAGCGACGAGCCGAAGCGCGGACCGATCCAGTAAGTCCATTTCTCGTCAAGCAGCTGACGGCTGCCGTCGATGATGACTTCCGCGCCGGGCAGCGGTTTCGCGCCGAGTCCCACTTCGGCTACGGCGGAAACCGACAAGCCGAGGGCGGCAGTGAACAGACAGAACGAAAGGAAACAGCGGGGTTGGTTCATGGGTTAATCTCCCGACAGCAAACATGCAGCGACCGCCGCGAGGCGCAAGCCACGGAATCGTCGCCGGCGGACAGGTACAGCCGCCGATAAGGGTGGCTATTTCGCCGAGGCTGATTCCATTTTTGCTCCACCCCCCTTCCCCATGAAACTCCACCGCCGTGAATTCCTGAAAACCTCCCTGGCCGCCTCGGCGACCGCCGCTTTCACCGGCCTCGCGGCTTCCGCCGCCGAAACGCCTGGCGCCGCCCGCGATTATTTGGAGCTGCGTGCCTATCGCCTGAAACCCGGCGCCTCACACACCTTGCTCGACGCCTACCTGGAAAAGGCGCTGATCCCCGGGTTGAACGCCCGCGGCATCAAGGCCGTCGGGGTTTTCACCGAGCCCGAGGCGAAAGACGGGCCGGCCGTGTGGGTCCTGATTCCGCACCCATCCCTCGATTCGGTCGGAAAGGTCACGGCTGCCCTCAACGCCGATCCCGCCGTGCTGGCCGCCGGCGCCGACTATTTGAAGTCGCCCACGAAAGCCAATCCGGCCTTCGACCGGCTCGACAGCTGGCTGCTACTTGCGTTTGCCGGGATGCCCCAGCTGGCGGTGCCCGCGCTGGCCCGCGACCGGCAGGCGCGGATCTTCGAGCTGCGCATCTACGAGAGCTTCAGCGAGCCCACGGCGCTGAAAAAGGTCGACATGTTCAACGCCGGCGAGATCGAGGTCATGCACGAGGTCAACCTGTCGCCGGTCTTCTACGGTCAGGCGCTGGTCGGCCGGGACCTGCCGCATCTTTCCTATCTGCTCTGCAGCCCGGACCGCGCCACGCACCAAAAAAACTGGACCGCCTTTGGCCAGCATCCCGTGTGGCTGAAACTCAAGGCCGACCCGCAGTACGCCGACACCGTCTCCAAAATCACGAGCCGGTTCCTCGTGCCGGCGGCCTTTTCCCAGATCTGAACGCAGGCCGCTGCTTCAATATTCCACGTCGCGACAGCGAGCTTCGAGCGCGGCGGCGATGACCTCGATTTGGCGCGGGGCCAGCACCACGGCGCCCCCACCCAAAAACGCCGCCAGACCCTTCGAGTTCACCACGCGACAGAGACGGGAGTCGCGGCTCGGTTTGTTTTCCACCGACCAGCCCGGGAGCGTGAGGCAGGGCGTCACCGACCCGCGTTCACCGAGTTCCGCCTGGAGGGTGTCGGCCAGCCAGCGCGCGTTGCGTTCGGCCTGTTCGAGTCCATGGTTGTCTTCGCCCCACGGCCAGACGAGCGACCGGCCATCGAAGTAGGCCTTGTGGTCATCGAAGCCCGGCCGGGCCGCGCCCTTGCGGCGGGTCTTGGTCTCGATGACAAAGACGCCCGGCGGTCCGATCGCGACATGATCGAGATTGAATTTTTTTCCCTGGGCCGCCGCCGGCACGTCGTGAAAAATCCGCCAGCCCTGCAGCTTCAGCGGCTCCAGGTGCTCGGCCACCACCCGCTCGCCGAAGTAGCCGAGATACCGGTCGCCCCGTTCGCGGGTTTTTTCAGCGAACCAGCGCGCGGCAAAATAGAAGGCGCCGAGAAACGCAACCAGCGCGAGGGCCGCCCCGCCGACCTGCACGTCTTTGGGCAACTGCGCCGCCCCCAGCAACAGGAGCATGCCGACTGAGGCCGGCACGAGGGCGGCGAGCATCAACCACTTGACCGCGTCCTCGTCGCACTGCCGCACCACCTTGAGCTGGGTTTCACCCGGGGCGCGCAAGAGCTTCAGCTCTTCGCCAAACGGGAGCCGGGCCTTCCGCCGCTGCTTCTGCCACCAAAGCATCGCGGCGATGCTGGCAAGAAAGAGCACCACATAGCCGAACAGGAGCAGCGTTTGGTTCAAGGTCATGGGATCGTCGGTTGGTCGAAGCCGCCCGCGGCTCTCGTGCGAGTGACTCCGTTCTGCCGCGACCCGTCAACTCTCGCTTCTGCCATTCTGCCCGGAAATCACCCGCGGATGTTCCGGTTGATTCTTGCAGGGCCGGGTCGATTCCGAAAGCTGCCCGCCACCGCATCCCGCGTGGTTTTTATGAGCACGACGATTCCTGACCCCCTGAAGACCGACCTGCCGACGACGAAATGGGGCAAGATTCTCAGCGCCACGCCGGTGGTGATGACGGTGATCGCCACCCTGCTGGCCGGACTTTCCTCCAGCGAGATGACCCGGGCCCAGTACGATCGCTCCCTCGCGGCGCAACTCCAGGCCAAGGCCGGCGACCAATGGAGTTTTTTCCAGGCCAAAAAATTGCGCAGCGCCCTCCAACACAATACGCTCGACGTCCTGGCCGGGGCCCACGCACTGCAGGCGCCCGACCGGGCGGCATTGATGCTGGCGCTGGCCGACACTCCGGCTGTCGGCGCGCTCGATTCCGCAATCGGCCAGCAGGCGTGGACCGCCCTGGCGGACGGTGGCCTGCCGAAGATCGAACCGGGCGCGGCGGTTGCACCGAGCGTACAAGCGGCGCTGGAAGCGCTCGACGCCGGCCAGCCGGATAGCGCACTCACCCCTCTCCTCGCCCAAGTCACCGACGCGGCCCTGGAAGACGTCCTCCGGGCCGCGCGGGCCCTCGCGCTGGGATTTGATGCGGTCATCAAGCCGATCAGCCAGACGATTGAGCTCATCGAGAAGCAGCTGGGGCGCCCCCTTGTCAGCCTCG
>CAZAOI010000249.1:0-4977 GCA_964486705.1 uncultured Oleiharenicola sp. | reverse complement strand
TCGGCGCAAACGAAGCCCTGGCTTATTTCGTCTTCGACGTGAAAGGGGCCGCCCCGTCGCTGCTGGTTTTGGTGGGCGGGTGGGCCGCGGTCAGCTCCGTGACGGTCGCGACCGGCCTGCTCGCGAATCGCGGCATCTGCGACCACCCGCCCCTTGAGGTCTTGCGCCAGGAAACCTAGCGGGGGTTTTGTGCCAGGCGGGTTTGTAGTCTATTAGACTACAAAAAACCGTTCGGAAGGCACCTGCGAGGTGGGGGTGGGTTGGCTTGGATTCGCGGACGAGGGGATTTACGCTTGTCACTTGGCCACGGGCCTTGGTCACTTGGCGCCCATGTCCGCGTCTCCCCGCCATTTTTCTTTTCACTATTCGCTCAAGGACAGCAGCGGCCGCCTGATTGATACTTCGCATGGCGCCGACCCGGTGACTTGCGTGGAGGGCACCGGCCAGATCATCGATGGACTGGAAGCGGTGCTGGGTTCCATGCAGGCGGGGGAAAAACGGAAGGCCGTGGTGCCGCCGGAGCGGGGTTATGGGGTGCGCGAAGCCGAATTGGTGCAAAAAGTGCCCCGGGCCCGGCTCCCGGTCGCGGCGCTGAAGATCGGGGACCAATTTCAGACCGGGGCGGATCGCCATGCGCCGGTCGTGACCGTGGTCGCCCTCGACGGCAATGACGTCGTCCTCGACGCGAACCATCCCCTGGCGGGACAGGAATTGCATTTTGACGTGGAACTGGTGTCCGTCCGCCCGGCGCGGGCGGACGACTTGCCGTCTGGAAACCCCCAAAATCGTTGATTGATGGGATTGCCACGGGTGGGGTGGGGCCTAGCGTGGCGGCCCATTATGAAAGTTCTCGGCATCGATATCGGCGGGTCAGCGTTCAAGGGTGCACCCGTGGACACGAAGACGGGCCAACTGCTCGCGGAACGGTTCCGGGTGGAAATTGACTCGCCGTGCCCGACCGCCCAGGGCCTCGCGGCCGCCCGGGCGATCGTGCGGCATTTCCACTGGCGCGGGCCCGTGGGCATCGGCTTTCCCGGCATTATCCTCGGCGACAAGATCGGGGCCGTGGGAAATCTGGGCGCGAACTGGGAAAACAAGAACGGGGTGGGGCTTTTCAGCCGCGCGACGGGTGCGAAAGTCAGACTGTACAACGACGCCGACGCGGCCGGTCTGGCGGAAATGAAATTTGGCGCCGGTCGCGGCGAGCAGGGCACGGTGCTGATGCTGACCTTTGGCACGGGCATCGGCTCGGCCTTGTTTTTCCAGGGCCGGCTGTTTCCCAACGCCGAGTTGGGCTGGGTTCCGTGGCGCGGGAAACCCTTTGAGCGCTTTGCGGCGGCGGCGGTGCGGCAGCGACGAGACCTGAGCTGGTCCGAATGGGGTGGTCGCGTGAATATTTACCTTGGGGTGATGGAGCGCCTGTTTTCCCCCGAACTGATCATCGTCGGCGGCGGGGTCAGCAAGAAGTCGGAGAAGTGGTTCAAGTATCTCAAGACGCGCGCCCGGATTGTGCCGGCCGCGATGCATAATGATGCGGGGATTGTCGGTGCCGCCTTGGCGTGGGAACCCGGTGGGCGGTAGTTCGCCGGCGGACCGGCTAAACCGCAATCTCTCCTGGCCCGCCCACGCGCCGCATCGTCCGGGTACCACTCATCCGATTCCGGCAGCCGTTCATCAAAACAGGGTGCAACTTTCCGCGAAAATCGCGTGTTTTCCCTCTGTGCCGCCCACCTTTAGTTCCGTGCTCCCGTTTGTTCCTGCTCGCGGCGGGGTTGCGGCGCATCCGTTTCGCACGCAAGGGGAAGGGTCCTTGGGCGGAGGATGGCACTTACGCGCTCGTCTATTGGCTGATTTTAACCCAAGCATAAGCTAACTATTTTATCACTATGGCTGCTCCTATGAAACAACCGGCCCAAGCCGCGCCTCAGAAAAGGAAATCCAATCGTACGCTGCTGATCGTCCTCGGCGTGGTCCTCGGACTCATCGTCGTGGCGGTCGTCGTCGCCGCCAAGCGAAAGGGGGAAAAGCCGATCCCGATCACGCTGGAGAAGGCGGTCGTCCGCACTATCGTCCACCTCGTCACGGCGACGGGCAAGGTCCAGCCTGAGGTGGAGGTCAAGATTTCCCCCGAGGTTGCCGGCGAACTCATCGAGATCCCGGTGATCGAGGGCCAGAGCGTCAAGAAGGGCGACCTGCTCGTCCGGATCAAACCGGATTTTTACCAGGCGCAGTTGGAACAGCAGCAGGCCTCGCTCGCTTCCGCCAAAGCGGCCAGCGTGCTCAGTCAGGCGCGGCTCTCCAAAGCCGAACAGGACTACAAGCAGGCGCAGGAACTCTATCTCAAGAAACTGATCTCGGACTCCGACCATACTGCGGCCAAGACGAATCTCGACGTGGCCAAGGCCGACTTTGATTCCTCGGTGGCCCAGATCCGCCGGACCGAGGGTTCGCTCAATCAGTCCCGGGACCAATTGTCCAAGACCACGATCTATGCGCCGGTTGATGGGAGCATCAGCTCCCTGACCAGCGAGGTGGGTGAGCGGGTGGTCGGGACCAACCAGTTTGCCGGGACCGAGATCATGCGCCTCGCCAACCTCGAGAACATGGAGGTCCGGGTGAAGGTGAACGAGAACGACATCATCAATGTCAAGGTGGGCGACCACACCGTCGTGACGGTCGATGCCTTTCCGGGACGCAAGTTTAACGGAGCCGTGAACGAGATCAGTAGTTCGGCGATCACCGTCGGGGCGCAATCCGCCGCCGCCTCGGCCTCGGATGAAGTCACTAATTTTCTCGTCAAGATCAGCATCAAGGCCCCGGACGCCAAGCTGCGGCCCGGCATGAGTGCCACGGTCGACATCGAAACCCAGACGGTCGAGAATGTCGTCGTCGTTCCGATCCAAAGTGTCACGGTTCGGGCCGCCGGTGGCAAGACGACCGAGCAACTTCAGCTGGCCAAGGCGAAGGAGGCCAAGGAGCGTTCGGGCAACGATCTGGAGGTGGCCAGTGAACGCGAGGAGGCCCGGCGCAATCGGGAGCAATTTGACCGCGTGGTTTTCGTGAAAACCGGCGACATCGTGAAGCAACGCAAGGTCGAGACGGGTCTGGCCGACAATACCTACATCGAAGTGAAAAAGGGCGTGAAGGCCGGCGAGGAAATCATCGCGGGCAGCTACGCCGCCATTAGCCGCAAACTCAAGGACGGCAGCAAGGTGATGATCGAAAAGCCCAAGAAAGAGGACAACAAGTAAACCCCGCTCGGTGCGCCGGGTGCCTGCATCCGCCGCGACCCGGCGGATGCGGGCGTCCGCTCCCCATTTCCAATCTCCCCCATGAGTTCCCCTCCTGCCTCACCCGGTTCGGCCGCCCACGCCCACGCTCCGATCAAGCGCGGCTACCGTGAACCCGGTCCGATCGTGATTGAGATCGAGAACGTCACCAAGCTCTACAAAATGGGCGAGGAAACCGTGCATGCCTTGTGCGGGGTCGCCCTCACCGTCCGACGCAACGAGTACCTCGCCATCATGGGCCCTTCCGGGAGCGGCAAGTCGACCATGATGAACATGCTCGGTTGCCTCGATACCCCGACGAGCGGAAAATATCAGTTCACCGGCAAGGACGTCTCGACCATGACCGACGACGAACTGGCCGACATCCGCAACCGCGAGATCGGTTTCGTTTTTCAGACCTTCAATTTGCTGCCGCGCTCCACCGCGCTCCAAAATGTGGAGCTGCCCCTCGTTTACGCCGGCTTTTCCCCGTCCGCCCGCCGGGAAAAAGCCCGGCAGACGCTCCGCGACGTCGGCCTCGGCGAGCGCATGGAGCACAAACCCAACGAACTGTCCGGCGGGCAGCGGCAACGCGTGGCCATCGCCCGGGCCCTGGTGAACAATCCGTCGATCATTCTGGCCGATGAGCCCACCGGCAACCTCGACTCCAAGACGGGCGAGGAGATCATGCAGTTGCTCGAGGATCTCTACGACCAAGGGAATACGATCATTGTCGTCACCCACGAGGAGGACATCGCCCGGCACGCCCGCCGCATCGTCCGGTTGCGCGACGGCCTGATCGAAAGCGACGTCCGCCAAGACTAGTCGAACATGCAGCGCCTCTATAACGAATTCGTCGAGTCCTTCCGCATCGCGATCACGCAGATTGGCGCGAATAAGTTGCGTTCGATTTTGACGGCGCTGGGCGTCGTCATCGGAATTGTGGCGGTCACCCTTATGGGCACGGCCATTCGCGGCATTGACAAGGGGTTTCAGAACAGCCTCGCCATGCTCGGCGAGGATGTGCTCTACGTCCAGAAATGGCCGTGGGGCCCGGTTGAGGATTGGTGGAATTACAACAACCGCCCCAATATTGTCCCGCAGGATGCGGAGAAACTGAACCGCATTATCGCCGCCACGCCCAACAGCCTGCTCGAGACGGCCGTGCCGGTCGTCGGGCGCGGAACGTCGGTGAAATTCGAGGACAACAAGGTGGGCAATGTGTTCACCATCGGAACGACGGCCGACTACGTGCGGGTCAACAGTGTCGAATATCAGGAGGGCCGTTTATTCAACGATACTGAGGCCGGCGCAGCCCGTGAGGTCTGTGTGCTGGGTTTTGACGTGGCCGAGGCGCTCTTTCCTGGTCGCTCATCGCTCGAGCAGCCCGTGCTCATTGCCGGCCACCCGTTTCAGGTGGTGGGTGTATTCGCCAAACAGGGAGAGTTTCTCGGGCTTTTCAGTTTCGACAACCAGGTGGTCGTGCCGCTGGCGGCCTACCAAAAGTATTTCAGCATTCGCCGGGGCGCGGAACTTCGCGTCAAGGCCAAGGACAAGACCCGGCTGATCGAGGCCAAGGAGGAACTTGTCGGAGCCGTGCGCCGCGTCCGCGGCCAGTTGCCCGGGGAGCGGGACAATTTCACGGTCAACGAACAGCAGGCCTTCAAGGCGCAGCTTGACCCGGTGAAGTCGGGCATCGCCATGGCCG
>CAZAOI010000248.1:0-4988 GCA_964486705.1 uncultured Oleiharenicola sp. | reverse complement strand
GCGGCGGGGCGTCAGCGTCGACCGTGATATCGTGGCGGAAAAACTCCGTCCAACCGCCTGTCAGTTCCCGCGCCTCGAGTCGCAGGAGGCGCGCCCCGTGGTGCGGCTCCACGAGAAAGACAAATCCGGAATAGGGCGGGCCGGCGCGACCCAGCAGGTGCTCGTCCCAGCCGGGCTTGGGCAAGCCGGTGAGGCCCAGAAAGGCCCGGCCGTCGAGCCACGCCCGCAGATCGGTGAGATGAGAATCCTTGCCGGCATACATCCAGCCGCCGATCCAGGTTTTTCCGGTTGGGAAATGCCAGTCGGGCGGATGGATCTCCACCGCGAAGCGCCGGTCGGCGGGAGCGCTCATGACGGGGAACGGCCGGCCGACCGCGTGGCCGCGTCGCGGATGAGCGCGAGGTGCCGGGGCAGGGAAACGCGTTCGTCGAAACGGCGGACCACCGCCGTGCGGGCCCGCGCGGCGCGGTGGGTGTCGCCGGCGAAATGGGCGGCCAAGGCCTGACGGAGCGCGGCGGCCAGCAGGTAAGGGTCGCCCGGCTCGACCAGCCAGGCCTCGCGGCCGGTCAGCATTTCCGGGATGCCGTTGACGTCGGTGCTCACGATCGGCGTGCCGAAGGTGGCGGCTTCCAGCAGCACGCGGGGCGAGGATTCCTCGAAACTGGTGCAGACCAGAATGTCAGCCAACCGGAGGAAATCGAAATTCTCGCGCGTCTCCGGCACGAAGCGGACCGTCTGAAGCTGGGCGTCGGCCGCGCGGGCTTGCAGGACCCGAAGAAAGTCGTCGTCGCGCGCGCCGACCATGACGAACTCGATCAGCCGATCCGGATGCCGCGCACGGAGTTCCGGCTCGAGCAAAACGGCGGCCTGGAGGAAGACATGCTGGCCCTTGCGTTCGCAGACGGTGCCGAGGTTGAGCAGCACGATCGAGTTGGGGCGGAAACCGTGCTTGGCCCGCAGCGCGCCCCGGTCGTGCTGCGCGAGAAATTGATTGATCGCGGCCACGTCCAGCCAACTGGGAAGCACGCGGAAATTGTCCGCCGGCTTCTGCGCCGCGTGAACCTGGCGGGAAGCATCGGCGGTGAAGACGACGCGTTGAGCGAGGGTGAGGGCCTCCGCGACGACGGGAATCAAGCCGGGCGCGACCAGCGGGGCAAAGAGCCGGGGGATGGGCGCGCTTTCGTGGACGTAGAAGACGCAGGCCTTGCCGGCGCGGTGCGCCAAATGCACGGCCCAAAAGGACACCAGGGTGTTGGCCAGCACGAGGTCGACGGCGCCCCAATCAAGGGTGCCGCGCAAGACCGCCAACTGGGCGTGGAATTCCTCCGCAGTCGCCGCCTGCAGAGCGGGGGCGAGATTCAGGACCGTGACCGCCATGCCGGCACTTTCGAACAACGCGCGCAGGGGCCCTTCCGCCGGGGAGATCACGCGGACGCTGATGCCCGGCTGGCGGGCGAGATAGGAGGCGAGTTCCAGGACGAGGCGGGGCGCGCCTTCGAAATTCAGATTGTGCGTCACAACCAGCAGGCGCAGGGGTTGGCCGCCGCGGAGCGTCGCCGCGGGCGCGGGGGATGCGGGCAGCGGTTTGCCCGGGTAGCCGGCCCAAGCGGCCAACCCCGCCCGCCAGACCCCGGCGGTCGGCAGGCCCAACCGCCCCGCCGCCCGCCGTAGCGTCCAGACCGCGCGGCCGAATTGGACGGCCGACAACGGCGGCGCCGTGGGCACGGCCCCGACCATCAGGCCGGGTTGGAAACGCTGCGCAAACGCGAGGTGTTTTTCGCCGTGGTCGAGCTCGGCGAAAATTTTCAGGAGCACGGGCCGATTCAACCCGGCGGGCAGATCCACCTTGCCCGCAAAGGCGGCGTTGGCGTGGTCGGTGAGCTCGGGGAATTTGTGGACGATGTCTTCCCGCGGGCGGCCGTACTCGAGGGGGACTTCGCGCAACGGATCGACGATCGCGGTGAGCCGGGTGATCTTTGCGGTGCGGTGCGTCAGCCAACCCACCACGGAGAGCCGGCAGTATTCGACGCGGCCGACGTGCGTCGGTTCCTCGAGCGCGCCTAGGAAGGGCGGGTTGGGGAACGCATTAAGCGGAGCGGCTTCCATGGCCGTCACCAGATCATCCGCGATGGCGGCGAGCGCGCGTTCGGGTTCGCGGGTGGCGCGGCGCTGCAAATCGGGGATGAGATCCGGCAAGGCTTCCGCCAATCGGATCCGCGCCGGCCGCGGGGTGATCTCGGGTGACACGGTGATCGGAGTCCGGAAGAATTCGAACCAGTGGCCGCTGAGATCACAGGCCTCCAGCCGCAGGAGCGTGGCGTGCGGCTGCGGGGTGAGCAGAAAAGAAAAGCCGGAGTAAGGCGGACCGGGGTCGCCGGGCCGGGGGAGTCCGTGCAAGCCAAAGCAAGGCTTCTGCTCGAGCCAGGCCCGCAGGTCCGTGATCGCATTGCCCTCCTCCGTCCGGATCCAGCCGGCAATCCAGCTTGCGCCCGTCGGGAAACTCCAGCCCGCGGGATGGACATCAACGGCGAACTTCCAGCCAGCGGGCAGATTCATCGCGCGATGGTGGAACCGGAAGGGAAAGCGCCGAGGCGCCTGGGAGTTGAGATGGGCAACCCGGCCAAATTGGGCCGCCGCCGTGGCAGGTCAACTCTCGGCTGCCCGTTGGCGAGCCGGGCACGGACGGGTTTCCCTCAGGGGCTATTTCTCCCCGCGGCGCGGAGCCCGCATACGACCACATCCTGGTGTCCGCCCCAGGCGGCTTCGCGAATTTCCAGGACTTGGAGCCCTGTCTCCCGCGCAATCAGCTCCCGGATCCACCCGGGTTGAGAAATCGAAATGCCATACCCCGGGGTCTCCGGATAGTCGGCATAACTGAAGCCCTCCGTCACGGCGGCGGTGCCCAGGCGGGCGACGGCCGCCGGCGGCAGACCGTAATCTTTTTCCCCGCTCTGCAGCAGGCCCAGCGCGTGCTGTCCGTGGGTCGTGAAGATAAGCACGCCCTGCGGTGACAGTCGCGCGGCAAATCTTTGGAGATGGCTGACCCACTCGACCCAGTCAAAGTGGGTCAACAGCGAACCGCACCAGATGATGTCGTAGGGTCCGGGCAAGTCAGCCCAATGCCGGCCGTCGCCGTGGGCGATTACTCCCGTGGCGCCCAGCTCTTCGCGGCAAAATTGCACGCCGTGGGCCTGGGTATCGCTCACGGCCAGGTGCGCCGCCGGGTAGGCGGTGCGCAGCCAGCGCGCGACGCGACCGAAACCGCAGGGCAAATCCAGCACCGCCTCAATCCGTCCGGTCCCGGCGAGCAGGCTCGCTTCGTGCACCAGCCGCAGGGCTTCCCGGCCGATCTGAAAATAGTGCGAGGCGTCGGGTATGGCCATGTCGTCGGCGGGAGCGATGGCGGTGCACGCGGGCCGCGGGCTCGACAGCGCGTCGGGCGCGCGGTTGTCGGCGGAGTTCGCGCCGGCGAGCGCGCCGCGTGCTGCGGCGCGGTTCGCGCGGAGCTGGATTTTCTCCGCGGGTGGCCGGGAGCCCATGGGGCGGTAGACCGGCATCGACCGGTAACCCGCCCAAGCGGTGCGCGCGAGCCGGACCAGGTTGCGGCGGGGCATCGCGTACCGGCCGGCGGCGCGGAGCAAAGCCCCGAGGGCGCGGGCGTAGGCCGAACCCGGAACCAACGGCGGGATCTGATTGTCGCCGGCATGAAATTGCGGTGCGAAGCGCTGAGCGAACACCAGCGGCCTTTCGCCGGTTTCGAGTTCGGCGAAAACTTTCAGCAACACGGGAGTGGCGAGATCCGGCGGCAGGGGCACGGCGCCGGCGAAGGCAGAGTTGAGGTGCCCGCCCAGTGCCGGGAAAGTGGCGGTGATATCCGGGCGGGTCAGCCCGAGCGGAAGGAGGGTGGCGGGCAGCGGATCAATGACGGCCCAGAGCCGGTTGATTTTCGCGGGGGGATGGACCAGCCAGCCGGTCACCGAGAGGCGGCCGTAGCGCAACCGCCCGAGGTCGCGGGGTTCCTCGAGCGCACCGACGGAAGGCGGGTTCGGATGGGCGCTGAGCGGCTCGGCCACCCAGGCGGCCACGAGTTCGTCGGCCAAGTCGGCCCAGGTGCGATCAGGAAAACGCGCCTGGCGCTTCAGCAGGGTCGCGATCAGTTGATTCAGGGATTGATCCAGGGCGGGCCGCGGCGGCGGAGCTGGCGCGGCAGTTGCGGCCGTGATCTTGGTTTGGAAAAACTCCCGCCACCGCCCCGACTGATCGCGGGCTTCCAGCTGCAGCTGCGTTGCGTCCGGCTGCGGCGCGAGGAGAAAGGAAAATCCGGCGCCCTGCGGATCCGGCAAACCGGCCAGCCCGAGGATGACACGGTGGTGGATTCGCGCCCGGACGTCGGTGATCACGTGGCCGTCGGGCGGGCGGATCCAGCCCGCGATCCAGGACTTCCCCGCGGGGAAACGCCAGTTCGCGGGATGGACTTCCACGGCAAAGGATAGGTCGGCGGAGGATTCAGCCATGGAATGATATCGTGTTCAATTGGGTGCTAATGGATTTTGCCAAAAACCGCGCTAACGCCTCACAGGTGCGGACTGGCCGCAAGCCAGTAGTGATAGGCCTCGGGGTTGACGGCTTTCAGGCCGTCGAGCCAAGCGTGCGGAGTGCGGTTGAGTGTGGCGGCACGCAAAGTAGCGATCTGTTTCTGACTGCCGGTGTAACGAGCTGTGGCGAAGTCGAAATTTCTACCGGCTCGCAGGTGCGCGGCGACTACGGCGGCGCGCGCTGCCAGTGTTCGCCGATGCTCGCGACCGAAATCTGCCCACGTAAGGTGACCGGCCATACGGTCGAAGCCATTGTGCAGGAGTGCTGCATCGGGATACTGTGCGAGGACAGATGCTTTCGTGGCGGTCAACGACAGGCACGCCTTGAGGGTGTCCTCGAGGGCGGCTTCGCGCGTTGGACGGGCAGGCCGATAGCCTGACTCAAGAGCACAG
>CAZAOI010000247.1:0-5001 GCA_964486705.1 uncultured Oleiharenicola sp. | reverse complement strand
ACCGCCGGGTGCTGGTGGCGCAGGTGGCGGAGACGGTTTTTAACGGTCGCAGCGGCATCGCCTCGTTGCCCGGACTGTTGGAACTTCTCGCCAAGGAGATGGCCTGAACGTGCAAAACGCTCAACGCTCAACACTCAATTTTTAACGTTTAACGCCCAATGACCAAACCACGCAGCAAACTCCGGAGGCCGAGACGTTGAGCGTTGAGCATTCAGAGTTAAATGTTGAGCGTTCCGCGCCGAAAGGCGCGGTGTTCCTCAGCTACGCGTCACAGGACGCGGAGGCCGCGAAACGCATTGCCGACGCCTTGCGCGCGGCCGGCGTCGAGGTGTGGTTCGATCAGAGCGAATTGCGCGGCGGCGACTCCTGGGACGCGAAGATCAGGAAACAAATCAGGGAGTGCGCGCTGTTCGTGCCGATCATCTCGGCCAAGACCCAATTGCGGCTGGAAGGTTATTTTCGGCTAGAGTGGAAGCTGGCGGAAGACCGTTCGCACCTGATGGCGAAGGGCCGGCCGTTCATTCTTCCGGTGGCGATCGATGCGACCACGGAACGCGAGGCGCAGGTGCCAGACGCATTCCTCGTTGTGCAATGGACGACCGTCTCCGACGGGGATGGGACGCAAGCGTTCGCGGCCAACGTGCTCGCCTTGCTGGACCGGGCGTGCTCGCCCCTGCAGAAAACTCCAAGTCCCGGCCGGATGGCCGAACCGATTTCGCCCCCGACCGGTAAATCGGTCGCCGTGCTGGCCTTCGCCAACCTGAGCGACGACAAGGGCAACGAATATTTTTCGGATGGGGTCAGCGAAGAGCTGCTCAACGTGCTTTGCAAGGTGCCGGGGTTGAAGGTCTCGGCGCGGACTTCGGCGTTCTCCTTCAAAGGCCGGCAGGTTCCGATCGCCGAAATTGCCCGGCAGCTGGGCGTGGCCTATGTGATCGAGGGCAGCGTGCGCAAGGCCGGTGATCGCGTGCGCATCACCGCCCAGCTGATCAAGGCCGCCGACGGCTTTCAGGTTTGGTCCGAAACCTTCACCCGCGACCTGAAGGATATCTTTGCCGTGCAGGATGAGATTGCCGGCCTGATTGCCGGGAGCCTTTCCGTCAAGTTGGGGACGGCTTCCCAGGTGGGGATCGTCAACCCGGCGGCCTACCAACTGTTCCTCCAAGGTCGGGCGCACTTCAACCGGGAGGTGCTGGAAGACTACCGCAAGGCGATCGAATGCTACCAAGCCTCGCTCGCGATTGACCCCGATTCCGCCCTCACCTGGGCGTGGCTGGCCATGGCCTACCTCATGTCGGGTGCCTTGGGCTCGATGCCCCACGGGACCGGGTTTGCGCAATCGCGCGACGCGGCCCGACGGGCGATCGCGCTGGACCCCAACCTCGCTCCCGCGTACGCGGCGCTCGGGGCGGTGCTGTTCTCTTCCGATTGGGACTGGAAGCAATCGGAAGCCATGTTGGTCCGAGCGACCGAATTGGCCCCGGGCGATGCGGGGGCGATTAGCCTGCTGTCCAATCTGGCGCAAGTGATCGGCCAGACGGAGCGGGCCTTGCATTTGGGACGACGGGCACTCGAGCTTGATCCGTTGAACACCATGGCCGGCTACATCTACGGCAAGGCGCTCTTCCAGGCGGGCCGGTTTGCCGATCTGGAGAAACAGGGTGAGACGTTGGTCGCGCTGAATCCCGGCGGGTTTTATGGCTACGTTTTCCTGACCTACGCCCGCCTGCTGCTGGGCCGAATCAGCGACGCGGCCAAGGCCGCCGAGCAGGTGCCGGTGGAATGGGCGCGGCTGACCTGCCTGGCCCATGTCCGCAAGCTGCAGGGCCGGGAGGACGAGGCGGAGGCGGTCTTGGCCGAGCTTAAAGCCAAACATAGCGAAGCCTTGAGCTATCAGATCGCCGAGGTCCACGCCACGCGCCGCGAGCCGGACCAGGCTTTCGAGTGGCTCGAGATCGCGTTTCGCCAGCGGGATCCCGGAATGACTTGGCTGAAGAATGACTCCTTCCTGAAAACCCTGCACGACGACGTCCGCTGGCCAGCATTGCTGCGAAAAATGAAACTGTCGGACGATCAACTGACGTGAGTGAACTGAACACCGCCGTCTTTCTTTCCTTCGCGTCGCCCGCCTTCGCCCAGGCTGCGGCGCGGCCAGCAAGACGCGGAGGTAAACGATGAGTGATTTCAGCAAAGCTGTTTTTCTCTCCTATGCTTCGCAAGACGCCGAGGCGGCGCGGCGCATCGCGGAGGCGCTGCGCGCGGCCGGCGTCGAGGTGTGGTTCGATCAGAGCGAATTGCGCGGCGGCGATGCCTGGGACCAGAAGATCCGCCGGCAGATCAAGGAGTGCGCGCTGTTCGTGCCGGTGATTTCCGCCAACACCCAGTCCCGGTTGGAAGGGTATTTCCGCATCGAGTGGAAACTCGCGGCCCAGCGCACCCAGGCGATGGCGGACGAGAAGGCGTTTCTCGTCCCTGTGGTCATCGACCACATCCACGATGGCGAGGCGAAGGTGCCGGTGGAATTCACGGCCGTGCAATGGACCCGGGCGGCCGGGGGCGATGACGCCGGGTCGCTCGTCGCCAACATCCTGAATCTTCTGGGCCGGGTGATTCCGGCGGAGGCGCTGGCACCGTCGCCGGGCCGCCGCGCCGAGGCGGCTGCGAAGCCGTCCGGGCCGTCGATCGCGGTCCTGGCGTTCACCAATCTCAGCCGGGACCCGGAGAACGAATATTTCAGCGACGGCATCAGCGAGGAACTGCTCAACGTGTTGGCGAAGATCCCGGGCTTGAAAGTGGCGGCCCGCACCTCGGCGTTCTTCTTCAAGGGTCGCAATGTGCCGATTCCCGAAATCGCCCGAACACTGGGTGTCGCCCACGTGGTGGAGGGCAGCGTACGCAAGATGGGCAACCGGGTGCGGATCACCGCCCAGCTGATTGATGCGCAGGACGGTTTCCACCTTTGGTCCGACAACTTCGACCGGGAGTTGCAGGACATCTTCGCGGTGCAGGATGAGATCGCGGCACTTATCGCCCGCAATCTGCAGCTGAAACTGAGCGCGGCCCCGCGCGCACCTCGGACCGTGAATCCGGAGGCTCACCGGCTCGTGCTGGAGGGGCGCCACTTCTGGACGCTGCGTACGGACGAAGGCTTCGCCCGGGCCGAACAGGCGTATTCCCGGGCTCTGGAAATCGACCCACAATTCGCCCAAGCGCACGCCGGTCTGGCTGACGTGTCGGCGGTGCGGTCCTGGTATGCTTCATTGGGCGGCGGAGTTCCCTACAAGGGCGAATTGGCGCGGGCCTTGGCCGAAGCCCACGCGGGGTTTGAGCTCGATCCCTCGTTGGCGGAGGTCCAGGCGTCCTTGGGTTGCGTCGCCTACCAGGAGTTTCGCTGGAGTGAATCGGCGAAACACTATCAGGACGCATTCAGACTGAATCCGAACTATGCCGTGGCCTACCACTGGCAGGCACACCTGCTCGCCGGCCAAGGTCGGTTGGATGCGGGCCTGACGGCGCTGGAGCGCTCGATCACCCTGGATCCGCTCTCCTTCGTGACGCTGGTGAACTACACCACGCAGCTGAATCTTGCGCAACGCTACGAGGACGTGCTCGCCGTTGCGGAACGGGCCCGGGCGTTGCTAACTGCGATGCACGCGCCACTCGAAGGCGCGCGGGCGATCGCCTTGTTGGGACTCGGCCGGAACGATGAGGCAGTCGCGGCGGCTCGTCTGGTGCTCCAGGAGAAGTCGTTTGCGATGCGGTGGTGGGCGGGCGAGGAAGCTCTTTTTGTCCTGCGCCAGGTCGGAGACCCCGGCGAGGCGACCGCCGCCTTGCGCACCATGCAGGCCGCGTTGCCGCCAGACAACCTTGCCCACGGTCAGCTGCTGCATGCCGTGGGACATTTCGACGAGGCGCTGCCGTTTTTGGAGCAAACGTCACCCGCATTTTTTGCCCGATTCCATTTCCAGATCATTTGGGACGACGTGCGCGAGGATCCTCGTTTTCACCGCTTGCTGGCCAAGCTCGGCTGCGAGGCGGAATACCGCGTCGGCCGGGATACGCTCGCTCGGATGCTAAAACAACGGGAGGCCGCCAAATGAGCGACGCCAACAAAGCGGTCTTCCTCAGCTACGCGTCGCAGGACGCGGAAGCGGCCAAGCGCATCTGCGACGCGTTGCGCGCCGCCGGCGTGGAGGTGTGGTTCGATCAGAGCGAGCTCGTGGGTGGGGACCAGTGGGACGCGAAGATTAGGCAGCAGATTCACGAGTGCGCGCTGTTTCTACCCCTCATTTCCGCCAATTCACAGGCCCGGGCCGAGGGCTATTTCCGTCGGGAATGGAAGCTGGCGGTGGAACGCACGCACGACATGGCGGACCACGTCGCCTTTCTCCTTCCGGTGGTGCTGGACGCCACGACGGACCGCGAGGCGCATGTCCCCGCCAAATTTCGCGAGGTGCAGTGGACCCGCCTGCCAGGCGGCGAGACGCCGGAGAAGTTCTGTGCCCGGGTGAAAAAACTACTGGGTGGCTCAGACGTGGCCGCGACTTTCCAACCCGTGAGGGTGGAAGACACGGGCGGGAAAATCCCGGCCACGCTGAAGCGGGTGGGCTACCGCGTCCCGGCGGCGGCATGGATCGGAGCCATCGTTATCGCCGGTGCCGCGGCTTTTTTCACCCTCCGCCCCACGCCGGATGCGGGCGCAGGGACGCGCCCGCCCACCGTGGAGACACCCGCTACTCCGCTCACCGAGGCGCGGAAACTCACGCTCCAAGCCCGCGCGCTGATCGACGACGATTTCATGGCCGTGCGGGAAAATTTCAAACTGGCCGAGGAATTGTGCCAGCGCGCGACCACGCTCGATCCCAGCGACGGCGAGGCGTGGGCCACCTGGGCGCGCGTTTCCAATGGGATCATTGCCAGCCGCTATGATCGGAGCGAACCACGCCAGGCCGCCGCCCGCAGTCAGGCGGAGCGTGCCATCCGCCTCGCGCCTGAGTCCGT
>CAZAOI010000246.1:0-5114 GCA_964486705.1 uncultured Oleiharenicola sp. | reverse complement strand
CGGCTGCGAACCCGGGGCCAGTCGCGCAGCCTCCGCTGCGGCTGGGACATCGACGCCCACCCAACTGCATCGATCCAGCTTAGAACAGGGTCAGCGCCACCGCCCCGGCTACCGCGATCGCGCCACCGGCGAGCGAGCGCTTCGACGGCCGCTCGCCTTCGAACCAATAGGCAAAGGGAATCACCACCAGCGGCACCGTCGCCGTGATCGGCAGAACGATGCCGCTGGGCACAGTGGACAAGGCCATCTGAAAGGCGCCCATGCCCAGCACCGGTCCGGCCAAGCCGTACGCGAGCACCCAGAGATAACCGGAGCGACGCGGCGCCGGGGTGAGTCGGGGGCCGGGCTCGACGATCCGCCAGCGCTGGATCTGATGGTGCGCCGCATACCACAGCGCGGTGACCACGAAGCCCCCGAGCACCCGCGGAAACGCGGCGCTGAGTCCGTCAACGGGCACGCCCGCGTGCGCGGCCACGTCGAAACCTTTGCGGCTGAGGACGGCGCCGACGCCCTGGCCCAGCGCCGCGATGACGCCAAAAATAACGCCGATGCTGCGGACCCTGACTTTGGGCGGGTCCTTGCGCGTCGGCATCAGCGCTCCCATGATGCCGGCGAGGATCACGGCGCTGCAGAGCAGTTGCGCGGGTGCCAGCCGCGTGCCCAGCCACAACCGCTCGACCACGATGGCAACGGGCACCGACAGACACTGCATCATCATGACCGTCAGCCGCGAACCGAGCAGCGGCAGCGCCGCGAAGAACGCGACATCGCCCAGCCCCATGCCGATGACTCCACTCCACAGAAAGATCGCCAGCGAAGCGCCGGACAAAACGTGGCCGAAGGTGAACGCCCAGAGACCGAGAAAGAGCATTCCGATGACCAGCCGGCCGAGATTGGCGTGGATCGTGCCGACGGTCCGCTGGCTGCGGTTGGCCAGAACGGTTCCGATGGAAAACAGCAGGGTCGTGGCGAAGGCGTAGATCATCCGGTGACAAAGAGGCAAAGCCGCAAAGCGCGGGGAAGGGCAATGCCACAATCCGCGGGCCGTTCGGGAAATTTTGTTCGCCCGTCCGGCGCCGGTGGGTTTGCCTGTGGGCCGCATGTCCCCTCTTACCCCGCTCACCATCGGCTTCGTCGGCACGGGCGTCATGGGCCGAAGCATGGCTGGGCATCTGCTCGCCGCCGGCCACCGCCTGCACGTCCACAACCGCACCCCGGCCAAGGCGGCCGACCTCCTCGCGGCTGGCGCGACCTGGCACGACTCGGCGGGCAGCGCGGCGGCGGCCGCGGACGTCGTCATCACCATGCTGGGTTTCCCCACCGACGTGGAGCATTCCTATCTCGCTCCCGGCGGCATCGTCGAACGGGCGAAACCGGGCGCCCAGCTCATCGACATGACCACGTCGAGTCCCGCCTTGGCGCGGCAAATCGCCGCCGCCGCCGCCGCCCGCGGCCTGACGGCCCTCGATGCGCCGGTGTCGGGCGGTGATCTCGGGGCCCGCGAGGCGCGCCTCGTGATCATGGTCGGCGGGGAGCCGGCGGCTTTCGCCCGAGCCCAACCGGTCTTGGCGCTCATGGGGAAAAACATCGCGCTGCTCGGCGCCGCCGGGGCCGGGCAATATTGCAAGATGGCCAACCAGATCGCGGTCGCGGTGGGCATGGTGGCCTGGTGCGAGGCGCTGGCTTTCGCGAAAAAGGCCGGCCTCGATCCCGCGGCGGTCCACGCCAGCATCAGCGGCGGCGCCGCCGGCGGTTGGGCGATGACCAACCTCGCCCCGCGGGCCATGGCGGAAAATTATGCGCCCGGGTTCTACGTGAAGCATATCCTGAAGGACCTGCGCATCGCGCTCGATGTTGCGGCCGAACTGAAGCTTGATCTGCCCGGTCTTGCCGGCGCGAAGCAACTCTACGACCAGGTCGCCGCGCGTGGCTGGGAGGATTGCGGCACCCAGGCGCTCTACCGATTCTACACCGCGCTCTAGTAAAGATCCCCGGAGCAAGCTCCGGGGCCTTTGACCAAACCAACGCCAACTCTCCATGCCCGCCACTTCATCGCATTTTTGTAGGAGCCTGCTTGCAGGCGATTCGGCGCGCCCGCCCACGGACTATATTCTGAATCGCCTGCAAGCAGGCTCCTACATCCCAACCAAGCCGGTCCCGCCACGGCGGGATCCGGGGTATCGGACCCACCGCGAATGAAGCTGGCGCAAAGCAGGTCCGCAGTCGCCGGTAGGGCGAATCCTCCGGATGAGCCGTTCTCCTGCACGGCTCGTCGGGGACGACTCGCCCTACCCACGGCCAGGCGGCCGGCATTCTCGGGCACTCGGCGCCCTTGCGCGCAAAGTGTCGCGAGTGGGGCTTCCCCTTTGCGGCGCGCGGCAGCGACGGCGGCGCGGTCCGGGCGGGCAGGCGGCAAAACCTGCAGACCTTGCGCGCGAGATGATTAATCTGCGGCCTGCTTTCCCTGCCGCGACAAGGCAGATGGACCCGGATTTCACGAATCAACACGGATTCTCACTTGGAATTGTTTCTGAATCCGTGGGCTCCGCGCAAGCCGGGGTTAAGATAAGATTGGTTGTCGGGCTGAATATAGACTCAGTCGGTACCACCCTCACGCTCCATGACCAATCTTCTCGCCCGCGAAAAATCCCCCTATCTTCTGCAGCACGCCGACAATCCCGTGGCTTGGCGGCCGTGGGGTGAGGCCGCACTGGCCGCGGCCAGGGCGGAGCAGAAACCCATCTTCCTGAGCATCGGGTACTCGACCTGCCATTGGTGCCACGTCATGGCGCATGAATCATTCGAAAATCCCGAGGTCGCGGCCGTGCTCAATCGCGACTTCATCCCGGTGAAGGTCGATCGCGAGGAGCGGCCCGATCTCGACCGGGTTTACATGACCTATGTGCAACAGACCACCGGCCACGGCGGCTGGCCGATGAGCGTGTGGCTGACCCCGGCGGGGAAACCGTTTTTTGGCGGCACTTATTTTCCGCCCGACGACCGGCACGGCCGCGCGGGTTTTGTCACGGTGCTCAAGGCCATCACCCGGCATTGGGCCGAGCAGCGCGAAAAAATTCTCCGCGGCGCCGATGAGGTGGTGGCGACGCTGCAACGCTCCGCGAGCGGGGGCGGGCCGGGCGAAGGCGCGGGTGAGCTCGCTCCCGCCGGGCCGCTGCACGAGGCGGCCGGCGGCGCGTTTGAGCAGGGCTTTGAGTATTTCTCCGGGGCCCATGATCCGCAGTGGGGCGGGTTTGGCGGCGCCCCGAAATTTCCCCGGGCCTCGGCGATCAATTTTTTATTCCGGATTGCGGCCCTGCAGGGCGCGCAGTCGGAACTCGGTGGCTCAGCGGTGGGCCTGGCGGCGCACACCCTCCAGAAAATGGCGGAAGGCGGATTGCACGACCATGTCGGTGGCGGGTTTCATCGTTACTCGGTGGACGAACGGTGGTTTGTGCCGCACTTCGAGAAAATGCTCTACGATCAGGCGCAGATCGCGCTCAATTATCTGGAGGCGAAGCAGGCGACCGGCCACGAAGTGTACGCGTGGGTGGCGCGCGATATCTTTGCTTATGTGGCCCGCGAACTCACCGGTCCGCTCGGCGGATTCTATTCCGCGGAGGATGCGGACAGTGCGCTGCCTGCCACGTCGGTAGGGCGAGTCGTTCCCGACGAGCCGTCCGTTAGCGCGGGACACGGCTCGTCCGGAGGACTCGCCCTACCGGGGGGAAAGCCTGCGCACGCCGAAGGCGCGTTCTACGTCTGGACGAAGGCTGAGATTGAGTCGGTGCTGGGGGCCGATGCGGCATTCTTCTGCGCCCACTATGGCGTCAAAGCCGACGGCAATGTGGCGCAAGATCCGCAGGCGGAATTCACGGGCAAGAATATCCTGATGCAGCAGCAGTCGCTGGTGGTGACGGCCCGGGAGTTCGGGTTGGAGGTCGAGGCGGCGTCCACGAAGTTGCTTGGTGGCCTGGGGAAACTGCGGGCGGTGCGCGCCACCCGGCCCCGACCGCATCTCGACGACAAGGTCATCACGGCTTGGAACGGGTTGATGATTTCGGCGTTGGCCAAGGGTGCGCAGGTGCTGGAATGTAGGAGCCTGCTTGCAGGCGATTCTTCGGCCCCATCGCCTGCAAGCAGGCTCCTACAAAAGGATGAGACCTCGATCTCGGCTCGTCCGGAGGACTCGCCCTACCTGGCGGCGGCCACGCGCGCGGCGGAATTTATTGAGCGCGAACTCTACGATCCGGCGACGGGCGTGCTCTTTCGCAGCTGGCGGGAAGGGCGAAGCGAGATCGCCGGGTTTGCCGAAGACTATGCCTATCTGATCCAAGGGTTGCTCGATCTCTACGAGGCCGGGTTCGACATCCGTTGGCTGCAATGGGCCGAGCGGCTGCAGGCGAAGATGGATGAATTTTTTTGGGATGCCGGGCGTGGCGGATACTTCAATTCGCGGGCCGACGACCCGACGGTGATCGTGCGGTTGAAAGAGGATTACGACGGCGCCGAGCCGGCGCCGAACTCAGTGGCGGCGTTGAATCTGGTCCGGTTGGACTGGATGCTCGGGAATGATGGGGTCGGGCGAACCATCCTTGGTGAGCCGCGCCCCGGCGGCTCGTCCGGAGGACTCGCCCTCCCTTTTGCTGATCGAGCCCGCCAAGTCATCGAATCGTTCCGGCCCCAGTGGAGCCGGGCGCCGCATGCCTTGCCCCAGATGCTCTGCGCGCTCGAGCTGGCCTTGGCGGAGCCGCGCACGGTCGTGCTCGCCGGCGAACCGCAGTCGCGGGAGTTTCGCTTGCTCGCGGCCGTGCTGCACGAACGCCTGGGTCTGCGCCGGGTTGTGCTGGGCGTTCCCGCTGCGGTCCCTGAGCCGGGGCGGTGGTTGGCGGCGCATCGGCCTTATCTTGGCGAAATGAAACCGGTCGGCGGCCGGGCCACGGCCTATCTCTGTGAGAATTTCACTTGCCAGCAGCCGGTGGTCGAAACGGACGAGTTGCGGCGTCTCTTGGGCTGAACCCAGGCCCAGTCGCGCCGCCTCCGCTGCGGCTGGGACATCGAAGACCCCCTGGTCGGAGGACGGCGTAGCCACCGGCGCACCGCGCCGGTGGGGTGGG
>CAZAOI010000245.1:0-5125 GCA_964486705.1 uncultured Oleiharenicola sp. | reverse complement strand
CCCCCGGGGTTTGGCCCGGCCGTTTATGCTAGGCCGGCGGCTTGCGGCGACCGGGAGCCGGCGGCAGGCTGTCTTTCATGGACGCCTTCGCCCACGCTCGCCAGCTGATTGATGCCGCGCACGCCGCCGACCCCAAACGGACGGCTGACGGGCGCGCCGCCGAACTTGTCTATGCCGAACGGATGGAATCATGGGTGGCGAAGCTCGGACCGGAAGCGTCGCTGTTGTTGCGCCTCGCCGCGCGCTGCCAGCATCTGGAACGCTGGATCGTGCCGCGCGCGAGTTTCCCCGAAGGCAAGGCCGGTTACCTCCGCTGGCGCCAATCACTTTACGTGAAACAGGCGGAGCGGGCGCGCGAATTGCTGACGGAAGCCGGCGTATCTGCGGCCGAAGCCGACGAGGTGGCCACGTGGGTGTCCAAGACCGGTCTCAAGACCAATCCCGGCACCCAAGCTCTGGAGGATGCGGCGTGCCTCGTGTTTTTGGAAAACGAAATCGCCGATTTCGCCGCGCAGCATGCCGACTATTCCCCGGAGAAATTTGTCGATATCATCCGCAAGACCTGGCGGAAGATGAGTCCCCGCGGGCAGGAGTTCGCCCTCGGTCTGGCGCTGCCGCCCGGGGTGGCTGCGCTCGTACAGGTGGCAGTGACCGGCGGCTGAGGGAACGATGCCTCGCGTCCGGTAACGCCGCGGTTGAATTTCCCGCGGCTTGGGTCTAATTGTTCCCCATGCGCTTCGTTTCCTTCTGCCTGCTCACCACCCTCGTGCTCTCGGGTTGTTCCAGCGTTTATTACGACGCCATGGAGAAAGTGGGAATTCCCAAGCGCAAGATCCTCGTCGACCGCGTCGAAGCCGCCCGCAGCGCCCAACAGGAGGCCAAACAACAATTCGCCAGCGCCCTCGAACAGTTTCTCGCCGTCACGAAGGTCCCGGCCACGGAACTGCAGGCCACCTACGAACGGCTGAACGATGAGTTCAAGCGCAGCGAATCCCGCGCCCAGGAGGTCCGCAGCCGGATGGACGCCATCGACAGTGTCGCCCGGGCGCTCTTCGAGGAGTGGAATGTCGAACTGACGCAGTATACCAATCCGGCGCTCCGCACGCAAAGCGAGCGCCAGCTCGCGACCACCAAGCAACGCTACGCCGACCTGATGCGCGTCATGGACCAAGCAGCGGCCCGGATGGATCCGGTCTTGGGGGCGTTTCGCGACCAAGTGCTCTTTCTCAAACACAATCTCAATGCCCAGGCCATTTCCGCGCTAGGGGGCACCACGCGCGACCTCCAGCAGGACATCGCCCGCCTGATCGCCGACATGGAGAAATCGATCAAGGAAGCCGACGCTTTCATCGCGTCGATGCAGGCGGCGAACTAAGCCGGATCAATGCAGTTGGGTGGGCGTCGGTGTCCCGACCGACGCTTGTCGCCGATGTGGAAATCGGCGACCACCTTTCAGTTTATTCACTTCCAGAGGGGATCTTGTCTTCAACTGCATCGTTACGTCTAAGGGGCACCGCCGCGCTTGCCTTGGTTGGCGGAGGCGTTTCGAATCCCGGGGTTGTCTTCATCCGCGCGCAAGTCCCCTGCTCTCCGCTGGCGCTGGCTGCTGCCCGTGGCCCTCCTCGTGGTGGCGTTCCATTATTCGCCGTTGGGCCTCAGCCCGGCTCCGGCTATCGACCGATATTTCTTCGACGCGGCCAGTAGGCATCCGCTTCGTCCGCCGCCGCTGCCGGAAAACTCAGCCATCATTCTGGTGGACGAAAATACCATGACTGACCTCGGCGGGCTGGGCGTGAGCTGGCCGTTTCCCCGGATCGTTTTTGCCCAATTGATCGCGGCGGTGCATCAGGCCGGCGCCTCCTTCATCTTGGTGGACCTGACCTTTTTCGAGGAATCGGACGATTCCGGTCAGGATCCACTGTTGGCCGCCATCTGCGCCGCCGCTCCCTCGGTGGTTCTGGCCCGCACCCATGAGCGGTCCCCGGTTTTCTGGGACGATGAATTCACCGCCGGCCACGCCCAATTTTTCAAGAAACCGCGGACGGGGTTGGTGGAGTTTACCACCGACAAAGACGGTGTCGCGCGGTCCTATGTCGCGCTTGGTTCACTCGCCGCGGCCGGGTTCGACCCGCCCGCCTCGGCCTCCGGCGGCCTCATTCGCTGGCACGGCAACCTCGACGATCTCCACGCGAAAAAGGTGCCCATCATTTCCGCCTCCCAGTTCATCGTCGCCGGGAAGAAACTCTGCGAGCAACTTGTCCTTAGTGCCCCCGATCTGGACCCGGAATCCATCGCTGCCGCGCTGGATAAGATCCCGCTGTTAACCGGACCAACGGCAGCCATGGTGCACGGCAAAATCGTTTTCATCGGTTCGAACGCCAGCGGCACTTTCGATTTGAAGCCGCTTCCGGTTGGGGGCGACTCCGAACCTGGAGTCCTGTACCACTGGACGGCATGGACCAATCTGGCTGCGGGAGGATTCATTACTGCCGTGCCCGGCACAGGCATTTTATTTGGGGCCCTGTTAATTGCGGGCGCGATTATCTGGGCTGGCCGCCGTCACCAAGCGCTAATTGCTCCGGTGGCCGCGGCGACCGTGCTCGGCCTGATACTGCTGTTCGGCTCCTATGCCGCCCTTTCGGCCGGCTGGTTTTTTGCCCCCGCTACGCCCCTGGCCGCCATCGTGCTGACGCTCCTCGGGGTCACCATCGAAAGCTACTGGCTGGAAGGGGTGCGCAAGCGAGAGATTCAATCCATGTTCGGCGCCTACGTCGACCCGACCGTCGTCGCCCAGCTGGTCCGCGATCCGGAGGCCATCAATCTTCGCGGTGAACGCCGCGAGGCCACGGTGTTTTTCTCCGACCTCGTTGGATTCACCGACCTTTCGGAAAAACTCAAGGACCAGCCCGAAGAGATGGTCGAGGTCGTCAACGCCTACCTCGAGGTGACCAGCGAGTGCCTGCTCAACTATGGCGCCTACGTCGACAAATACATCGGCGATGCGGTCATGGCGGTGTTTGGCGCACCGCAGGCGCAGGCCGACCACGCCTTCGCCGCGTGTCAGGCGGCGCTGGAAGCGCGGCAGGCGCTGGAGACCGTGAACGCCCGCTACGCCGCGTCCATCGGCCAGCCGCTGGGGGTCCGCATCGGGCTCGCCACCGGCGAAATGATCATGGGCAACGTCGGTTCGTCCCGGAAGAAGAACTATACGGTGATGGGCGACACCGTGAACCTCTCCTCGCGGTTGGAGGGCGCCAACAAGGAATTCGGCACCCAAATCCTGCTCGCCGATGCCACGGCCAAGCTTGTCGCCGGCCGGCTGGCCACCCGGCCGCTCACCCGGTTGCGCGTCAAGGGCAAGCATGAGGCCATCGTGGTACACGAGCTGATCGGCACCCTGAAGTCGCTCAGCCCGACGCAGCGGGACTTCCTGGCCGCCTACCTGCCAGGATATGCGCACTTCACCGCCCGCCGCTTTGCGGAAGCCAAGGCTGATTTTGGCCGTGCACTCGCGGCCCGGCCGGACGACGATGTGACTCGCGAGCTGCTCGAACAGTCCACGACTTTCGCCCAAGTTCCGCCGCCGCCGGACTGGCAGCCGATCCTAACCCTGAAATCCAAATGAAACCACGCCCTGCTTCACGATTCTGGCCGGTCGTGCTCCTGCCGGCCCTCGCCCTCACCGTTCATGCCGCCCTGGTATACGGCGGCATCGCCTACACCAAGCGCCTCAAGACCGTTCTGCTCGCCGAACCCTCGCCACTGGCCGAACCCGCCGGTGAATTGGCTTTCGGTCGCAAACTCGCCATCAACGAAGCCCGGGGCAACTGGCTACGGGTGAGTGATGGTCCGATCGCGGGCTGGGTTTTTGCCGGCAACGTATCAGCGACTGAGCCCGTGGTGGCGAAGGGGGTTGATGGGTTGCCGATCTTCGCCAGCAAGACCACCGTCACCGCTGCGGCGCGTCCACTCAGCGAGGCCGCCACCAAATATGCGACCGAGCGCAATCTGGTCGATGCCCACAATGATCTGGAATGGCTGCTCACGCAGAGTTCACTCGTCACAGCCCAGGACATCGAGGAATTCCTCAAGGCCCAAAAACGGGGGGAATATCAATGAAGACCCGGACCTGCTCCCTTTGGGTTGTCGCGCTCGTGGCCGGCTCTGTCGCGGTGGCCGATCTGAACAGTCTGTTTAAAGCCGCCAAGACCGTGCAAGACGCCACCAAGGCGATCGATACCGGCAAGAATGTGATGAAGGTTTCTAAAATCGCCGGCATCGGTCCGAAGGAAGAGGCCGATATCGGCGGTTCTGTGGCGCTCGAATTGATCGGAAAATATGGCGGCTTGGTCCGTGACGAAGACGTCATGCGCCGCGTAAATCTCATCGGCGGCACACTGGCCCGGTATTCGGGCCGACCTGACCGGGATTGGCGGTTCGGCGTGCTGAATTCGGATACCATCAATGCGTTCTCTGCTCCTGACGGCTATGTGTTCATCACCCGTGGACTGTATGATCTGGCGACCAATGACGAACTGCTCGCAGGCATTCTGGCCCATGAGATCGCGCACATCACCGAACGCCACGCGCTGGGGATCATCGAACGCGACGAAGCTTTCAGTGGGGCGAAATCGCTGCTGGTGATGTACAGCGGCGATGCCCGTGAAGCCCAGTCCAAGGTGAATCAAGCCGACGCCTATCTCGGTCAACTGAAACTTGGCGTCGGAAAAATAGTGAAGACCCTGGTCGAAACCGGCTTTGATTCCAAAACCGAGTTTGCGGCCGACCAAACCGGGCATGACCTGGCCGCGCAAGCCGGCTACACGCCCGGTGGCCTGCGCGCCACCCTCGTCATGCTGCAGGCCCGCAAGGGTGATCAGAAAAAGATCTTCTCCACCCATCCGCCCCTCAAAGAGCGGATCAAACGCCTGCCGGATGAGCCAGCGACAAAATTATAGCGGCAAACGGCTCCGTTTGCCCGGCTTCTGGTTTTTCCTCTCATGATAAGAAAACTTATCATCGGCCTGGTTGTCCTGCTAGCCGCCGCTCAATTCGTGCGCCCCGCCCGCAACCAGACCGCAATTCCCAGCCCGAACGACATCAGCGTCAAGCACCCCGTGCCGGC
>CAZAOI010000244.1:0-5181 GCA_964486705.1 uncultured Oleiharenicola sp. | reverse complement strand
AGGAAGCCTACATGAAAGGCTCGAACAAGGCGCTCTTCGCCCCGCTGCTCAAGCCGGGCGACCTGGACGGCGGGCACTAGGCCGGCCGCGTCGCCAGTTCCAACCCGGCCAGATGCGCCAGGGCCGCCTCGCGGTTGGCGCCGCACATCTCCTCCGTTGGCCGCAGGCTCACGCACACCGCCGGCCGTTCCGGCTGGCCGAAGAGCGCGCAGTGAAGGTCCGGCCGCAGTTGCACGCAGCGTACGCCGGCCGGCTTGCCCAGCGGCATACCGGGAATCGGCGACGAGATCGACGGCGCGATGCAGCACGCTCCGCAGTTTGGTCGGCAGTCCATCGGTAAAGTGAAGGTTGAAAGGTGAGAGTTGAAAGACCTCGGACCAAGGTCGAATCAGCCTGAAAACCGCAGTTGAAACCACGGATCGCACGGATGACACGGATTATCAATCAAAGACAAACTCTTAGCTTTCACCCGAAGGGTGAATGGGGTTTGTCCGGGTTTGCCCGCTGATTTTTTCTGTATCCGTGGTGATCCGAGGAATCCGTGGTTAAATTTCTCCGCTGGATTGCGAGACTCAGGATCATTTCCGAATCTCTCAACCTTCAACTCTCAACTTTCAACTCGCTGCCCAGCGCGCCGCGCTATTGCAGGTTGAGGAACACGCGCGGGCCCTTGCTGGCTTTGGCGGCATCGGTGCCGGCCTTGGCGAGAAAAAGACGCTCGGGGTCGATCTTGCCGATGGTGATGAAATAGTCCCGCACCTGCTGCGCGCGCGTCTGCGCCAGCGCCCGGAGCTCGTTTTCATCCACGGTCATCGTCTCCGCAAGCCGACCAGTCATTTCCTCCAACGAAGGTCCGGTCGCGCCCGCCGCCTCCGCGGACGTGGCTGGGACCGCCTGGGCTGTTTCTTTGGGCTTGTCCGAACGAATCGCCTTCAGCGTGACCACATCCACCACGCGACCAAAGAATCCTTTCTTCGCCGCCGCCGGCGGGGCGACCGCTGCCGGAGCCTGGACGAGGGGCGCGCCGAACTGGGTGCCGGGCGGGAATTTCGCGTCGAAAAGTTTCTTTACCATCGCCAGGTTTTCGTCGAGTGCGATGACCAGTTCGCCAGGCGGAGCGATATTCGGATCCAAAGCGTGGTTCGCTTCCCAGACGGCGCGCCGCACCGTGTCCGCGAGTTTTTTCTGCTTCAAGACAAAGGTATCGGCCGGACCGTCGTAGCTGCCTTCGAGGTCGACGCTCAGGCCGGGCCGGTTCGTCAGCGCCTTCACCATCGTGTCCAACTTGGTGATCTCCGCGGGCTGCAGCTCCGCCGCCCCGGGCGCAAATTCCTGGTAGCCGAGTTCATCGCCGCCGCCGCCGAACATCGAGCCGAGCAAAGCGAACGGCGACACCGCCGCCTTTGTCAACAGGTTGCCGATCACCCGCCACACGACCTTGCCGATGCGAAAAGCCGGATCGTCAATGCTGCCTTGCACCGGCACGTCGATGACGATCTTGCCGTCCATGTCTTTCAGCAGCGCCACCCCGAGCCGCACGGGCAGGCCGGTGGCATCGGGGCTCGTCACCGATGAGCCAAAGGTGAACTGGTTCAGGGTGATGACGTTGGTCGCGTCGACCTTCTTCCCATCAAGGAGAAACTTCACGTCCAGCTGCAGCTTGCCGCGCGCAAGCTCGTAGCCGGCATACTTGCCGCTGTACGGGCTGAGCGGCAGCAGGTCGACATTGCGGAAATCGATTTTGAGATCGACGAACTTGCGGGCGCCGAGCGGGTCAAGCTGCCCCTTGATCGCCACCGGGCCGGCGCCATCGACCGTGGCCTTCAGGTCGACGTCGGCCTTCGCCATGTTCTCCGACGAAAGGTTCGAGATCGTACCACCAAATTGAGTCAGGGCCGTGTGCACGTTCGGCTCAACGGAACGATCGGTGAAGCTGTAGTCGCCCTCGGTGATCACCACCCGGCCGATTTCGATTTTCGGTGCCGGCGCGGCGGTAGGTATGGATGTGGGAGGGGCTTTATGCCCCGACTCGGCGGCCGCATCTGGATTGCCGGGGCGTAAAGCCCCTCCCCCATTTTCAGCAGCGGGGGCAGCGGCGGTTTTCGCGACCGACGCCAGGTTCAACACCTTGTCATTGGTCACGAGCACGCGCGCGTAAGGCGCCGCGAGGTTCACCTCGGCGAGCGACACGGAGAGTTGCGGCACCGTGGTCGCCTTGAGCGCGCTGAGGGTGAGGGCACCGAATCCGGCGAGTTCCTCATTGTGCACGGCGTCGACGATGCTGAATTTCTCGATCTTCACCTCTCCGGCGAGCGTGGCCGCGAGCGGCTGGCCCGCCGGCAGGGCCACCTGCGCCGTCAGCGTGGTCTTCACTGTTCCTTGCGTGACCCGGGCGTTCACGAATTGCTCAAGGTACGGACTGAGCGGGCGCAGTTCCAACCCGACAACCTCCAGCTGCAGATCGGCCTTCAGCGGCAGCAACGAAACGGTGCCAGCGAGATGCACCGTGCCCTGCGGCGCCCAGGTGAGCGAAAGCTGCAGCGGCATGGAAGCGCCTTCCGCCAAGCTGATATTCTTCAGCGAAAACTGAACTCCGCCCAGACCGAGCTGGGCCGGACGCGGGGCCGCCAGATCACTGAGGTCCACTTGGAAATCCTTCAGCTCCACTTCTCCAATGGTGACGTCCGGGAGTTTCGCGGGCGCAGGTCGCGGGGTCGCTGGGAGTGTGGGAGGGGCTTTAGGCCCCGACTGACTGGCGGAGGCGGTGGCGTCGGGGGATAAACCCCTTCCCCCATTTTCACTCCCCACCGGTTGCAGCATCGCCAGCAGATTGATGGCTCCATCCTTCTCCCGGCGCGCGTGCAGGTGTCCGCCAGCCACGCTGAAGGAGCCAACCTGCGCTTGCGGTTTCAGCGCATCGACATTGACGCCGATGATATCGAGGGCCGGCAGTTCGAGCACCGTTTCCCGGCTGGCCCGCTCCAGCAGTTTGAGCGCCCGCAATTGCAGCGCGCCGTCCTGCAGCTTCAACACACGCTGGCCCGCAGTCAGGTTGACTTCATAGCGCCCGCGCGCCGACAGCTTGCCTTCGACCAAATCGACTTGGACTTGGTCCGCATAGTAGGGCGCATACTTGGTGAGGACGATGTTCTCGAGACTCAGCTCACCGACGGAACGGAAGGGCTCGGCGCTGATCGTGCCGGTCCACGCGAGTTTTTCCCCGGACTCAGTAACGGCCTCGAAATGATACGGTGCCCCGCGCGCGCCCACGGTGCGGAATTCCGTCACCGCGAAGGACAACGGGCCCGCCACCGTCGCGAACGGTTGGTGGCGCGACTGATCCGCGAACTCCACTCGCGCCTGCAACACTTTCAGGCTGCCGATGCGGATCGGCCGCGCCGGTTTGGCCGGAGTTTTGGCTGGAGCCGGCGCGCCCGCGGTCAGTCTGGCCAGAATGTCGGAGAAATTAAACGACCCGTCGGCCTTCAAAATCACGCCGAGGTGAAAACCGTCAAGTTCGATGTCGCTGAGCACCCAGTCGCCGGTGAGTGAGGCGAGCGCGTCGAAATTCACATAGAGCCGGTTCCAGCCGAGGAGCGAGCCCGGGCCCTCCTTCAGGCGCACATCAAAATTCTCGAGCGTGACCGAAAGCGCGTAGGGATTGAGGCGGACCCGGCCGACAGTGACGGTGCGACCGAGTTCAGCGCTCAGGCGCTTTTCCAGCTGCGACTTCGCGATGGGCGGGAGGATGAAGAAGCCCGTGATCGTGAAGAGCAGCAGCGCGCCAGCGACAATCCAAAGCTTGCGGCGGGCACCAGGAGACCGGCTGTTCAATTTCATGAGCAAATTATAGACACCCGGTTTGTCGGATGCAAATGCAGCTTGCGGTCCATCCCCGCCGCGCTACCAAACGCAGCCATGAGTTCCCTCACCCCGCCCGGCATGTCGGCCGGCGACCTCACGGCTTTCCTCCAAGAGAAAATCCCGCTGACCCGCGCGATGGGCGTCCGGGTGGTTGAGAGCGGAGCGCGCCTCGTAATCGAGGCTCCCCTGGCGGCCAATGTGAATCACCTCGGCACGGCCTTCGGCGGATCGCTGCATGCGCTGCCCACCCTCGCCTGTTATGCGACGCTGTGGACTCTCCTGTACGCCGCAGGGATTGACGGCCATGTGGTCGTGAAACACAGCGCCGCGAATTACCGTCAGCCGGTCAAAGGTCCGTTGCGGGCCGTGTGCCTCCGGCCCGCCCCGGACGCCGTCGTGGAATTCCTGGCCGATCTGCGGCGCAACAACAAGGCGCGGATGGAATTGACCGCCATCGTGGAAGGCGAAGGCGGCAAACCCGCCGTCGAGTTCAGCGGGACGTTCGTCGCGTTGATGTGACGACGATTTCTGTGGGCGCGACCTTGGTCGCAACAGTCGCGTGCAAGCACGCTCCCACATTGGGAGCCATGGCGGCGCGTTCGGGGCAACCCGCCCCACCCTCAGATATGCTTCGAGTCGGCTTCGTCCTTTTTGACGTAGCCGCTTTCCTGCCGCTGGTGATTGACCGCGTTCTTCTTCAGATAGGCCTGGTAGACATCGTCGGGCGTCATGCCGAGCGTCTGGGCCAAGGAGACGAGAAAGTGAAAGAGGTCCACCACCTCCACCTTGGCATTTTGCTCATCAAACTTCTGGTACTTGGCCCACCACTTCCACGGCACACTGTCGATCAGCTCGGCCGTTTCCTGCTGCATCGCGCGGGTGTAATTGAGAATCCACTTCGCTTTTTCCTCATCGGTGGGCGGGGGCAGATTAACTCCAATGCGTTTATTCAGTGCATCTTGCATCCGAAAAATCTCCTCGAGTTTGTCCATGACCGAGAGCGTGGTCGCCACGCCGGCGGCTGGCAAGCCCGCCTCGGCAAAAATTTAAGTTGCCCTCCCAGAGGGCATGAATGACTTTATTAATTATTGCCGCCGTCGAGCGAGATAACCGAGCTCCGGCTGGCATGAACAACCCTGCGCCGCCACTTTTTGGCAGGCGCTTTCAACCAACAACATAGACATGTCATCCACAGAATCGTCCGGAGCTCCAGCCGAAGCCACCGAGACCTCCCCGGCGCCAAACGCCACGTCAGCATTCGGCAGCACCCGCGGCTCAGGCCTGGCGCGCGGGAAAGCAAAACGTCCCAGCGCCCCC
>CAZAOI010000243.1:0-5227 GCA_964486705.1 uncultured Oleiharenicola sp. | reverse complement strand
GTGGACCGTGAGCCCGTCGAACGGCTTCGGCTTGGTTGGAATGGAGGAGCCTGCTGGCAGGCGATTCGGAACGTCGGCCGAAGGACCACACTCTGAATCGCCTGCAAGCAGGCTCCTACAAATAAAAAAAGAAACGGTGGGCATGTGAGTTGGCGCTCGTTTGAGCAAAAGCCCCGGGGCTTGCCTCGGGGATCTTTACTTTGGACGTTGGGATGGCTCCATGATAGCGCCTTGGCGGCAGGTCGCTGCGCACGGGTTGGCGGACGCTGGGCGGAAGTTGGTTGAGGTGATTACTCCGAACGGAGTAGGCGATGTCCGTCCGGCAAAAGGTCGCACTGCGACTGCGGAAATATTCCCGGCCCGAGCAACCAAGGGACGGGTGAGCCAAGGGGGCGGAAAGCGCGGGATGAAGGCGGACGGTTGCCGCCGGCGATTTGCGGCCGGCCAAAATCCGCGCTATAAAATGGCTCGCCCGGCGGGCGGGACCAGGTAGAACACTCGAATGAAAGCGAAGCTGAAATGCATCGCCCCGCCCAAAGCCAGTCAGTGGCTCCCGGCGTTTCCCGGCCGGATTGCACAGGCCGGCGGCGGACGGGCAACCCGGAGCCAGGCGGGAAAAGCGGGGGGGCGAATCGCGGTCAGTTGCTGAAACCCAAAACCTCTATGAAAAAAATCAAACCGCGAGTAACGGGGATCGGTGGAATCTTCTTCAAGGCGAAGAACACAAGAAAACTTCGGGCCTGGTACCGCACCCATCTCGGCTTGCCGCTGGATCCGGTGTGGGGCGGCTGGGCTTTCCATTGGCGCGACGCCCGGAAGCCGGCGAGCAAGGGCTTCACGGTGTGGAGTGCGTTCGAAGAAGAAAGTGACTATTTTAAACCGAGCAAAAAGCCGTTCATGTTCAATTTTCGGGTGAAAAACCTGAAAAAAGTTCTCGCGGAGTTGAAGCGGGAAGGAGTCTCGGTCGACCCGGAGGTCATCGAAGACGCGAATGGCCGGTTCTGCGGGATCATGGATTGTGAAGGGAATCGGATCGAGTTGTGGGAGCCGGCCGCAGGCAAGCGGAAGAAGTAGGACCGAGCCACGAGCGGGGGCGGCTGGCCGGCCAGGCCGGTGGGCAAAAGATTCCAAATTGAAATCGCCTTGAACATTCAAGGCCCGCGGCCATGTTGCGGCTGGGTGGAAAACTCATCATGAATCTCCTGAAACCAACCAAATCGCAGTGCCAGCTGGTCATTCGTTTCCCGTCCGAAGGAAACCACTCCGATGATCAGATGGCTGAGTGCGAACTGACGCTTTCCAAGTTATTGCACTGCGGCGAGGTTGACCTCCGCGAGGCCGGAGGCGACGTGGTGAGCCTGTTCATCTTAACTACTGAACCGGAGGAATGCGTGCGGGAGGCTTTGGGGCATTTGTTCTCGATGAACTTAAGGCCGGTGACCGCGGGCTACCGGTCTTCACGCGAACAGGAGTTTGTCCGGCTCTGGCCGGAAGATGATTCCCGTGTGATTGGACTGCAGTGAAGGCGGATTTGGGTCGATAGAGAGGTGTGGCGATGGATCTCGCGGTGAGCCTAGCTGCCACCCCATCGCCCATGCCCATGACTCTCCTCGCTCGATCTGCCCACGTACTCCGCCGGAATCGTTCCGAATGAAACCGATTTTTCTGATTTTCTTGCTTGTTTCCAACCTGCTGGCGGCGGCGGAGAGCTCGACCATTATGCGGTTGCGGAGCAAGGCGGAGCAGGGGCTCGCCGGGGCCCAGTTTAATCTCGGGGAAATGTACGCGAATGGCTATGGCGTGCCCAAGGATTTGCGCATCGCGGCCGATTGGTACCGCAAGTCCGCCGAGCAGGGCTACGGTGAGGCTGAGTTCGGGCTCGGAATGGCCTATCTCCAAGGGTTGGGTGTCGCCAAAAATGAAGTCGAGGGGTTTGCTTGGATCGCAATTGCGGCGCCCACCGGCGGGGTGAGTATGGTCAAATTTCATGAGAAACTGCTGCGGAGCTTGGACGGCGCGGTGATTGCGGCCGGACATGCGCGCAGCAAGGAATTGATCGCGCAGATCAAAAAGCGCAAGCGGGCCAAGGCCGCGGAATAGTTGCCCGGCGGAATGGGGTCAGGGATGGGCTGCGGCACGGATGCGCGGCCGGGCCGCTGCTATTCCCCACCAACCGGCGGTGCGTTCCTGGCGTGCCCTTGGGCGTTCAAGTTTTGCCGGGGTTTCGTTTTCAAAGGTTGTGCTTGCAGCGATTGTTCGGCCGGATACTCAGGAATATTCCCGCCGCCATGCTCCGCCGATTCGCCAGTCAAGTGGTTCTTCCGCCAGTCGCAAAGACGCTTTGCCCAGCGTCGTTTCACAGCTTCGGGTGGTCCGCGACCGTTTCGAAACCGCTCCAAGTTTGGCGGACGCCCCTGGCCAGCCGACAGGACAGACCATGACCACGTCCAACGATTTTCCGGGGCCCACGGAGGCGGAAGCGACCCTACAACGGATGGCCGCGTTACTGGAGCATACCGGGCAATTGGCCAAGGTTGGGGGCTGGGAATTGGATCTGCGGAGCCTGAAGCTCTCGTGGACGCGGGAAACTTTCCGCATCGCGGAGATCGATTCGCTCGTGGAGCCGCCGCTGGCCGACGGCATTAATCTGTTTGCGCCCGAGGTCCGGCCGACGATCGCGGCCGCCGTTCAGGCCGCCACCGACAGTGGCACGCCGTACGATTTGGAACTGCCAATAATAACGGCCAAGGGCCGGCACCGCTGGGTCCGGACCCAGGGTTATGCGACGATGGAGAACGGCAAGGCCATCGTGCTGCGCGGCACCTTTCAGGATATCACGGAGCGCAAGCGGGCCGAATTATTCAAAAACAATGAACGGGAGATTCTGGAATTTGTCGCCCGGGGCGGGCCGTTGCCGGAAGTGCTCACTCGGCTTGTGCGCTGTTATGAAGCCCTTTTTCCCGGGACGCGGGGATCAGTTTTGCTGCTGGACGCAAGTGGACGGCACCTGCGGCACGGGGCCGCGCCCAGTCTGCCGCCCGCTTTTTGCCAGGCGATTGACGGGGTGGCGATCGGCCCCCGCGTCGGTTCATGCGGCACGGCCGCCTATTAAAAGAGAACCACGGTGGCGGCGGATATCGCCAGCGATCCGCGGTGGCACGATTTCAAGGAACTCGCGCTGACCCACGGGCTGCGGGCGTGCTGGTCGGTGCCGATCCTCGGCGACGCGGGCCGGGTATTGGGAACCTTTGCCTTCTATTATGACGAACCGCGGGGCGCGCTCCCCTCGGAACTGGCCATCATCGAAGGGGGCGCCTACCTGGCCAGCCTCGCGATTGATCGTCATCAGAAGACGTTGGCCCGGGAGCGGAACGCCGATCGGCTGGCGTTGGCGACCCGCGCGGGCGGCGTAGGTATTTGGGAATATGATATCGCGGCTAACCGGCTGGTCTGGGACGACCAGATGTACCGTCTGTACGGAATCGCGCCGGATCAATTCAGCGGCGAATATGAGGCGTGGCGAACCGGACTGCATCCGGACGACGTCGCCCGCGCCGATCAAGAAATCAGCCGTGCGCTGGCCGGCGAAAATGAATTTAATACCGAGTTTCGGGTCATCTGGCCCGATGGAACGACCCATCACATCCGGGCCCTGGCGATCGTGCAGCGCGCGCCCGATGGCCAGCCCCGGCTGATGATCGGGACAAACTGGGATATCACGGACCAGAAGCAGGCGGAGGAAAAACAACGCCAGTTTGAGCGAAAAATGCTGGATACGCAGAAGCTCGAAAGCCTTGGCGTGCTCGCGGGAGGCATCGCCCACGATTTCAACAATCTCCTGACCGGTATTCTCGGCAACGCCAGTCTGGCGAGCTTGGACCTACCCACGGGATCGCCGATCCAGGATAACCTGCGGGCCATTCAGCAGGGTTCCCTGCGGGCCGCCGACTTGTGCCGGCAGATGCTGGCTTACTCCGGCAAGGGACGCTTCGTGGTGAACAATCTTGGTCTCAATCGGCTGATTGAGGACACCACGCCCCTCGTCCAACTTTCGATCAGCAAGCACGCCGTGCTGCGCTTCAACCTGCATCGGGAGTTGCCGGCGATTGAGGCCGACGCGACGCAGATCCGGCAGGTGATCATGAATCTGGTGATCAACGCCTCCGAAGCGATCGGAGAAAAAAGTGGCGTGATCACCCTTAATACCGGCCTGACCCGGGTCGACCGGGCCTATCTGGGCGGCACGATTCTCGCGCCCGAATTGCCTGAGGGCACTTATGTCTATCTGGAGGTGTCTGATTCTGGATGCGGCATGGACGCGGAGACGCAGGCCAAGATTTTTGACCCGTTCTACACCACCAAGTTTTCGGGACGAGGGCTTGGTTTGGCCGCCGTGCTCGGCATCGTGCGCGGCCACAAAGGCGTCCTCAAAGTTTATTCGGAGCCCGGTCGAGGCACGACCTTCAAGCTGCTCTTCCCTTGCGCCGCCGGGTCGGAGTCGGTCCTGCCCGAACGGGTGGAGGCGAAGGTGTTACCGGGGCAAGGGTGCATTCTCGTGGTCGACGACGAGGAGACGGTGCGCAGCACGGCCGCCTTGATGCTTCGCAAGATGGGTTTCGAAGTGGCCCTGACGAATGATGGCCGGGAGGCCGTTGCGGCCTTTCGCGCGCAACCGGATCGGTATCGGCTCGTCCTGACGGACTTGACGATGCCGCACCTTGATGGAGAGCAAGTATTCACGGAGCTCCGGGCGATCCGGGCCGAGGTCGCGGTGATCTTGATGAGCGGCTTCAACGAAGAAGAAGCCAGCGTGCGTTTCACCGGGAAAGGGCTGGCGAGTTTTATCCAGAAGCCATTCGAGTTTGGGCAACTGAGCAAGATCGTGCACGGCGCCCTGGCTGGATCGCCCCGGGCGACTTGAAGGCGAGAGTGCCCGGAGCAGTGTCGGGATGCTTGCGGGATCACGCATGGGGTGGGCGTCGGTTTCCATACCGACGCTTGGCGCCCGACAGGTCGGTTGCTTTTTGATGCAACCCCGGGCCAGTCGAGGAACCACTGCGTAATTGTATCCCGAGGGAAATTGGCCAACAAAAAGCCCCGCCGTTTCGGGCGAGGCTTCGACGTATAGCAGGCGTTCTACATGGCACAACCCACGGCGTAATCTTGAGCGGCTTACTCCTAAGAAACTACATTTGTTAAGCATTGGGGCGCAAAGTTGGTCCAGTTT
>CAZAOI010000242.1:0-5238 GCA_964486705.1 uncultured Oleiharenicola sp. | reverse complement strand
GAGCTCCGCCATGATGATGCGCAGATACTGGGCGCGCTCGGGCACGGCCTGGCCGCCCAGCTTTTCCACCGCCAAAGCGTAGGCCCAGTTGGTGGACATGGAGCAAAGATAATCGAGCCGGTCCGTGTAGGGCATCGACCCGAGGTAGGTCGTGTTCTCGGCGATCTTCTCGTGGTTGCGATGGAGGTAACCAAAGACGGGCTTGAGCTTGACGATCTGCTCGCCGTCGAGCGTGACCACCATGCGGAACACGCCGTGCGTGGACGGGTGCTGCGGCCCCATCGAAACCTCCAGCAGGTCGCCGTGAAATTGATCATGCACCGCGCGCACGGTGGGGCCGGGGAGAGCGGTGAACGGCGCGGGCGCGGAATGGGTGTCGCTCATGGAGCGACCTCCGGGGCGGAGGGTGGCGCCTGATGGGCCTGGGCGCGGGCCAGCACCGCGGCGTGCGCCGTGGGCTCCCACTCGTAATCGTCGGGTTCGACGTAGTCCTTGCGCATCGGGTGGTCCTTGAACTCGTCCCACATCAGCAGGCGGCGCAAATCGGGGTGGCGTTCGAAGATGATCCCGTAGAGGTCGAAGATTTCGCGTTCCTGAAAATCGCACGAGCGCCAGACCGGCGTAAGCGAGGGCAGCGCGACCGCGTCGGTTCGGTTGCTCGTGCGCACCCGGATGATGACCGGCCCGTGTTTGTGGGCCATGGAGTAGAGGTGATAGACGGCCTCAAGAAAGCCGGGGCGGGTGCGGGTCGTCTTTTGCTCGACGACCTTGTCCGGCCCGCCGGCCGGATCGGGCACGGGAGTCTTGGATGTCTCGGTAATCTCCTGGTCGGGCCAGTCGATCCCGGTGACGTTCGAGCAGTAATCGAGGCGCAGCGCGGGATCATCCCGCAGAAAAAGGGCGAGATCGTGGGCGTGGGCGGCGTCGACCAAGAGCGAGTGTTCGGCGGCGAGGCCGGGATTGGTCACGAGCGTGACGTGCGCCGCGGAGAAACGGGCGACGAGGCGATCGTGGATTTGCTCGAGGGTTTCCATGGGTCAGGCTTTGCCCGCGGCGGCGGGCGGCGGCGACCAGACGGCGGGATTTTTCGCGGGCACGAGGTCATGCGCGCCGAACTCGGGAATGGGGAACTCACTGGGCTCCTCGGGACGGGTGAAGCGCGCGGCGTCGGGCCCGGTGAGTTTCTCGGCCTTGATTTTCTTCTGCAGCTGGATCAGCCCGTTGAGCAGCGCCTCGGGGCGCGGCGGGCAGCCGGGAATGTAGATGTCGACCGGAATGAAACGGTCGATGCCCTTGAGGACATTGTAACCTTGTTTGAAGGGACCGCCGGAGATCGCGCAGGCGCCCATGGCGATGCAATATTTCGGCTCCGGCATCTGGTTCCAGAGGCGGACGACTTGCGGGGCCATCTTCTTGGTGACCGTGCCGGAAACGATCATGAGATCGGCCTGGCGCGGCGACGGGCGAAAAATTTCCGCGCCGAATCGCGCAATGTCGAACCGCGCCGTGGCGGCGGCGATCATCTCGATGGCACAACAGGCGAGGCCGAACTGCAGTGGCCAGATGGAATTGCTCCGGCCCCAATTGTAGAGCTCCTCCATGCTCGTCATCAAAATGCCATGGCGGCGAAGTTCCTCGCGGTCGGCGTCGGAGATGTTTCCGGCGGCGGGGAAAGGTTGCGCCGTGCTGGCGGGCAAAGGGGTGGCGGCGGAGTCGTTCATTTCCATTCGAGGTAACCGCGATGCCAGGCCCAGACGAGGCCCTCGGCCAGCAGGAGGATGAAAACCAGCATCGCGAACCAGGCGCCGACGGACAGGCCGGTGAAGGCGACGGCGAAGGGCAGCAGGAACAACACCTCGACGTCGAAGATCAGAAACAGGATCGCGTAGAGATAGTAGTGGGCCTTGAACTGGATCCACGGGTCGCCGGAGGACGCCAACCCGCATTCGTAGGTGGCATTTTTCAGAAGACCGGGTTTAGGGGGCTGGAAGATCTTGGCCCACAGCTGCGCTAAACCGAGCAGAATCAGCGGGAAAGCGATCGCCACCCCAAGAAACAGGGCGAGGAAGGCGTAGGGGTGGTCATTCATGCGTGGAGGCGGGAACGAAAGGAACGTTAATTTTGGGCTGGCTCGACTCAATGCCGAAGCCTTGGTGTTTCTTGCCAGAAGCTGCGCATGATTTGCGACGTGGAGCGTGGGGTAGCAACAGCGCTAGCATTTCCCCGAGCTCGGTAAATAATCAATCCAAAGCTGTCGAGCGGTGCAGAGATTATTAAAATTTCTTTCTAGCGGAGCCGGCGGCAGTAGTTGGTCGAGTTGGGATGCGGCGCAGCTTTTTAGGATCAATAACGGGGTCAGGGCTTCAGTATTATATTTATCCTTTAGCATCACTCAAATATTGGCTAACCGAGTTGGGAGCTCCCATGCAGAGCTTCTCGGCAATCCATCGATTGGTCGCCGGGGTCGATGCACGCAATTTCCGGGCAATCTTTACCTTCCACGCGACGCCTTTGCGTTCCTTGGCGGCATCAGCCAGTGTCTTTCCGGTAGACTGCAGCAGCGTGTCCAGCGCTTGCTCGCAGCACGCTAATTTGAGTTCCACTAACTCTTGAGCGGCGACTCCAGGTGAGAGTGCCCGATGGGCGTGATCGCGAGCCAAGGCCTGCCTCCATCCGTGCGTTCCGATTGCCCAACCCCGGCTCATTTCGGGAAACCCGAATTCTATTTGGCGCTCTTTTTCTCCGGCCAAATTCACCAGGTGGCCCACATACGATTTCCAGCCCGCGGTCGTGTCGCCCCGGTCCGCCGTCTCCAGCCAGGTCTCGGCCTGCAAACAACCGGGTCGCTCCCCCCGAAGGTAACGCCGCAGGCTGCCCCAGCGAAAATCGGCGACCTGCTCTGCTGGAACAATTGCTGCCCGCACCGGGTTCAAGTGAATATAGTCCACGACTCGACCCAAGGTCTCGCCCGGCTCGACCAACAGCGCTTGATAACGCCCTTGGAAAAGGTGCCCGCGCTCTTGCCGGAAGCGATTGAACCGGGTCGCGAAAGTACTCTGCAACCAGTGCATGCCCTCCACCAAATTCGGCTGCGTTGTTTCCACCGCCAAATGATAATGATTCCGCATGAGCACGTAGGCAAAAAGCCGCCATTTCATGCGGTCGCAGGTTTCGAACAAGCAGCGCTCGAATGCCGCCGCTTTATCCGTGGTTTCGAAGACATCCCGTCGGTAATTTCCCCGATTGATCACATGATAAATCGCTCCTTCGAATTGGATGCGCAACCGGCGGGCCATAATTAGTTTTTGTGCCGACTTCAGGGCTCATTCAAGTTTAAATTATAATACTGATGGCCTGACCCCTTAAAATTGAAGGGGTATCAATCGAACCACTCGTCGCTTGGGTCGAAGGCTGGGATGGGAATGTTGGCGATGCGCAGGTTCCCGATCGCACGGTGCCGGCAGCCGGGCTTGATCAGGATGCTGCTCAGCGGTTTCACCGGATGCAGCTCGCCGTCGAGCTCCATGTGGCCTTCTCCTTCCAGCACGAGATAGATTTCCGTGAGCTTCTTGTGGTAGTGCGCGGGGGCGCCAGCCTGGATGTCGACGAGGTGAAGGGTGGCGACGGGATTGTCCGGCGTCGTGAAAGCCCGGCGGGTCATTCCGCACGGGCAGGGCACCGGAGGAACCTCGTTGAGGTGGGTGATCGTGTAGTTTTTGCTCATTGGGGGATGGGTTGGGGATGATCGCTTCGTTGCCGGCTGCTGACCGCCCGAATGGTCCTGGGCAAATCACTCTTCCGGCAGCGGCTGATTTTTGGTCTCCGGCAGGAAGGGCAACACCGCGATGCCGACCAGCAACACGAGGCTCACCCACATGCCGGCGATGCGGAAGCCCTCGATGTCGCCGCCGAGGCGCTTGGTGATCTGGCTGACCGTGAAGGGGGCGGTGGCGGCGAGGAAGCGACCGACATTGTAGCAGAAGCTGGTGCCGGTGCTGCGCAGGCTCATGGGGAAAAGCTCGGGCAGATACACGGCATAAACGCCGAAGACGGAGAGCTGGCCAAACCCCATGATCGGCAGCATCCAGTAGAGATCCCCGAGTTGGCGCATGAATTTAAAGACGAGCAGCGTCGAGAGAAACGACAGCAGGAGGGCGAGGGCGAAGGCCGGCCGGCGGCCCCAAGTCTGCGCGAGTTTCGCCAGCGAGAGCATGCCGAGGAAGCCCCCAACGTTTTGCAGCAGCAGCCCGACCGAGCGCCAGTGAGATTTTTTGTGGGCGATCTCGACCGGGCTCAGGTTCAGCGCGGCAAAGGTCTTTTCCACGATATCACCGACGATCTTGGGGTGAAAGTTGCCAATGCCCCAGAGACCGATGATGCCGGCGCTGCAGGCGATCAGACCGAGCCAGGCGTGCTTGGACCAGGTCGGGTGTCGCAGGAGACTGGCATAGGAACCGAACTTGACGCCGCGTTTCTCGCCAGCGGCCTTGGCGTCGACCCATTTTTGCGGTTCCTTCAGCCGGCGCATGACGAACACGCAGAGAAACGCCGGCAAAGCACCGACCAGAAACATCGCTTGCCAGTGCGCCAGGCCGAAAGGCAGCAGGTGTCTGACGGCCAGTCCGCTGAGCCCGAGGCCGAGCAAACCGGCGCCAAGGTTGCCCCAGGTCGAGAGCGATTGCAGCAGGCCGAGCGCGGGGGCACGGCTGCGGTCCGGCAGCGTGTCGGCGACGAGGGCCACAGCCAGGCCGAACACGCCGCCGATGCCGAGGCCGGTAATGAAACGATAGACGCTAAAGTCAAAGAAGCCGGTGGAGAACGAACTCAGGCCGGTGCTGATCGAGTACAAGAGGATGGTCCAGGTCAGCATTTTGGCGCGACCATACTTGTCGCCCAGCGCACCGAAGATGAGGCCGCCGATGGCCCAGCCCACGAGAAAAACCGAGGTGGTGTAGGGGCCGTATTCAGTGGCGAGTTTTTTGTCCGGGATCAGGGCCTCCATCGCTCCGTCGCGCGCGAGGGTAAAGATTTGCTGGTCGAGGCAATCAAAGAGCCAGGCGAGCAAGGCGATGCCATAAACGAACCAGTGTTCGCGGGTAAGCAGGCGCCACCAAGGCTGGTTGGGAGGAGCGGACGGGGTCATGAATTTAGGCCGTGTATCCAAAGGGCAGGGCGGAGCGGCCCGCCGTTTCGACAAGCTCAAGGCCCTGAGCCAGTCGAAGGGCTCCGCCGCGGCGC
>CAZAOI010000241.1:0-5266 GCA_964486705.1 uncultured Oleiharenicola sp. | reverse complement strand
GGTCGAACCTGCTGCTGATGGGCCTGCTCATCGGCATCATCATCAACACCCAGCGGACGTGGGAGCGGCCCAAACCGCTGGCGCGCCGGCGCTCCCTGACGGAGGTGACCGGATGAAAACCACGGCGCTTCGCTGGCTCGCCCTCTGCGGAATTGCTTCCGCCCTCCCGCGCAATTCTCCGCTGCCGTCGGCGGTGGCAGGAGGTGGGGCGTGAGTCGATTTGTCATCGCCTGCGGTGGCACCGGCGGCCATCTCTCGCCGGGCATCGCGCTGGCCGAGGCGCTCGTCGCCCGCGGCCACAGCACCACGCTCTTCATCAGCCACAAGCCGGTGGACACCCGCCTCGTCGAGAAATATCCGCATCTCGCCGTCGAGCGCGTCATCAGCGCGCCGTTTGGGGCCCGGCCCGATGTGTTGGCCCGTTTTCTCCATCAACAAACGCAGGGCTATTTTTTCTGCCGGAAATTTCTTCAGCGGGACCGGCCCGATGCCATCATCGGGTTTGGTGGATTCACCAACGCCGGGGTTGTCCTGGCCGGCCGTCTGCTCGGCATCCCGGTCGCGTTGCACGAAGCCAACCGGATTCCCGGTCGCGCCGTGCGCGTGCTCTCCCGGTTGGCCCGCCGTTTGTATCTGCCGCCGGGCGTCCGGATGCCGGGGATCCACGGGGTCGCGGTGCGCCACACGGGACTGCCGGTGCGCAATGAAATCGCTCGCCTCCGCCGGGACGACGCCTGCGCCCAACTCGGCGCCAACCCCGCGCAAAAATTGCTCGTGGTCATCGGCGGCAGTCAGGGATCGGGCAGCATGAACCGCTGGGTTGAGGAAAATCTGCCGGCGCTCGCGCTGGAGGGAATCCAAGTTTATGCGGTCACCGGACTCGGCAAGGGCCACCCGGGGCGGCGCGAGTTGCGGGCCCGGGATGGCCAGGTCGTGCGCGCGTGGTTTGAACCGTTTTCCGACCGCGTGGGCGTGCTGCTCTCGGCGGCCGACCTGGTGCTCAGCCGCGCCGGGGCCGGCACGCTGGCGGAACTCGTGCATTGCGGCACCCCCGCGGTCCTTGTGCCGTTTCCGGAGGCGGCCGATAATCACCAGTGGGCCAACGCCACCTATTTTGAACAGCAGGGCGGTGGTTTGGTGATCGGAGAACCGGCCCTGGGCTCGCTCCGCCAGGAAGTGTTCGACGTGATTTTCAACGACTGGCTGCTGAATAAGTTTCGGGCCAACCTGCACCGCATGGCGCGGGCGAACGGCATCGACACCATTGTGCATGATCTGGAGGATCTGGCGAACGGCACTCCGCCCGCCCGGCATCTCCGCCACGCGCCCGTTCCCACCACCTCGTGAGCAAGCGTCGCAAACTTTTTGGTCAGGAAGTGAGCCGCATTCATCTGCTCGGAGCCGGCGGCACGGGCCAGGCGCCGCTCGGGCTTTACCTCGCGCAACTCGGTTTCGCGGTCAGCGCCGAAGACGACAACTGGGATCCGTCGGTGCGCGACCGGCTCGCCGCCGCGGGTCTCACGCTCACCCCCGCCGGGGTCCTGCCGGACGCGGTCGAACTCGTGGTCTACTCCTCGGCCGTGGCGCCGACCCATCCGTCGCGGCGCCGGGCCGCGCACCTGGGCAGCCTGCAGGTGCGCCGCGGCGAAATGCTGGCCGAAATCCTGAAAGAAAAAAAACTCGTGGCGGTGGTTGGCTCGCACGGCAAGACCACCACCACGGCGATGCTGGTCACGGCCCTGCACCACGCGGGGTTTCCCTGCGGCTGGATTCTCGGCGGACACTTTCAGAACGACGCCCTGCCCGCGGCTGCGGCAGGGGTCGGAGAGTGGGTCGTCGCCGAAGTGGACGAGAGTGACGGCACGATCGATCGTTTCGCTCCGGAAGTCACCGTGGCGGTGAATCTCGACTGGGATCACACGGACCATTATGCGCGGCTCGCGGATCTGGAGATGACTTTCGCCGCCCTGTTTGCACGGACCAAGGGGGCGGTGTTCATCAGCGATGCCTGCACGCAGTCGGCCCGGATCGCGGCGCAACGGTTGGAGACCGCCATCCAGCCCGGTTCGGCCGCGGCCGGCCGGCGGCCGGCCCCGCTCTTCACCTTCGGCCGGACCGGAGATTTTCGTTGTCATCTATTATATGACAAACCGGGCGGGCTGGTGCTCGCGTTGGGCGGGAGATTTTCCATTCCGGAGGCGCGGGTGCAGGCGACCGGAGAGTTTAATGTTGCGAATGCCGCCGCCGCCCTCGCGGTGGCGCAGCACCTTGGGGCGCCGATCGCGGCGCAGTCGCTGGCCGGTTTCGCGGGCGTGCGGCGCCGCCAAACGCTGCTGCATGCCTCCGCGATCACGGTGTACGAGGACTACGCGCATCACCCGACCGAGATCCGCGCCCTGCTCGGGAGCTTCCGGCGCCGCGGCCCAGGCCGGCTGGTCGTGGTTTTTCAGCCGCACCGCTACACCCGCACGGCGCAGTTCAAGGTCGAGTTTGCCGCCGCCCTCGCGGCCGCGGACAGTCTCTATCTGCTGGATGTCTATGCCGCGAGCGAAGCGCCGGTCGCGGGCGGCACCTCGGCGGATATCTATGCGGAGCTGCGGAAGGCCGGGGCCGAGTCGCACGTGGTTTACCTGCCCGGGGATCCCGCCGGATTGCTGGCGGCGCTCAAGGCGGCGCTGCAGCCCGGCGACCGGCTCGCGTTTGTCGGCGCCGGCGATATTGAGCAACTCGCGCGGCAGTTTGTGGCCACGCTCAAGGCCGAGGAGGAGCGACTTGCGCTGTGGAACCGGTTTCTGGCTGCGGTGCGACCGCGCCTGGCAGTCGAAACGAAACTGCTCGAACAGGAAATGCTCGCACCGAAGACCACGATGCGCGTCGGGGGTCCGGCCCGGGTTTACGCGGAGCCGGCCACGGTCGAGGATTTGCGCCAGCTGCTGCTCGCGGCGGACCGCCACGGGCTGCCCGTGTTGCTGCTCGGTCGCGGCTCGAACCTCATCATCCCCGACCACGGCGTGGACGGGCTGGTCATCAGCCTGACGCACGAGAACTGGCAGCAGTTTGCCCCGCAGCCCGACGGGCGGATCTGGGCCGGCGCGGGCCTGCGCCTGAAAAATCTCTGCGGGCTGGCGACGAAGCACGGCTTGCAGGGTTTTGAATTTCTCGAGGGGATTCCCGGCTCGGTCGGCGGCGCGCTGCGCATGAACGCCGGCGCGATGGGCGGCTGGATGTTCGATGTCGTGGACGAGGTTCACCTCATGACGCGGCAGGGCGAGGTGCGGGTCATGGCGAAAGCCGCGATGCACGTGGACTACCGGCATTGCGCCGAACTCGAGGCCGCGATCGCGCTCGGGGCGTATTTGAAACCGGCGACCCGGGCCGAGGCGGACGACATCCGCCGGCAGATCGACGTATATCAAAAGAAGCGCGTTGAGTCGCAGCCCCGCGAGCCGAGCGCCGGGTGTATTTTCAAAAATCCGCCGGGCGGGTCCGCGGGCCGGCTGATCGACGAACTCGGTTTGAAGGGCGAGCGGGTGGGCGACGCCGAGGTTTCGCCGGTGCACGCCAATTTTATTGTCAACCGGGGCCACGCCACGAGCGCCGACATCATCGGCCTGGTCCGGAAGATCCGCGCCCGGGTGAAAAGCGCCCGCGGCATCGATCTGGAGCCCGAAGTGCTGCTTTACGGACAGGAATGGAGGGACGTTCTATGAGCGGTCCGATCATTGCGATTTTCGCGGGCGGTACTTCGCCCGAGCGGGAGGTTTCGCTCGGCTCGGGCAAGGCCGTGGCTTTGGCGATGGCGTGCACGCATCCGACGCAGTTTTTCACGATCGATACCGATGCGCTGCCGGCCGGGCTTGACCCGAGCCGGCACCTTGTCTGTTCGACCCTGCACGGGATTTTCGGGGAGGACGGGGGCATGCAGCGGCTGCTGGATGCCGCGGGGATTGCTTACGCCGGGTGCGATGCGCGGGCGAGCGACCTGACCTTTGACAAGTGGCGCACTCGGCTGACGGCGTCGGCCATGGGCGTGCAGGTTGCGCCGGGCCGGAACTTTCTCGCCGCGAACAAGCCGTCCGCGTCCGCGCTCTCCGCGGAGCTGGGCGACCAGGTGGTGCTCAAGCCCAACCGGCAGGGCAGCAGCGTCGGCCTGCAAATCGTCAATTCCCGCGTCGGCCTGGAAATCGCGCTCGGCGGTTTGCGTCAGGGCGAGTGGATCGCCGAAAAGCGGATCATCGGGCGCGAGTTGACGGTGGGCCTGTTGCGCGGCCGCGCGATGGGCGTGGTGGAGATCGTGCCGAAGTCCGGGGTCTTTGACTACACGAGCAAGTACACCAAGGGCCTGACGGAGTATTTTGCGCCCGCCCAACTGGCGGAGGAAATGGCGGTCCAGGTCCGGGCGGTGGCGGAAACCGCCTTTGCCGCCTGCGGCTGCCGCGACTATGCGCGCATCGACTTCATGCTTTCCGAGGACGGCGAGCTGTATCTGCTCGAGATCAACACCCTGCCCGGCATGAAGGAAACGAGCCTGCTGCCAATGAGCGCGCGCTGCGTGGGCTTGGATTTTGTGGCGCTGTGCCGCGAGCTGACCACCCCGGCGGTCGAGCGATTCCTCCTGGCGGCGACCAAGCGCAGATGACCACGATCGACGACATCACGGCGGCGCCTCCGGGCCGTTCCTGGCGCAACATCCGCCAGGAAGTTACCCCGTTGGCCATGTCGCGCCAGGGCCGCAACCGGCAAAGACTCGAGTGGTTGAAATTGGGCGGACTCTGCGTTTTCACGGCGCTGGCAGGATGGGGCGCCTATTCGGTCGTGCATTCGTGGGAGACGGACCGGGCCGCCTTGGCCACCGCGGTGCACAGTGAACCGGTGCGCGACGTGGTGCTGATCACCGATGGCGTCCTGACCCGGAAGTGGGTGGGCGAGGTGCTCGCCCTGCCCAAATCGGCCAGCCTGATGGCGCTCGATCTGGCCGGGCTCCGGGACCGGTTGCTTGCCTTTGGCCAGGTCCGCGTCGCCGTGCTGACGCGGAGTTTTCCCGGCACACTGGTGGTGACCCTGCAGGAGCGCTCGCCGGTTGCCCGGTTGCAGACCAACGAGGGCGGTCAGGCCAAACAGCTGCTGGTGGCCCGGGACGGTGTGGTTTACGCCGGGGTGAATTTCAGCGGCAGGTTGCTGGCCGGGCTCCCGTGGCTGGACGGCATCCGACTGCGGCGGGCGGGAAACACCTACGAGCCCATTGCGGGCATGGGTGACGTCGCCA